>JANXYG010000060.1 GCA_025350245.1 Betaproteobacteria bacterium
GACAATACCGAAATCGTTGCCATTGGTCATTGGGCGCGCGAAATGCACCAGAAATCTCGAATTCAGCGTCGCGACAGAACAATTGCCGGCAAGTCCGCGCAGCCGGAAATTCTCGAAACACCACTTTTCGGTCTGGCACTATGTAGCCGCGCTGTGTCTGCGCCCGCGCGAGAAAGAGGTCCAGCTTGTCGGGTGACAGGTCATCCTGCACCGCCTCGGCGCACGCAGCCGCATCGAAGGGCTTGACCCTCAGGCGACCGGTTCGCTCGAGGTGGTCCACCAGACTGGCGTACAAACCGGCAGTCAGCTCCTGTGTCGTGCCAAAGCGCCGCCGGGTCAGCTGGTCACCCGCCTTGCGCACCAGCGCGCCCATCTTGGCGTGGCGGGCCTTGTCGTCAGCGCCCTTCAAGTACACCAGACGCGGCTTGCCATGCGCCGTAGCGCGGTCGAACTCGTGCTCGGTGGGCGCGCCGGCAGCGTCCTCGAAGCCGTACTCGTTGCCGAACAGGCCCACATATACATCGCAGCGGTCCACCTCGATCAGGTAAACCGTATCGGCGCGCTGGTCAACGGCAGGCAAGTCCTCGAACAGGAACACGGTGAAGAAGCGGCGCAGCAACGGGTCCGCCTGCACGAAGTCATGCACCGCACGACGCTCGGCGGCCAACTCCTTCTGCACACTGCTAACGAAGATGCGGGCGAGCTGCATGGGCAGTCAGGATGTCAATCAGGCCAGGGCGCCCGCGTTCAGCCAAGGCGCTGGTTCTTTACCAGCTCCCGCAACACCCGCGCGGCGCTAGCCTCGTCGGGGCGCAAGGCGTCCAGACGCTTGGCCAGGTACTCGGCCAATTCCGCCACCAGGTCGCGCTGCGTCATGTCGCCATAGTAGTTGGGCACGTTGAGCGTCAGGTGGGCCAGCACCTCGGCGCCATCCACCTCCTTCTGCAACTCCATCACCGCATACAGGGCTTGACGCTCAGGGCGTTGGGCTGCAGCTGGCAGGCGTCGCGGACGGTTTTCATGCAGTGATTTCCCCGAAAATCTTTTTGTAGACAGTTTACCGAGCGGTCGTTTGCGCCATGCCACGACACCGCACCGATCCGGCGTCAGCGGCCGCGCCCGACAAGGTAACGCACCTCCCCGGATCATCGCACCGAATCCGGTAACCATTCATCGACCACCCTTTTTTTGACAATCGATCAGTAGCGGGAGGGCTTCGCGGCGGCGTACGCCGGTTTCGTCGGCCACGGCATGCTCGCTGTGGGATGCCCCGGTACATACGGCGGCGCTGCGCTGGGGCATGTAGCGACATCAGTGATGCCCAGCATCGCCACCGCGCGCCAGTCGTGACGCCGCGACGGGTCCCTCTATACTCCCGCCCGAAACCAGTCGAGGGGAGAACAGCAGCATGAAGATCGCGGTGATCGGTGCCGGCGGTGTCGGCGGTTATTTCGGCGCGCGGCTCGCGGTGTCCGGCGGGGATGTGACCTTCGTGGCACGCGGCGCGCATCTCGACGCGATGCGGGCCGGCGGGCTGAGGGTGCTGTCCGCCCTGGGCGACATGCACCTGGCGCCGACCCGCGCCACCAGCGATGCGACCACGATCGGCCCGGCCGATCTGGTGATGGTCGCGGTCAAGCTCTGGTCCACCGCCGACGCGATCGAGATCGCGCGGCCGCTCATGCACGCCGACACCACCATCGTCTCGTTGCAGAACGGGGTCCATGCCGAGGGCGAACTCATCGCCGCCTTCGGGCGCGACCGGGTGATCGGCGGCGTCGCCAGTATCGCCGCGCTGATCGAGGCGCCCGGCGTGGTCAGGCACAACGGCAGCATGGCGATGCTGCAGTTCGGTGAGCTCGACGGCAGCGTCTCGGCGCGCGTCGATAGTCTGCTCGACGCGTGCAAACGCGCCGGCATCGATGTCCGGATACCGCCCGACATCAACCAGGCGCTCTGGGAGAAATTCGTGTTCCTGGCGGCGATGTCGTCAATGACGGCGCTCACCCGCATGCCGATCGGCCCGATCCGCGATGACCCCGAAACCCGCGCCCTGTTCCGGCAGCTCGCGACCGAAGTCGTGGCGGTGGGCCGTGCGCAGGGCATCGCACTCGACGACGGTACCGTCGATGCGATCATGACGCGCGCCGACTCGCTGCCTGCGGGGATGGTGGCGTCGATGCTCGGCGACCTGCAGCGCGGCAACCGGCTGGAGCTGCCGTGGCTGTCCGGCAACGTCGTGATGGTGGGCAAACATGTCGGCGTCGCGACACCGGCGCATGCTTTCGTGTGCGCGGCGCTCAAGCTGCATGCCGACGGCGCGCCCAAGAATCCCTGATGTCCGCTTTCCCGACCCCCTCCCCTCCGGAGAAATAACAAACATGGCCTCGACCCAGCTCACCCTCCGCAGCCTGCGCGCCCGCGCCGTCAGTGCACCCATGCGCATCCAGCCCAGGGCGGCGACCGGCGCGATTCCGAACGCGGCGCTGGTACTGGTCGACCTCGAAACCGAGCAAGGCATCACCGGCCGGTCGTACCTGTTCGCCTTCGCCGCCATGGCGTTCAAGCCGATCGTGGACATCATCCACGGGCTGGCGCCACTGATTGTCGGCGATCCGGTGGCGCCGCTCGACCTGTATGCCAAGCTGCGCCAGCGCCTGACGCTGCTCGATACCCCGGGCATCGTCGGACTGGCACTGTCGGCCATCGACATGTGCGCCTGGGATGCGCTGGCGATCGCCCAGGGGGTGCCATTGGTCACGCTGCTCGGCGGCACGCCACGGCCGGTGCGCGCCTACAACAGTTGCGGCCTGTGGATCGGTGACGTCGCCGCCCTGCCCGACCAGGCGTCGCAACTGCTCGCCGCCGGCAACTTCAACGCGATCAAGCTGCGCCTGGGTCGCGACGATTTCGCGCAGGATCTCGCAGCGGTGCGCGCGGTCAAGGCGCGCATCGGCGACGGCGTGGCGCTGATGTCCGATTTCAACCAGCGGCTCACGGTCAACGAAGCCATCCGCCGCGGCCGCGCGCTCGACGACGAGGGCCTGACCTGGATCGAGGAGCCGGTGCGGCACGACGACTACGCCGGCTGCGCCCGCATCGCCGCCGCCATGAAGACACCGCTGCAGGCCGGCGAGAACCTGCTCAACCCGTTCGAGATGCTGCAGGCTCTGGAAGCGAAGGCCATGGACTTCGTCATGCCCGACATCCAGCGCATCGGCGGCGTCAGCGGCTGGCTGCGCGCCGCGGCGCTGGCGCATGCGCACGGCATGGAGATGTCGAGCCATCTGTTCCCCGAGTTCAGCGCGCACCTGCTCGCGGTGACGCCGACCTGCCACTATCTGGAATATGTCGACTGGGCGGCGCCGATCCTGCGCGAACCCATCGTCATTCGCGACGGCCACGCGATCATTTCGTCCCGCCCCGGCGCCGGCATCGAGTGGAACGAAGAGGCGGTCGCGCGCTACCAGGTTGCTTGAAACTCGCGGTCATCTGTCAATCACTGACCGCAAAGTCAGTAACCATGCGGGTTTCCGAACGATCCGCGCTGTTGCGGCGCATCACCGATAGTTCTTGTTGCTGCGTTTCGCGTGGGGGTAGCATCCGTGCACAAATTGATGTCACGACCTGCGCTCCGCCCGGAGCGCGCGCGATGACACCATGCGGACCCCCTGCGGAGCGGGCCAGCCAGCCGGTCGAAGAACGGCGGTTGTCACGAGATCTTCCGCCGCCGGCCCGTTTTCCCGGGGCGCCTCCTTCGCCGCGCCCGCTTGGTCCCGCTGTCTGTGACCGTCGCGCCCCCGATTGCCGTTCGGCATGACGGGGCCGAAGCCATCCGCTCAGGGAGGAGCGCCGCATGAAATGGACCGCAGCATTCACCATCGCCATTCTCACCTGTACCACCGGGGTTGCCGCGGCCGACGACGCCAAATCCAGGCAGGAACGGGCCGGCAATTGCGAGCAGACGAAAGCGCAGAGGGATTTCTTCTGCGACCCCAACAGTACCGAACTGATGTCGCAGTTCGGCGCCTGCGATAACGCGAAGAAGAACGTGAAGCTGGCGTGCGACGGCATCGACGAGGGCGATCGTCCCTACAAGTTCGACAAGTAGCGGCAGGTTCCCGCAGCACCCACCCGCAAAAAACAAACCCCCGGAGGAGCAGCAGCCATGCAGAGACATATCGGTGTGCACCTGAGCGACAACGAAATGAAGCAGGTGGAACCTGCCGAAACCGCTGCGTTCCGTTCCCCAGTTCCAACCCAGATCGTCTCCAACGGCGAATACAATCCGGCGCCGCAGACCGATCAGCAGCGCCAGGTCGAAGGCTTGATCAAGGAGATGGCGGAGGTGGAAGCCAAGCGCCACAACATCGACCGCCGCCAGTTCCTTGCCTCCAGCGCCGGCATGGCCACCGCATTCCTCGCGATGAACAAGGTGTTCGGCCCGATCTTCGACGTGAAGGAAGCCGAGGCTGGCGACATGGAGATGTCGGCGTATCGAGCGGCACAACTCTCGGGCCAGTTCATCTTCGACGACCAGACCCACTTCGTGCGTGACGACTTCAACAAGGAAGGCCTGCTGGGCCTCACCAAGTGGGCGGTGGGCACCAAGGTCAACCCCAAGATCAACGACGTGCCCATGACCCTGGGGCGTTACAAGATGGAGAACTACCTCAAGGAGGTCTTCCTCGACTCCGACACCAAGGTGTCGCTGCTGTCGGGCGCGCCGTTCGACGACCCGGCCTGGTGGCTGATCTCCAACGACGCGATCCAGAATGCCTGTCGCGCCGTGAACAAGCTCGCGGGTTCTACCCGGATGCTCGGCCATACCGTCATCACCCCGAAGTATCCCAACTGGATGGACGAAGTCGATCGCGGCATCGAGCAGTTGAAGCCGGTGTCGTGGAAGTCGTACACCATCGGCGATCCGTTCGGGCCGTCCAAGTACGCGTGGCGTCTCGACGACGAGAAGCTGATGTACCCGTTCTACGAGAAGGCCATCAAGTCGGGTATCAACACCATCTGCATCCACAAGGGCCTGATGCCGCGCGACTACGAAAAGGCGTTCGCCGGCACCTGGCTCAACGCCACGGTCGATGACGTGGGCAAGGCCGCCAAAGACAACCCGGGCATGAATTTCGTCATCTACCACTCGGCGCTCCGCCCGTGGCTGGCGGATGCCCCTGATCGTGAAATGGCCGAGTTCGACAAGAGCGGCTACATCCAGTGGTCCACCGATCTCGCCCGCATTCCCGAGAAGTTCGGCGTGAACAACGTCTACGCCGACATCGGCAGCAGCTTCGCGTCCACCGCGGTCACCAACCCGCGCTTCTGTGCAGCGTTCATCGGCCAACTGGTCAACCTGATGGGGCCGGAGCGGGTGGTGTGGGGCACCGATTCGGTGTGGTATGGCAGCCCGCAATGGCAGATCGAGGCGCTGCGCCGCCTCGAAATCCCGGAAGACATCATGAAGAGCAAGGGCTGGAAGATCCCGCTGGGCGGCCCCAACAGCGAAGTGAAGCAGAAGATCTTCGGCCTCAACTCCACGCACCTCTACAACCTCGACCTCAAGCTCTCGCAAGGCCCGGCCTTCACCGCCGACAAGCTCACCGCGATCAAGGAAGAGTACCTGCGCCTCGGCGGCGACACCGGCCGCAGCAACCTGGCCTACGGCTACGTGGCGAAGATGGCCTGAGCGATCCAGGGGAGAAAACACGATAACAAGTGAACTTTCACGCAGGCGGTCCGTAGAGACTGCTGCGGGAGATTCACAGAAGGGGGAGGAGTCGTCGGGACCTGCGGGTCCCGATTTTTTTGTCTGAAGGTTGTTCCGGTCCGACGTGCTAGCCTTTTGCCATGAATCCTGAACAACCCTTCCACGGCACCTGGCAGGCCACCGCCCAGGGCCGGACGCTGGCGCTGACACTGGTGCAAGCCGGCGCAGCATTGCGCGGGCGCATCGTTCACTCGGCCGACTACGCCATCGAGCTCGACGGCACGGTTGCAGCCGATGCGGCAAACGGCAGCGCGCGGGGTGAACTCGGCGATGCCCGCTTTGAAGCTGTGATCAGCGGCGACACGCTGGTGCTGGCGCTGATCGATCGCAACCGCGCCACCGGCCAGGAAGTGCGGCTGCCGATGCAGTTCGACCGCACCAGCCATGAAGCAGCGCTCGGGCCGCAGCCGCCTCCTGCCGAACGGCACGACCCTGCACTGGTGGGGCGCTGGGTGCAAACCGCCATGTCGGGCGTCGATGGCCGGATCAGCGCGGCGGAATCACGCCTGAGTTTCGAGGCCGACGGCGCATTCACTCGCGGCGAGGGCGGCGGGGTTGGTGGCATGCCGCCGGCCGGCCGCTGGCGCACCGTTGGCGACGTGCTCTACACCCGCGCCGACGGCGACCCCGAGTGGTCAGCCGTGGCCAACTGGCGGCCGAGCGGCGCCCAGCTGTTGCTCGACACCGGACACGGCCCGCGTCGCTGGACCCGGGCCTGACACTGCCCCGGCCCTCAAGCAGCGCGCCGCGGGTGCATTCCCGGACGCCGGGCGTTCCTGATTCTTGCGTCCCGCCGCCGGAACGCCGACCATACGTCTCCAGCCCGCCATTTCCAGAGCCGAGGATCGTCATGTTGCAGACCGCCGCCGTCACTCCGATAACCCCCGTCCAGAGCGCCATCGACGAGTTGCGTGTCTTGCTGGGCGAGCGCCTGTCGACCAGCACCGGCGTACGCGACCACCACAGCAAGGACGAGTCGTGGCACATCCCGCACCGGCCCGACGCGGTGGCGTTCCCGAATACCACCGAAGAAGTCGCGGCCATCGTCCGGGTTTGCGCGGCGCACCGGATTCCGGTCGTGGCCTACGGCACCGGCACGTCGCTCGAAGGTGCGGTGATCCCCGAGTACGGCGGCGTGGTGGTCGATCTGCTCCATTTCGACCAAGTGTTGCAGGTCAACGCCGATGACCTCGATGTGACGGTGCAGGCGCGCGTCACCCGCAAGCAGCTCAACGACCACATCCGCGACCTCGGGCTGTTCTTCCCGATCGATCCGGGTGCGGATGCTTCGCTCGGCGGCATGGCGGCCACCCGCGCTTCCGGCACCAACGCCGTGCGCTACGGCACCATGCGCGAGAACGTGCTCGCGCTCACCGTGGTGCTGGCCGACGGGCGCATCATCCGCACCTCGCGCCGTGCCCGCAAATCGGCCGCCGGCTACGACCTTACCCGGCTGTTCGTGGGCAGCGAAGGCACGCTCGGCATCATCACCGAGGTCACGCTGCGCCTGTATGGCATTCCCGAGGCGATGGCCGCGGCCGTGTGCTCCTTCGATTCGCTCGAAGGCGCCATCACCACCGTGATCCACACCATCCAGCTCGGCATCCCGGTGGCGCGCATCGAGCTGCTCGACGACGTGCAGATGGACGCCGTGAACCGCTTCTCCAAACTCGACTACCCGGTCAAGGACACGCTCTTCATCGAGTTCCACGGCACCGAGGCCGGCGTCAAGGAACACGCCGAGATGGTCCAATCGATGGCCGCCGACAACGGTGGCGGCGAGTTCAAGTGGGCCACCAAGACCGAAGAGCGCAACCACCTCTGGACCGCGCGCCACGATGTGACCTACGCCAACAAGGCGCTGCGCCCCGGCTGCGAGATCTGGGCCACCGACGTGTGCGTGCCGATCTCACGGCTGGCCGAGTGCATCCTCGAAACCAAGAAAGACCTGAAAGAGGGCTTCCTGATCGCGCCACTCGTGGGCCACGTGGGCGACGGCAACTTCCATCTGGGCTTTCTCATCGACCGCAACAATCCCGCCGAACTGGCCGAGGCCGAGCGCCTGAACGAACGTCTGGTGATGCGCGCGCTGGCGATGGACGGCACCTGCACCGGCGAACACGGCATCGGCCTGGGCAAGATGAAATTCCTCACCGCCGAGCACGGCGAGGCCGTGAGCGTGATGCGCGACATCAAGCGCGCCCTCGATCCGCTGGGCATCATGAACCCGGGCAAGATCTTCACGATGTGATGCCCGGGCGATCAACGCGCGCGCATCAGGTCGCCGTGCCACGATCATCAACCCATGAATAGGCGAAACCTGCCCGGTACTGTCTGGGCACTGGGCTTCGCGTCGCTGTTCATGGATATCTCATCCGAGCTGGTGCACAGCGTACTGCCCGTGTTCCTCGTGACCACGCTTGGCATCGGCATCGCGACGGTGGGGTTGATCGAAGGCATCGCGGAAGCGACGGCGGCCATCGTCAAGATTTTCGCCGGCGCGCTCTCCGACTACATCGGTCGCCGCAAGCCTCTGATCGTTCTGGGCTACGGACTGGCGATGTTGACCAAGCCGCTGTTTCCGCTCGCGAGCGGCGCCACACTCGTGATCACGGCGCGTTTCATCGATCGCGTCGGCAAGGGCATCCGCGGCGCGCCACGCGATGCGCTCATCACCGACGTGACCGCGCCCGAGCAGCGCGGCGCCGCCTTCGGCCTGCGGCAGACGCTCGATTCGGTCGGTGCCTTCGTCGGCCCGCTGCTCGCTCTGGGCCTCATGGTGTGGATGGCCACCGACATTCGCGGCGTGCTCTGGTTCGCCGCTCTGCCGGCACTCGTGTCGGTCGGGTGCATCATCGTCTTCGTGCGTGAACCTGAGCGGGCCGCTACCGCGACCACCCGCCGTATCCCGCTGTCGCGCAGCGAGCTGGCGCGCCTCCCCGCCGGCTTCTGGTGGGTCACGTTGTTCGCCTCGGTGCTGACGCTCGCCCGCTTCAGTGACGCCTTCCTCATCCTGCGCGCGCAGGACGTCGGGGTGAGCCTGCCCTGGATCCCGGCGGTAATGGTGCTGATGAATGTGGTCTATGCCGCCGGCGCCTATCCGGCCGGCCTCGCCGCCGATCATCTCAGCCGGCCCGGTTTGCTGCTGGCAGGCGTTGCCGCACTGGTGGCTGCCGATGTGGCGCTGGCGCTCGCCGATTCGATCGTGCTGGTGGGCGTGGGGGGCGTGCTGTGGGGCTTGCACATGGCCCTGACACAAGGGCTGTTGTCGGCAATGGTGGCCGATCACGCACCGATACACTTGCGCGGCACGGCCTTCGGCGTGTTCAATCTGGCGCTGGGGCTGGCGATGCTGCTGGCCAGCGCCATCGCCGGCGCGCTCTGGCAGTGGAGCGGGCCGGCCACAACCTTTGCAGCCGGTGCCGGGTTCACCCTGGTGGCCGGCGCCGGACTCGTCGCTGCCGCCTGGAGGAAATCCATTTGATAGCTCGCTTTCTCGCTTTGCTGTTGTCGTTGCCGGCCGGCCCATTGGTCGCCGCCGACGGCGTGCGGCTGTGCCTGAACTGGGCGCCCGGTGCCGATCACGCCCCGCTCTACTACGCCCGCGAGCGTGGCTGGTTTGCCGATGCCGACATCGCACTCGACATCCGCGCCGGTGGCGGTTCCGGCGACGCGCTGGCCAAGCTCGCCGCCGGTGAATGCGAAGCCGCCATCGCCGACTTCAGTGCCCTGATCTCGGCGCGTGTCGCGGGTGGTGATCCGGTGGCGGTGATGAACGTGTTCGCGGATTCACCGCTGGCCTTCTACTCCCTCGACACGGCGCACATCGATTCGCCCTTGGCACTCGCGGGCAAGCGCATCGCCGCCTACGCCACCGATCCGCCGAAGCGTCTGTGGGCCGCCTATGCGAAGGCGGCGGACATAGGTGCCGACACGGTGAACTGGGTCGACCGGCCCAACAATGCCAAGGTGGCCGCGCTCGACCATGGCGAGGCCGACGTCGCCGCCAACGGCTTCTACCACCATCACGTGGAATACGCCGCCGCATTCGGCACCCGCCTGCGCGTGCTGTGGTGGCGCGACCTCGGCATCAACCCCTATGGCAACGTGCTGGCGGTCACGGCGCGCAGCATGGCCGCCGCAACCGCCACGGTCGAGCGTCTGGTCGCCGTGGTGCAGCGTGGCTACGCGGCCTGCGCCGATCCGGCGGCACCGTGCCTTGCCGCACTGCTGGCCGCAAACCCGCATCTCGACGCCGCGCGCGAAGCCGCGAAGTGGGCGGCCGCCGTACCATTGCTGTATCCGCCGCAGTCCGCGACAGCGACCTATGGCGCCTTCGACGCGTCGCGCGTCGAAGCCGACATCGCGCACGCCACCGCGGCCGATCCGCCGCTCGCGCGCGCGGTTTTCACCAACCGCTTTCTCGACGCCGGCGTCATCCCGTCGCGCTGACCCCGTCGATCGGAGTTCCCATGACAACGCGCCGCACCTTTCTCTCGTTCGCGGGCCTGGCGCTGATGCCCGCACTGCCCGCCCGCACCGCGCTGGCGCACGGCGACGAAATCCATTGGCCGCCCATCACCGATACGCCGTCCGACCAGCGCTATCCGGGGCGCTGGGTATGGCACGAACTGCTCACCGACGACGTGACGGCCGCCAAGCGTTTCTATTCCACGGTGTTCGGCTGGACCTTCGAGGCCATCGGCAAGAACGCCCGCGCCTACACCCTGGTGCGCCAGGACGGCCATGCGATTGGCGGCATCGTCGCACGCGACGGCGGCGGTGACGCCGGTCGCGGCGGCCAGTGGGTCGGGCTGATGTCGGTACCCGACGTCGGCAATGTCGCGCGCTTCGTGCAGGCCAACAGCGGCCGCGTCATCTTCGGCCCGAAGTGGCTGCACGGGCGCGGTGAGATCGCGATCTTCGCCGACCCCGACGGCGCGGTGTTCGGGGTGATCCGCGCCGACAGCGGCGATGGCGACGACGTGACCGGCGACCTGCACGAATGGGTATGGGCCGAACTCTGGGCCCGCAGCGCCTACCGCACCTCGAAGTTCTACACCGACCTCGCCGGCTACGACGCCGATGAGGTGCAACGCCCCGACGGCTCGTACGCCGTGCACCTGGTCTCGGGTGGCTTCGCGCGCGCGGCCGTGATCACCTCGCCGCGGCCCACGCTCGCATCGGCATGGCTGCGCTACGTGCGCGTGGCCGACGTGGCCGCCACCTCGCGGCTGATCGACTCATCCGGTGGCAAAGTGGTGATCGCGCCGGCGCCCGGCATCCGCAAGGGCACCGTCGCCATCGTCGTCGACCCCGGCAATGCGCCGTTCGCGATCGTGCAGATCGGCGCGGGAGAAGAGTCATGAACACGAACCGGAACATCTTCATGCGATGCCTCGGCACGGTCGCGCTGCTGATCACCGCGGGGGTCGTCGACGGCTGCGCCTCGATCGGTGGAGGCGTTGGCCACGGCTATGGCTACGGCTACGGACCGGGCTACGCCAGCCCGTGGGGCGGTTACGATCCTTTCTACATGAATCCGATCTACCTGGGCCCGCCGATGGCCGTGCGGCCGATGGCGGCACCGCCTCCCAACAGACCGACGACGCTGCCCGGCCGGATGCCCAGACATTCGATGCCGCCGGGGCGGAGGCGGTAGAAATGTCGGGGCCGCGGATCTGATCGCTCGTGGGCAGGCAAGGGAGGCTGTTGACCGAACGCGAGTGTCGTGGCACCCGCCAACCCTGCACCGACCAGCGCCGCCGACGCAGTGAGCAACCCGCGGCGCGTGACGCCGACGTTCCCCATTGAAGCAACAACTCGATGGTGCTGGTGAGTGTCCGCTACCGATACCGTCGGCTTGAGCCTGGTTGCTCCCGAGTCAATGGTCAGTGCGGCTCTGTGTCCGCACTCGACCAGCGGCTTGCCGGACTACTTTGCCTTCGGCGCCGGCAATGGTGCGGGTGCGGGTGCGCCACCATGGGGCGGCGTCGGCATCAGGCCTTCCTTCGTCAGCACCGCCTTCACCCGCTTGTCGATCTCGGACCCGAGGGACTGGCCCCACTTCTGGCCGGTCAGCATGCTCTCGTTGACCACCTTTGGCAGCACCGAGATCGCCTTCTTGCCGATCGGCGTCTGGTAGAACGCGAGCAGTTCCTTGATCTCGGACTGGGTGAAGTACTTGTCGTAGATCGGGATGATCTGGTCGGTGAGGCCGCCCGGCACGGACATCCGCTCGGAGAAGAGCTGCAGGAGTTCCTTGTTCATCACATCGACGGCGTGCGCGGGGATATCGGGCCGGGACGTCTTCAGCATCTGGAACACCTGCTGGCTGACCATGCCGGCAAACTGTTTGGCGATGTTGGCGCTGCCGGTGATCTCCATCAACTGCTTGATGTCGCCGAGCTTGGAAGGGCTGATTTCTTCGGCGATGGCTGCCTGGCCGAGACAACCTGACAGCACGACAGCGAGGACGAAACGACGCATATTGGGTTCTCCGGGGGACCTGCGATTGAGCCAGGAGGCGCGGCACCGAGAATTCCGGGTAGGCACGACGCTGACGATGTTTTCGGGGCGCATTGTAGTGCGTCGCACAGGATGGGGATGTTGACAGCGCTCTTGCCCGCCTCGACGTGCGTTGAGGTAGTTCGTAAAAAGACTTACTCTTACCGAATCATCATCGATAAAACGGGTAGGACAATGGCTGCCACCGCAACGCTCTCCTCCAAGTTCCAGATCTCCATTCCCAAGTCGGTTCGCGAAGAACAGCAGTGGGAAGCCGGCCAGGAGTTCGTGTTCATTCCGAAGGGTAAAGGTGTCTTGGTCATGCCGGTGCCCGAGCTGGAACAGTTGGCGGGTATCGCCAAGGGTGCTCGCAAGGATGGCTATCGCGATCGAAAGGACCGCTACTGATGGCGGTACCATTGCGTGTCGTCGACACCTCGGCCTGGATCGAGTGGTTGACCGGCAGCGCGTTGGGCAAGAAGTTGGGCAGGGAGATTCCAGAGAAAGCGTATTGCATCGTCCCGACGATCGTGCAGCTCGAACTGTCGAAATGGCTGGTGCGCGAAATCGGCGAGGAGCGAGCCGACCAGGTGATTGCCTACACGCAGAAATGCGTGGTGGTCCCGCTGGACACCACCATTGCCCTGCTCGCCGCCGATCTGCATCGCAGCCACAAGCTAGCCACCGCGGATGCCATCGTCTACGCCACCGCGCGGCAACAAGACGCCGAGCTGCTGACTTGCGATCGGCACTTCGAAGGACTGCCCGGAACGGTGTTTTATGCCAAAGTGGACGAACAGTGAAGCCTTATGCCACCGCCTGCTCCAGCACCGTTTGCGTCGCCTTGACCTGCTTGTCGGGTGGATATCCGTACTTGCACAGCATGGTCTGACGTTGCGTGCGGCGACAAGAGAATGCCGCTGCGCAATATCAGAAAGGGCCCGTCACCCGAAAAGCGCCTCTCTGGTGGTCGGCTTCCACTTCAATTTCTTGTCCAGCTCGAAGAATTCGGACGACTCGCCCTTGTGCCATTCGAAAAAGACAACCGTCTTAGCCCGAATGGCGCCGAACTTCGCGCGGGCGGCGACAGTCGTCTTCAGTTGGCCCTCGAGCGCCTCCGCCCTTGATCTGGATCAAGACCATAGAACAGTGCGCCCCCTCAAACCCCCTCCAGAAACCTCAACAACGCCTCCCGCTCCCCCTTCCCCATTTTTCGGAATCGCTCCTTCGCTCCCTCCGCCTCCCCGCCATGCCACAGAATCGCTTCGGTGATGCTGCGCGCGCGCCCGTCGTGCAGAAAGTGATTGCTGCCCGACACCGTCTGCGACAAACCGATGCCCCATAGCGGCTGGGTGCGCCAGTCGCGGCCGGTGGCCTGGAAGTCGGGGCGGCCATCGGCGAGACCTTCGCCCATGTCGTGCAGCAGCAGGTCGGTGTAGGCGCGGAAGGTCTGCTTTGCCAACTGCGGTAGCACCGGAAAGGTATCGGCGGTAGTGAGCTGGGGCACGTGGCACACGGCGCATTGGGCTTCGGCAAAGAGCTTTTCGCCAAGCTTGAATTGCGGGTCGGTCACGTTGCGGCGCGCGGGCACGGCGAGCGCGAGCTCCCAGAAGGTGAGTTCGTCCCAGTCGCTGTCGATGAGTTCGGGCTGGTTGCCGGGTGCCTGCGCGGCGCAGTCGGTTTGCGGGCCGGGGCAGTTCATGTCCGGATACAGCGACGAGGTCACGCCGAGATCGCCGGCGAAGGCCGCGGCGATCTGCTGCTTCACGCTCGGCTGGTTGGCCTTCCAGCCGAAGCGGCCGATGGCCATGGTGTTGTTGATGTCGTCGCGCACGCGATTGGGGCGGCCGTTGAAGCCGAGCGCCTTCTGCTCGTCGGCCAGCGCGAGAATGGTGGCCTCCGGCACCGCATCGAGCAGGCCAAGGCCCTGGATCGGTTGCGCCATGCGCAGCGAGGTCATGACCTCCGGGCCGATCGGGCCGAACCAGAACTTGCCCCAGCGGATTTTCGGTTTACGCAACGACACCTTCTCGCCGTCGTCGAAGGCAACGGTGGATTCCTCCCAGTCGATGTAGACGTCCACCTCGGGGAATACGCGCTCGCCGAGGAAAGTGGCGTCGCGGTCCTGCCCCATCAGGCCGCGGTTCTGAATCTGATCGCCATACACCGGATGCGGCTTCGGACCACCGTACGCACCCTCACCGGGAACGCTCAGGCGCACCAGCAGCGACATCGCTTGCTGGTCGGCGCTCTCGGGCGGCGCGCCACGGCCGGCCTTCACGTGGCAGGCACTGCAGCGGTCGGTGATGAAGGTGGGGCCCAGGCCCCAGTCGCCGCCGAGCGAGGGAAACTGCACCCAGTTCTGGTTGAAGTGGTGGCGGCCGCGCAGGAACTTCTGCTGCTGCCGGTAGGTGAGCACCGGCGCCGGCTCGGCGAAGGAGTCGGCATCGAAGCGCGCGATGGTGAAGGTGCCTGCCGATAGCGCTTCATCGTCGATGCCCTCGACGATCGCGGCCGACAAGGCGCCGGCAGCGGCCAATGGAATCAGCGCAAAAGCGGCTCTGGTGAAACGGCTTCGCATCGTGTCATCCTCCGTCGACTGCCACCGCCGGGCTTATGTGCCCGATCGGAATCCGATGGTCTTGTGGGCGCCATCGCAAACGGCTTGCGCACCGATGCGCCGCAGCGGGCACGGGTTTCAGCTGCATCCGGGCGACGCGGTCACTCCCGACCCGCGTTGCGAACAGAAGCCCGCTGGCGGGCTAGGCGGCCACTCGAAGCGCTGACCGCTGCAGGTATTCGGCAACCGAAACGATGCGACGCGACTGGGTGTCCCAGAGCACGCATTTCAGCGCGGCGGGAACCTGCGAAAGCCGGAGGCGCGTCACCTCGCCGAACAGATGTTGATACTCGGCGTGGCAGGCAACTAGGCAATAGTGTGGAATCCTGGCCGACAGGTGGTGGATGTGGTGGTAACCGATGTTGGCGGTGAACCAGTTCAGCCAGCGCGGCAGCACCAGAAAGCTCGTACCCTCGATCGCGGCGCGGTCGAAATCCCAGCCGTCGTCAGGGCTCGCATACGAATGCTCGAAGTTGTGTTGCACCGTGAAAAGCAGGATGCCGGCGCCGCCGGCCAGCGAGACGCTGACGACATAGCAAACCGAGAACAACACCGGGCCCACGAGCCATGCCATCAGCGCCCAGATGCTCAGCAGTGCCACGTTGTTCCAGAACATGTGCCAGTACTCCGGGCTCGACGACCAGTAGGGCGTCTTGAACGTGAGCACGTGCGCCTTGATCGATACGCCGGGTTGCGCGATCTTGCCCCTTACGATGTGGCCAAACAGCTGGACGCTGCCGCGCAACCACGTCACGCGCGGATTCAGGATCAGATAGACGAAGCCGGCAAACGGCGCCAGCCAGATGCTGCGCGAGCGGCGATACCGGCTCTGTTGCGGTGCAGTCATGGCGGCATATTCGTCGACCGGGACGATGTTCAGCGGCCCGCGATACTTCGACCAGTTGCCGTTGGTCGAATGGTGATGCAGGTGGTGCTTCGACCAAACGTATTGCGGCATACCCGACACCACACCGAATACGAATCCGAACGTCTTGTTGAGCCGGGCGCCGCGGAACAGGCTGCCGTGGCCGCACTCGTGCATCAGCACGAACACCCGGATCAGGAACAGACACATCACGCAGATCACGCTGGCGGTGAGCCAGTACGATACCTCGGCGCTCAGGAAGGCGGCATACCAGAGCACGGCGAGCGGCACGAGTGTCGTGGTCACCGACATGAGCCCCGTGATGTTGTCCGGCCTGACGTGGCGGTCGATGATCGCGCGCTTGAGTGCTTTTAGAGTGGTTATGTTTTGCACGATCAGTTTTGCACGATCAAAATAGGCTTGGTGTCGATGGGTTGATTCAGGGCCAGAGTCGGGATTCTGCCAGCTAAACGTTGGAAGTATGGCTGAAGCGGCCATTGATGTCCCGGAAATCGGACCGAACTCCCGATCATCGACCTGGGCGGCCGGTTGCTCACCACCGACGACGTCGAGCCGGGCGTGGCCGCGATGGTGGCGTTCATCGCGATCGAGGTGTCGATGACTGAAGACACCAAGCTCGTGGTGCTGTTCGACCCGGTGAAACCCGGCGAAATGCCGCGCGCAACGCCGCACTGCCGAAGATCACCGTCAATCCGCAGACCCACGACTGCTATGCCGACGGCAAGCACCTCTGGGTGGAGCCGGTGACCAAGGTGCCGCTGTCGCGCAAATACATGCCGCGGTAGTCCGGCAGCGCCCGGCTATCATCCACGGCGACACGCGAGCTGTCGCGTCAGGGGGGGGGGGCCGTGAAGTTCGAAGCCGCGGTACTGAACGAGGTGGGCAAACCGCTCGCCATCGAGACTCTCGAGATGGCGGCGCTCGCACCGGGCGATGTGCTGGTGCGAGTGCGCGCGAGCGGCCTGTGCCACACCGATCTCGAGGTGATGCAGGGGTCGCTCGCCTATCCGCTGCCGATCGTGCTCGGACACGAAGGCGCGGGCATTGTCGAGGCCGTGGGCAGCGGCGTCACCCAGGTGGCTCCCGGCGACCACGTGATCTGTTCCTGGAATCCGCACTGCGGTCACTGCTTCTATTGCGAGCGCGACCTGCCCATCCTGTGCGAACCGTTCAGCCGGCACCAGCCGCGCGGCCTGCTGCTCGACGGCACCACGCGCATGACGCGGGCCGGCGCGCCGGTGCACCACTATTCGGTGACCTCGACGCACGCGCAATACACCGTGGTGCCCGAGTCGGGCGCGATACGCGTCTCACCTGAAATTCCGTTCGATCGCGCGTGCATCATCGGCTGTGGCGTGATGACCGGTGTCGGCGCTGTGGTGCGCAAGGCGCAGGTGCCGGCCGGCGCCAGCGTGGCGGTCATCGGCTGCGGTGCGGTCGGCCTCAACGCGATCCAGGGTGCACGACTGGTGGGCGCCGGCAGCATCATCGCGGTGGACATGGGCGCGGAGAAGCTGGCGCGGGCCAGGCAATTCGGCGCGACGCATACGATCGACGCGAAGACCGCAGACGTGGTCGATGCCGTGAAATCGCTGACCCAAGGGCGGGGAACCGACTACGTGTTCGAGGCGGCAGGAAACGCGACGATCTTTCGCACCGCCGTGGAAGCCGTGCGGCCCGGCGGCGAGGTCGTGTGGCTCGGCAAGGTAAACGTGGATGACGAGGTGAGCTTCCGCTGGGGCTCGCTCATGGGCGAACGGCGCATCGTGCGCTCGAGCTACGGCAACGCGCGGCCGCGGCGGGATTTCCCGTGGCTGGTGGAGGAGTATCTTGCCGGCCGGCTGATGCTCGACGAACTGATCACCCGCCGCATCCGGCTCGACGAGATCAACGACGGTTTCGCGGCGCTGGCGCGCGGCGAAGGGATCAGGACGGTGGTGGTGTTCGACTGATTCAGCTTGCGATGCGTCTTGCCTCGGCGAGAACGTCTTCGGCATCGAAGGCCTCGATTTCGCCACGTTCGTATGCCGCAACCCTGCGTTCTATCTCTCGACTCCAGGCCGCCTCGATGTCCGCAATCGGCGTTTCCTGAAGCGACTCGAGCAGCAGATTGACCAGACGTGCGCGGTCTTCAGGCTCGAGAGCGCGCCCCTGTTCGGCGAGTTCGATACCGTCCGAAGACTGCTGTCCGACCGTGGTGACGACGTTGGCCGCGGTGCGGGTGAGCCTGTTCTTGCGGGTGATGTCGTAGTAGGCCAGGGTCCATTCGGCGCGCTGGTCGAAGAACGACCGCTTCAGCCCGGCCTCCCACTGGAACGATTGCGCGAGATCGAAATTCTCGCGCTGGCGCTCCAGCGCGATGGTCCGGCGACCGAGCCGACTGCCGGTGGCCGATGCAACATCGAGCGGGATACGGGCGTGCGCGGGCGGGCTTACGCGTGGGTGAGGCAGCTCTCCAGGCCGACGATGAAGTCTGCCTCGGGCAGATCGCGACCGATGAACACCAGCGTGGAGGTGCGCGCTTCGCCGGGAATCCAGGGTTTGCCCAGGTCGGTCGCCATCATCATGTGCACGCCCTGGAGCACCACCCGGCTGTCGATGCCGACGATGTTGAGGATGCCCTTGTAGCGGAACATGCGGGCGGCGAATTGCTGGATCAGGCCGTTGAGCACGTCGGCCAGGGTGTCCTGGTCGAAGGGGCGCTCGCTGCGGAACACGAACGAGCGCACGGCTTCGTCGTGCTGGTGCTCGTCTTCGGACAGGAAGCGGGGCTCGATCTCGAGGATGCTGTCGAGATCGAAACCGCGGATGTCGAGCAGTTCGTTGACCGGCGCGTTGCCGAAGTCGACCCGGCGCACCGGCGCGCGGGCGTTCATGCGCCCGATGCGGTCCACCAGCAACCGGCGCTCGTCTTCGGTGACGAGATCGACCTTCGACAGCAGGATGCGATCGGCGAACCCGACCTGTTCCTGCGCCTCGTGGTGCTCGTCGAGCTGCGCCTGCGCGTGCTTGGCGTCGACCACGGTCAGGATGCCGTCGAGCAGATAGTACGAGGCGATCTCGTCGTCGATGAAGAAGGTCTGGGCGACCGGCGCCGGGTCGGCCAGGCCGGTGGTTTCGATCACGACCCGATCGAAGCGCAGCGAGCCGGCGGTGCGCTTCTCGCGCAGTTCGCCGAGGATGCGCACCAGGTCGCCGCGCACGGTGCAGCAGATGCAGCCGTTGTTCATCTCGATGATCTGCTCATCGCCGCTGTCCATCAGCAGGTCGTTGTCGATGCCGGCCTCGCCGAATTCGTTTTCGATGACGGCAATGCGGCCGCCGTGCTTCTCCTGGAGGATGCGGTTCAGCAGCGTGGTCTTGCCGGCACCGAGAAATCCGGTGAGGATGGTAACCGGCACTCGCGTGTCGGTCGGGGCGATCGCTTCGGTCATGGGTATTGGTGGGCGGGTGTCATTGGTGAGCGGAGGGGCAGCGCCCACAGGGTCCCTCGAGGAGGCTGCGCGCCCTCGAGCAGGAAGGTGAAGCGTAGCGGAGCCGGGGATGAACGTCATCTCAGGCACGCACTAGCGGGACCCTCACGGGTGTCTTGAGCACGTGAGCCGTGGCGGCCGCAACAACTTCACCCGCGAAGGTCTCGACCCATTCGCCCCAGGTGAAATGACCCGCCTGCGACAGGCTCACGACAATCGAGAACACCCGGGCTTCCCACGGCTCCGCGAACTCGAGGTCCGCCAGGTTCTCGCAGGGCAGCTCCTTCGACAGCAGCGGGCTGTTGGCGATATCCACGATCAGCGCCGCACGGGATTGCTCACGCCGGATCCCTGTAGTCGTCGAACCGGTCGGCGAGGAGCGATTCGCGTTCGGCGGCGGTGTCGCCCCAGAGCTCGCGCACGCTGTAGCAGTGCTGCGGCTTCTCGCCCAGGCCGTGGGCATGGGTGTCGGGGTAGGCAAACACGCCATAGTCTTTCTCCTTGATGGCGGCGGTGGCGTTGTCGAGCAGGCGCTCCTTGTAGGCGGGATCGGTCCAGGCCCTGGCCACGACCTGGGCGCCATTGCGCGGCCCGATCTTGTTCTCGAACAAGTCGACCATGGCGTCGAGCGCCGTGGGGTCGATCAGGCCTTTCTCGGCGAGGAGCGATTCGATCGCCTTCACACGCAAGGCGGGGTCGAGCTCTTTCTTGTGCGGTGCAGCCATGGCGATCTCCTGGAAGTTTGCAGACCAGTCGCGAAATTACTCGCGAGCGGCCATGGCCGCAACGGAAATTGCGGACCAGGCGCATTGCCACCGCACCTGTGTCCGGATACCGTTCCAGAACAGGGCAAGATTG
>JANXYG010000111.1 GCA_025350245.1 Betaproteobacteria bacterium
TTGATGCCGGCGTTTCGTCCTCGTCGGACAGCCTTCTGTTTGTTGCAGTCATCTGGAGGCGTAGTGGCTAGGCTTCTTCGTCGATCAGGTTTGTTGTCGGCGCCAACGATACGCGACACCCGTCGGCCGTTTCAGGTTGGTTTGGGATGCGATCGGCGTTTGCCAGAGCGGCGGCTGCCTGACTCAGCGCCGCATCGGAGGTGTCGGGCAGGGCAACGCGCACCGCATTCGCCAGCCCCGGAAAGTGCGCCGCCGCCGACTTCGCATAGGCCGGGTCGTAGTGCGCGTCGAGCAGCGTTGCCACCAGCGCTTCCCAGCGGCCGACCTCGGCGTCCCGTACCCACGCATCGATGCGCGCATGGCCGTGCAGGGCGGTCAGCGCCTTCAGCTTGTCAATCAGCACCGCGGGCTCGGCGAAGAAATGCGCGTACTCGCGCATCAGCAGCTCGACCCGGGCCGCGTCCGGCGTATCGAGTCGCACGCAGTCGGCGGCGCGCATGCGCTCGATCAGCGCCTGCGGCACGCGCAGGTCGCCGATCTTGCGGCTCTCGGCCTCGACGTAGATCGGTCGCGCCGGATCGAGCTGTCGCATCGCCTGCCACAGGCAGGTCTCGAACGCCTTCTGCGACGGTTGCCGGCGATCCGGCCAGCCGCCGAGCAGCGAGCCGCGGTGCGCGGCGATGGATTCGAGATCGAGCACCTGGCAACCGGCGGCGGCCAATGCGCCGATCAAGCGGGTCTTGCCCGAGCCGGTGGGACCACACACCACACGGAACGACAGCCGCGTCGGCAGCACCTCGAGTTCCGCCACCACATGCCGACGAAATGTCCGGTAGCCGCCGTCGAGCTGCCGCGCGTCCCAGCCGATGGCGCGCAGGATGGTGGTCATCGAGCCGCTGCGCATGCCGCCGCGCCAGCAGTAGACCAGCGGCTTCCAGCCGCGCTCGTGACCCGCGAACGTTTGCTCGATGTGCTGCGCGATGTTGCGCGCGACCAGCGCGGCGCCGACCTTGCGGGCGAGGAACGGCGACTCCTGCACGTACATCGCGCCGATGCGGGTGCGCTCGGCGTCGTCGAGCACCGGAACATTGATGGCGCCGGGCAGGTGGTCGAGCGCAAATTCGGCGGGCGAACGCACGTCGAGCAGGGCGTCGAAACGCTCCAGTTCGGCTACGGTCGCGATGTCGTTGCGCATGATGTCGGGAAGTGGGAAAGGATCGGCGACGAGGACTGGGGCGCTTCACGCGGTCATGATTGGCGGCATTGCTCGACTTGCCTCACCCATCGCGAAGCTCCCCTCACCCTCGGTCCCTCTCCCGGGGGAGAGGGAGGGCTACTGCTCCCTTCTCCCCCCGGGAGGGCTGGGGATGAGGGAGGCTTCATGCTCCCTTCTCCCTCCGGGAGAAGGGTCGGGGATGAGGGAGCCCCGAGCGTTGATCGCGCTATTGCTTTGTCGTGGGCCAGTCTTCTGATTATCGCTGTCATCTGGAGGCGTAGCGGCTGAACGTCATCGCCGAACAAGCGTCCGATTGTCGCACGCCGCTTCTCAGCGTTTGACGGCGTCCAGCAGCGGCCGCAACGCCGCGAACACCGTGTCGGCCATGATCGCTTGCGCGGCGATGCCCGGATGGATTCCATCCTCCTGAAACAGGTTCCGGCGCTGGGCGAAGCCTTCGAGCAGAAACGGCACGAGCGCCGACTTGGACGTTTTCGCGACGGTACCGAAGAGCTGGCTGAAGTCGCGCCCATAGGCAGGGCCGTAGTTGGGCGGGATGCGCATGCCCAGCACCAGCACCTTTGCACCGGCCGCGCGCGAGTCCGCGACGATGGCGTCGAGATTGGTTCGCACCGAGGCAAGTTGCGATCCGCGCAACGCATCGTTGGCGCCCAACTCCACGATCACCACGGTAGGGCGGTACTGCGCCAGCAGCGGCGGCAGGCGGTTGCGGCCGCCGAGCGTGGTCTCGCCGCTCACGCTGGCGTTGACCACCTTGAATCGGTAGCCTTCGCGCTCCATCTTCTGCGCCAGCAGGTTCACCCACCCACGGCCCGTGGGCAGCCCGTAGCCGGCGGAGATGCTGTCGCCCAGAACCAGCGCCACCGGCTGCTGTCCCAGCGCGGCCCCGTACCATCCGAGCAGCAGCACGGCGGCCAGCCGCCACATCGAAATCCTGGCAACTCTTCGGGGAGTTTGTCGTGCAATCCGCAGGAGCATCATGGCGTCGAAGATGGTATCGGTCTCGGGACTGACCCGGGAGGTCGCAACGGGTTCCAGCGTGCTCACGATACTCGATGCCGTCAGCTTCGACATCGACGACGGCGAGAGCGTGGCCATCGTTGGCCAGTCGGGCTCGGGCAAGACCACGTTGCTCGGCCTGATGGCTGGGCTCGACCTGCCCACGGCCGGCGCGGTGAGCCTCGCCGGGCAGGAACTCACCACGCTCGACGAAGACGGCCGCGCCGCCCTGCGCCGCGAGACGGTCGGCTTCGTGTTCCAGTCGTTCCAGTTGCTCCCTGCTCTCACCGCGCTCGAAAACGTCATGCTGCCGCTCGAACTCGCCGGGCGCGACGGCGCGCGGGCGAGCGCCACAAGATTGCTGGAGCGCGTCGGTCTCGGCCCGAGACTCACGCACTATCCACGGCAGCTCTCGGGTGGCGAGCAGCAGCGCGTCGCCATCGCGCGCGCTTTCGCCGGGCCGCCGCGCATCCTGTTCGCGGACGAGCCCACCGGCAATCTCGATGTCGCCACCGGCGGCGACATCGCCGACCTCATGTTCGAACTCAACCGGGAGAGCAACACCACGCTGGTGCTGATGACGCACGACGAGACGCTGTCGCAGCGCTGCCAGCGCCGTCTGCGGCTCGCCTCGGGCCGGCTGGTCGCCGATGAGCGCCGATAGCACCCGCCGGGCCGCTCCCAAGGGTGCTGCCCCCCAAAGGGGGGTGGCGACCGAAGGAAGCCTGGGGGGGGTGTCATCTAGCACCCGCCGGGCCGCTCCCAAGGGTGCTGCCCCCCATGGGGGGTGGCGACCGCAGGACGCCTGGGGGGTTGTCACCAATGGACTCTCGTTGGCGGGCGTGTTCCGCCTCGCCAGCCGGCTGCTGGTGCGCGACATCCGCGCCGACGAGCTGCGCCTGATGGCGCTGTCGCTGATCATCGCGGTGGCTAGCTTCACCAGCGTCGCGTTCTTCGCCGACCGCGTGAAGCTCGCGTTGTCGCAGCAGGCCTCGACGCTGCTCGGTGCCGATCTGGTGGTGGTGTCGGATCGGCCGCTCGATCCCGCGTTCCACACGGAGGCGCAGCGTCTCGGCCTCACGGTCACCGCGACCACGCGCTTCCCGAGCATGATCGTGGCCGGCGAGCACAGCCTGCTCACCGAGATCAAGGCGGTCACGCCGGGGTATCCGCTGAAGGGCAGGCTGCGGGCGAAGACGCTGGCCGCTGATGCCAAGTCCGCGACCGCTCTCCCCGCTACCGGCGAGGCCTGGGTCGACGAGCGCGTCCTGACCCGGCTCGGCCTGGCACTGGGTGATCGCATCGCGGTGGGCGAGCGCAGCCTGCGGGTGGCAGGGCAGGTGACCGACGACGTCGACAGCAACCTGAGCTTCTTCAACGTGATGCCCAAGCTGCTGATGAACGACGCCGACCTCGCGTCGACCGCGCTGGTGGTCAACGGCAGCCGCGTGACCTATCGGCTGATGGTCGCGGGCGACCGCGATGTCGTATCCGGCTTTCGCACCTTCGCCACCGGCCGCGTAAAGGCGGGGCAGCGGGTCGAGGACATCCGCGATGCGCGCCCGGAGATTCGCGCCGCCCTGGAGAAGGCCGAGCGATTCCTCGGGCTGGCGTCGCTGTTGTCGGTGGTGCTGGCCGCGGTCGCGGTCGCACTGTCGGCGCGGCGCTACATCGCGCGCCACCTCGACAACTGCGCGATGCTCCGCTGCTTCGGCGCGAGCCGGGCGCTGACGCTGTGGTTGCACGTGATCCAGCTCGCCGCGCTCGGGCTGGTCGCGGGCGTCGTGGGTTGCCTCGTCGGCTTCATCGCGCAATGGGGGCTGGCCGAGTTGCTCGCGCCGATCGTGCAGGTGACGTTGCCGGCGCCGTCGCTGGTGCCGGCGGTGCAGGGCGTGATCGCCGGCTTCGTGCTGCTGCTCGGCTTCGCGCTGCCGCCGCTGCTGGCACTGGGCCGCGTGCCCACGCTGCGGGTTCTGCGGCGCGACCTGGGCACGCCGGCAGGCCTGGACTGGATCGCCTACGCGGCCGGGCTCGCCGCGGTCGTGGCGCTGATCGTCTGGCACACGCGAGATCTGAAGCTGAGCGCCATCGTGCTGGGCGGCGTGGTCGGCGGCGTGGCGGTATCGGGCGTCATCGCGTTATTGCTCGTGCGTGTTGTGACGATCGTCGGCGCCCGCGCGGGCTTCGCCTGGCGCTTCGGCCTGGCCAATCTCGCCCGGCGCGCGCTTGGCAGCGTGATCCAGGTGATCGCCCTGGGTGCCGGGCTGCTCGCGTTGATGCTGTTGTCGCTCACGCGTGGCGATCTGCTCGAAAGCTGGAAGACAACGGTGCCCCCGGGGGCACCCAACCGCTTCCTGGTCAACATCCAGCCCGACCAGCGCGAACTGGTGAACGAGTTCTTCCGGGCCGAAGGCAAGCCGGCGCCGGTGCTGTATCCGATGGTTCGGGCGCGGCTGACCACGATCAATGGCGTGACGGTCAACTCCGCCAACTTCACCGCCGAGCGCGCGCGGCGGCTGGTAGACCGGGAGTTCAACCTGTCGTGGTCCGCTAAGCTGCAGGCCGACAATGAGATCGTCGGTGGCCACTGGTGGAAGGCAAACGCGGCGCCGGTGTCGCAGTTCTCGATGGAGGCCGGCATCGCCGAGGCGCTCGGCCTGAAGCTCGGCGACAGGCTCACCTACGACGTGGCCGGCACCGAACTGGCAGGGGCGATCACCAGCCTGCGCAAGGTCAACTGGGACAACTTCCGGGTCAACTTCTTCGTGGTGGCGCCGCCCGGCACCCTCGACGCCTATCCGGCGAGCTGGGTCACGAGCTTCTACCTGCCGGCGGGGCAGGACGCGATGATGGACCGGCTGGTGCAGCGGTTCCCGAACCTGCTGGTGGTGGACGTGGCCGCGATCCTGGCGCAGGTGCAGACCATGATGGCGCAGGTGGTCAAGGCGGTGGAGTTCGTGTTCCTGTTCAGCGTCGGCGCCGGGATGCTGGTGCTGTTTGCCGGCATCCAGAGCACGCAGGACGAGCGCATCCGCGAAGCCGCGATCCTGCGCACGCTTGGCGGCAGCACGCGCCAGATTGTTGCCGCGCAGGCGGCCGAGTTCGTGGTGGTGGGGGCGCTGGCAGGCGTGCTCGCCGCGATCGGCGCCACGGCCATCGGCTACGTGCTTGCCCGTCAGGTGCTGAACCTGCCGTACAGCATCAACCCGTGGATCTGGGTGGTGGGGCTGGTGGCCGGCGGCGTCGGGGTGCTGATTGCAGGGCTGCTCGGCACGAGGAGCGTGCTGCGCGTGTCGCCGCTGGAAACGTTGCGGCGGGACTGAGCGCGATAGCTACCGTGCCTCGTTCGGCAACCGGTCGATCCAGGCCACGTCGGCGCCCCGGGCCCGGGGCAACGCCTCGACGCCCACGCCGCGGCCATGGGCAATGCTGAAGATCGGCTGAAAGTGCCAGAGGGCCGATGCGAATTTCGCTACCGCACTGCACAAAAAACCTTCGTCTGCAATGCTCGCGCTGCTATAATCGATGACTTTTTTTAGGAGTCCATCGTGACCCGTGCCGTTCGCAACATCGCCATCATCGCCCACGTCGACCACGGCAAGACCACCTTGGTGGACAAGCTGCTGCGTCAGGCCGGCACCTTCGCCGCCCACCAGCACATGACCGAGCGGGTCATGGACTCCAACGATCTTGAGCGCGAGCGCGGGATCACCATCCTCGCCAAGAACTGCGCCGTGCAGTACGAAGGCACCCATATCAACATCGTCGACACCCCCGGCCACGCCGACTTCGGCGGCGAGGTCGAACGGGTGCTGTCGATGGTCGACAGCGTGCTGTTGCTGGTCGATGCCGTCGAAGGCCCGATGCCGCAGACGCGCTTCGTCACCCGCAAGGCGTTGGCGCTGGGGCTCAAGCCCATCGTGGTCGTGAACAAGGTCGACCGGCCCGGCGCGCGTGCCGAATGGGCCATCAACCAGACCTTCGACCTGTTCGACAAGCTCGGCGCCACCGAAGAGCAGCTCGACTTTCCGGTCGTCTACGCCTCGGCCCTGAACGGCTGGGCCACCCGCGAGCCCGACACCGTCGGCGAGAACATGCGCCCGCTGTTCGACGCCATCCTGAGCTACGTTCCGGTGCGCGACGCCGATCCCGATGGTGCGCTGCAACTGCAGATCTGCTCGCTCGACTACTCGAGCTTCGTCGGCCGCATCGGTGTCGGCCGCATCCAGCGCGGTCGCATCCGCGCCGGCCAGCAGGTGGTCGTGATGCGCGGCCCGGGCAGCGAGCCCAAGCTCGCCAAGGTCAACCAGGTGCTGGTGTTCAAGGGCCTGGAGCGCACGGCGGTGGAGCAGGCGGAAGCCGGCGACATCGTGCTGATCAACGGCATCGACGATATCGGCATCGGCGTCACCCTGTGCGAGCCGGGCGTGCCCGATGCCCTGCCGTTGCTCAAGGTCGACGAGCCCACGCTGACCATGAACTTCCTGGTCAACACCTCGCCCATGGCCGGGCGCGAAGGCAAGTACGTCACCAGCCGCCAGATTCGCGAACGTCTCGATCGCGAACTGATGAGCAACGTGGCGCTGAAAGTCGAGGCGACCCCCGATTCGGACACGTTCGTGGTGTCGGGACGCGGCGAGCTGCATCTCACGATCCTGCTGGAGACCATGCGCCGCGAGGGCTACGAGTTGGCGGTCGGCCGGCCCCGCGTGGTGATGAAGGAGGTCAATGGCGAGAAGCTCGAACCGTTCGAACTCCTCACCGTAGATGTCGAGGAAACGCATCAGGGCGGCGTGATGGAAGAACTCGGTCGCCGCCGTGGCGACCTCCAGGACATGCAGTCGGACGCCAAGGGGCGGGTACGGCTCGAGTATCGCGTGCCGGCTCGCGGGCTGATCGGCTTCCAGGGCGAGTTCCTCACCATGACCCGCGGCACTGGTGTGGCCAGTCACATCTTCGACGACTACGGTCCGCTGAAGGGCGAGATCGCGGAACGCCGCAACGGCGTTCTCATCTCGCAGGACGACGGCGAAGCCGTGGCCTACGCCCTGTGGAAGCTGCAGGATCGCGGCCGCATGTTCGTGAACCCCGGCGACCCGCTCTACGAGGGCATGATCATCGGCATCCACAGCCGCGACAACGACCTCAACGTCAACCCGATCAAGGGCAAGCAGCTCACCAACGTGCGCTCCTCGGGCACCGACGAAGCCGTGCGCCTGGTGCCGTCGATCGAGCTCACGCTGGAATCGGCCATCGAGTTCATCGCCGACGACGAGCTGGTCGAGATCACGCCGAAGTCGATCCGCCTGCGCAAGCGTCACCTGAAAGAACACGATCGCAAGCGCGCGTCTCGCGCCGGCGCCGCCGTCGAGGTCGCCTGAGCAAGATTGACGTCACCGGGCGCCGACCCGGCGCCCGGCACCTCACCCCTATACTTTCACCCGATTTGGCGACATTGCCAAGCGTCCCTCACCCTCGGTCCCTCTCCCGGGGGGAGAGGGAGGACTACTTCTCCCTTCTCCCCCCGGGAGAAGGGCGGGGGATGAGGGAAACCCGAGCGTTGATTGCCTGGTTGCGTCGTTGTGGGCCAGTCTTGTGGTTGTTGGCTTGCGGTCATCTGGAGGCGTCGTAGCTGAACTGCCTCGCTAATCAGGTACTTTTCCGATGACCTTCTCCGTCGTCGAACTGTTGTTGCTGGGGGTGGCGGTGCTGACGCTCGGCGCCGCGATCTTCGTGTTCGTGCGCATGAATGCGGTAGCGCAGGGGCAGGTCGAACTCTCGGCGCGAATAGCGGATCTGATCGAGAGCCGTCACGCCGCCATGCTCAAGGATCTGTCCCAAGGCCTGAGTGGTCTGGCGGATCGCGTGACCAGCGGCAACGCCGACAGCGCCGATCGCCTTCGTGGTGCAGTCGAGCAGCAATTGCAGCAGACGCGCCAGGCCGTGGTCACCTTGCAGCTCTCTCAATCGAACGACATGGCGGCGAACCGCGAGCAGTTGCTCGCGCGTGTGGGCGAAATCCGCACCGACCTGCTGCAGACCACCCTGGCCGCCCTGGCCGAGCAGGCGCGGCTGCAAACCGAAACCGTGCAGGAAAGCATTCGGGCGCTGTCATTGCAGCTCACCGGCAGCATCGAGACGCTCACGCGCACGGCCGATGCGCGGCTGGAGCAGATTCAGGGCAAGGTCGGTGAAAGGCTCGAGGAAGGCTTCCGCAAGACCAACGACACCTTCGTGAGCGTGATGGAGCGCCTCGCCACCATCGACGAGGCGCAGAAGAAGATCGACGGGCTCACCACCAATGTCGTGAGCCTGCAGGAACTGCTGGGCGACAAGCGCTCGCGCGGCGCTTTCGGCGAGGTGCAGCTCGAAGCGCTGGTGCGCAACATGTTGCCGCCCACGACCTACGCGTTCCAGAAGACGCTCGGTTCCGGCCAGCGTGCGGACTGCCTGCTCTATCTGCCCGAGCCTACCGGCACCGTGGCGGTGGATTCCAAGTTTCCGCTGGAGAACTACCAGCGCATGTTCCAGCCCGATACCAGCGAGCTCGAGCGCGCCGCGGCGCAGCGGCAGTTTCGCGCCGACGTGCGCAAGCACATCGACGACATCGCCACGCGCTACATCGTGCCCGGCGAGACCTCCGACGGCGCGGTCATGTTCGTACCCGCCGAGGCCGTGTTCGCCGAAATCCACGCCTACCATTCCGAATTGGTCGACTACGCGATGCAGCGCCGGGTCTGGATCGTGTCGCCGACGACGATGATGGCGGTGCTCAACACCGCGCGGGCGGTGATCAAGGATGTCGAGACGCGCCGGCAGGTGCATGTGATCAAGGACGAACTGGCCAAGCTCGGCAAGGACTTCGGCCGCTTCGACCAGCGCATGCGCAAGCTCGCCGACCATATCCGCATGGCCAACCAGGACGCCGAGGAGGTGCGGGTGTCGAGCGACAAGATCGTCAAGCGCTTCACCCAGATCGAGAAGGTCGAGCTCGATGCACCCGGCGACGTTGCCCGGCTCGAAGCGGGGCTGGCCGACTCGGACCCCGGCGACGCCGAAACCCCGCCGGACGTCTGATGGCCTGGTCGCTGCGAGCGTGGCGGCGGGCGCGGGCGCTGCGCCGTGGCCGGCTCGACGACGCGCTGTGGCGGCGGGCGCTGCGACGGTTCTCGTTTGCGCGGGAGCTCGATGCCGGTGACGCCGCCCGCCTGCGCGAGTGGGTGACGCTGTTCCTGCACGACAAGACCTTGTCCGCCGCCGGTGGGCTCGATCTCACCGACACCATGCGCGTCGAGATCGCGCTCCAGGCCTGCATCCTGATTCTCGAGCTCGACATCGACAGCTACGACGGCTGGTCGGAGGTGATCGTCTACCCCGAGGGCTTCCTGGTGGATCAGACCTGGACCGACGAGGCCGGGATCGTGCATCAGGGCAAGGTGGGGCGCATCGGCGAGGCCTGGTTGCGCGGGCCGGTGGTGTTGTCGTGGGCCGATGCCGGCGCCGGCATGGAGGGAGCCGAAAGCAATGTGGTGATCCACGAGTTCGCGCACAAGCTCGACATGCTCAACGGCCCCGCAGATGGGTTTCCGCCGCTGCACAAGGGCATGAACCGCGCGGAGTGGAACCAGGTGTTTCGCGGGGCGTTCGGAGATTTCCGGTTGCGGGTACGCTCGGGGCTCGGCACCCGCATCGATCCGTATGCCGCGGAATCGCCGGCGGAGTTCTTTGCCGTCCTGAGCGAAGTGTTCTTCATGGCGCCGCAGGTGGCACTCGCCATCTATCCGGCGGTCTACCGGCAGTTGAAGCTGTTCTACCGGCAGGACCCGGCCGCCCGGCTGGCCTTGCCGGTCCATTGACGGAGATTCCATGCGCAAGCTCGCCTGTCTGCTGCTCCTGTGGTTCTGCGGCATGGGGGTCGCCCAAGCCCAGCAAAGCGTGCTGGAGGTGATCGGCCTGCGGTATCGCAACGCGCAGGAGGTGCTGCCGCTGCTGCGGGCGTTCATCGCGAAGGACGGCTCGATCAGTGCGCTCGATAACCGTCTGGTGGTGCGGACCACGCCGCAGAACCTGGCCGAGCTGAAGCAGATCCTGGCCGGCATCGACCGCCGGCCGCGGCAATTGCGGGTCACGGTGACGCAGGATGCCGATCGGACCGCCAGCGCCCGGCGCGGGGAAGTCACCGGCACCATCGGCGGCAGCAATGCGTCCATCACGCTTCCCGGACGTCCCGGACGTCCCGGAGATACCGGCACCGGCGCCACCGTGGGCACCGGACGCCTCAGGGGAAAGGTGGTCAACAGCGGCAGTGCCGACGTGCAGCGCAATGGGCAGACCGTGACGGTCATGGAGGGCAACAGCGCCTTCATCAGCATCGGCCAGACGATGCCGGTGACCACCAGCCGCCTGATCGCCGGGGTGCCGGTGGCACCTGGCGGCACGATCACGCCGCCGCAGTCGGGTGACCCGACCGATGGCGGTTACGACCTCGACCCGGATGAAGACAATCCTTATGCCGGCAACCCCGTCGGCAACCCGCCCGTGGTCATCGGGCGCGGCGGGCGGCGCGCGGCGTTGGCCGAGACCACCCGCTATCGTGAAGCGGCGAGCGGCTTCATGGTCAAGCCCCGGGTGAGCGGCGACGTGGTCACGGTCGAGATCCGCGGCGGTCGGGATCAGTTCACCGACACGCTGCCCGGCGCCACCGACACGCAGCGGTTCGACACCGTGATCTCCGGGCGGCTTGGCGAGTGGATCGAACTCGGCGGCACCACCCGCAGCAGCCGGGTCGACGCCAACGGCATCACTTATCGCAGCAGTGATGCGGCGCACGACGAGCGTCGGCTGTTCCTGATGGTGGAGGAGGTCAGGTAGGCCAAAGATTTCCCTCATCCCCAGCCCTCCCGGCGGGAGAAGGGAGCAGGAGACATCTTTCTCCCGGAGGGGGATGGGAGCAGGAGACATCCTTCTCCCCTCGGGAGGGCCACCGAGGGTGGACGCTTCGAAGCGTCGCGAGCCGACATCGTGACCCCGTTCATCGCCCGCGGCGCGGATGTGAACGTCACCGACATCGCCGACCTGCTGCAGCGCTACCTCGAGTGGCGGCGCCACGATTGCCAGCGTTCGCGGCCCGCGAACACGGCGAGCGAGTCTTCCACCGGCTCGTCGGTCATGCGCTCGAAGCCCCCGCGCAGCAAGGCCTGCAACGCCGCTTCGCTGGTGCCGAACGGCGGTCCGTGCAAGGTGTCGCCGAGAAACCAGAACCCCGTGATCGCGCCGCCGGGCCGCACCAGCTGCGCCGCTCGCGCGGCATAGTCGGGCCACAGGCCGCGCGGCAACGCGCACAGGAAAGCGCGCTCGATCATCACGTCGAAGCCGTCGCCGGCATCGAAGGCGAAGAAATCCACGAGCTGCACGCGATCGGCGAAGCGGCCGAGGTTGGAGCGGGCGAGGTCGACCGCCGCCTGACTGAAGTCGATGGCGAGCACGTCGAACCCGGCCTCGCTCAGCAGCAAGGCCTCGTGCCTCGATCCACAGCCGGGGATGAGGATGCGGGCACCGGGCGCGAGTTCACGGGCGAAGCGTTGCAGGCGCAGGGGTACACCGCCGGCTTCCCACGGGGTCACATGGTCGCGATAGCGGGTCTCCCAGAAATCGGGAAGCGAGGAGTCTTGTGCCATCTACGGCACGGTGCCCGACGGCGCAGGGTCCGCGATGTCGGCTTCGGGTACCAGCAACGCCACGGTGTCGGCACGCGACCAGTACTTCAGCTTGAGCACCTGCTGCTGAAAGAAGACGTCTTCCGGCCGCCCGGCCTGGGCGCGCAGGCAGACGAAGGCGATCAGGCTGGCGAGATCGCCGAGGCGCAGGGCGTCGGCGGTGAGGTCCGGCTCGCTCGCCATCGCCACATCGCAATCGGCGGCGGGTGGGCCCTGGGTTCCGTCCGGTGGAACGTCGAGCGCTACCGCCCGCAGGTCGGCGCGCGTGCTGTCGGCGGTCTGGTCGCCGCGCAACGGCAGGTAGGCAAAGCGCAGCAGGCATGGAATCCGGTTGAACACCCCGACCGAATCGTCGACCAGCGCGCGCGCACCGGCGTCGTCGAGCTGGCGCAGGCCGGCCCGCTCGCGACCGGCCGCATCGAACAGCGCCGGGCCGTCGATGCGCCACGCGGCGGGGATGTGGTACTTCTCGCGCAGGAGCCGCAACCACGGCCGCGCACGAGGCATGTCGGTGTAGTGCGCCGAGACCAAGCAGAGCACGACCTGGCGGTCGAGTTCGAGTTCGGTGCCGACGGTGAGGAAGCGCCGCGGGGGCACGGCGGGTTGCGGATTCATCGGGCGTTGTTGTCCTGGTGTGATTCGTGAAATTTCGTGCGGATGGCGAGTGCGAGCGCCACCAATGCCACGATGGCGACGGCATACTGCAACGGCGCCGCCTGCGGATAGCCGGTTTGCAGGCCGGCCAGCAGCGCGATGGCGCAGGCGGCGCCGATGGCGGTCAGGATGGCCTGGACGCCGGTTCGCAAGCCAGCCGGCCAGTGCCGGGCCAGCAGTGTACCGACCGCGCCCGAGAGCCATCCGCCCGCCGCCCCGCCGGCGACGTCGATCGGCCAGTGGACCCCGACGACCACGCGCGAGAGGCCCACGGCGATCGCGATCGCCAGCACCAGCGCGCGCAACCACGCGCTGCGGAAGTGCATCCAGAGCAGGCTGGCCGCCAGGAAGATGGTGGTGGTGTGCCCCGATGGAAAAGAGCGCGTGGTGTAGGCGGGGCCGATGATCGTGATGGCGCCGGATTCGAGCACCGCCGGTGGCCGCGGTTCCGCCAGCACCGGCTTCAGGACGTGGACGAAGATCGTCGCGAACAGCGCGCCGACTATCAGCGCCCGCAGCACGTCGGGCCGTCGCAACGCGAACGGCAGGAATAGCGAGATGGCCACCGCGGTGTCGCCGAGCACGGTGAGGAATGGCCACGGGGTCGGCCCGGTGGCATGGCTCCAGGCGTTGATCGCGATGAACGCGCCGCGGTTGCTGCCGGTCGCCAGCAGCGCGACGAGGATGGCCGCCGCCACCAGCGGCACCCCCCAGATCACGGCGGGATGCGGGGCCGGCGTGCGTGTCATTTCGCTGCCTCGTGCAGGCGCACCAAGGCAATGCCGTTGCGGCTGAACAGCACATCGTAGTCGTTGCGGTCGCGCAGTTTCTGCAGACGCGTGAGTGCGATCTCGCCCGGGCGCGGATCGCGCCGCGCGACCTGCCGCCCCGAGTAGACGATGAAGCTGGGTGTGTTCAGGCCCCACATCACGACATCGTAGCCGCGCTCGCGCGCGAGCAGTGCGGCGTCCCGGATCGGCGATTGCTGCACCTCGCCGGCCGCCGGCAGGATGAACAGCGCCAGCGCGGCGGCGTTGATGAGGCCGGTGATGGCGAGCTTGACCGGGATAGTGGTCTGCCGCTCGACCATCAGCGTCACGACCACGATCACCGCCAGCGCCGAGAAGACGTAGTAGGCGACGCCGAAGTATTCGCGCACGTTGGCGAGCGCCTCGCGGTAATACGGGTCGCGCACCGTCGGCGCCCACTGCTCGACGACCCATGGCAGCGCCATGAGCGCGAGGAAGAGGAGCAAGGCGGGGGCGAGTGCGAGCACCGGCGAGCGCAGCGTGCCGACGCGGGCGGCCATCACCACGAACAGCCCGGTGTAGCCATAGAACGCGTAATGCGGCAGCTTGGTGCCCGAGAGCGAGAAGAACACGAACACGAACCCGAACCAGATCAGGCAGAAACGGGTGAGGTCGTCGTTCCAGAGTTCACGCGGGCGCCGCAGCAGGTTGAGCAGCGGCGTGGTGAACGGCAGGGTCGCCACGAACAGCCACGGCACGTAGAAGAACACGCTGCCGTTGAAGCCGTGCATCGGCGAGCTGAAGCGCCCGACGTTGTGCTTCATCAGGAAACCCTGGATGAAGGCATCGCCCTCCTTGAGGTATTGCGCGATGTACCAGGGCGCCGCGATCGCGAGCATCAGGACGATGCCGGTCGGGTTGAACATCGCGCGCTGCCACACGCGCAGATCGCGGATCGACAGGCAATACAGAAAGGTGACGGCGGCTGGCACCACCACGGCGACCGGGCCCTTGGCCAGCAGGCCGAAGCCGATGGCGATGAAGGTCGCCTGCAGCCACTCGGTGCGCCGCTCGCGCAGATAGAGGAAGGCGCTGGCGAGCGCGGCCACGATCAGCATGTTGAGCAGGGCGTCGGCGATCGCGGCGCGGCCGATGACGGTGATGCCGGCGGCGGTGGCGGTGAAGATCGCCGCCATGAACGCGGTGCGAGTGTCGCGCACCCGCTTCACGAACAGATACACGAACGCGACCCAGGTGGTGGCGCACAACGCCGAAGGCAGCCGGAACGCGAATTCGTTGACGCCCAGCGCCAGCACCGACACCGCCTGCAGCCAGTAGATGAGCACCGGCTTGTCGTAGCGCGGCTCGCCGTTGAGGAAGGTCGAGATGTAGTCGCCGCGCAGCAGCATCTCGCGCGTAGCTTCGGTGAACGCACCTTCGTCGAGATCGAACAGGGGCACGCTGCCGAGCCCGACGAAGAAGCTCATCAACACCGCGAACGCCAGCAGCAGCAGCAGGGCGCCGCTCGCGGGTGCGGCGGCGTTCGCCTCGTTCGCGGTGGCGAACGTCGGCCCGGCGACTCGGCCCGGCGATTTCATGAGCACACCGTCATGAGCGCACCGCAGGCCGCGCGAGGAACAGCGGCGCCGTCAGCAGGCCCAGCAGCACGCCGACCAGGCCGAATAGCACGCTGGTGGCGGCGGCGACGCCAGCCGGGACGCCGGCCAGGCCGAGCACGGTCACGGCGGCGATTTCGCGGGTGCCGAAGCCGGCGACGCCGAGCGGCAGCGCCGCCATGACGAAGATCGGCGCCGCGGCTGCCAGCATGACGACGAACGGCAGATCGAGACCGAGGGATCGAGCGCAGACGGCGAGCTCGGCGGCGTACAGCAATTGCACGGCCACCGACATGCCAGCCGATTTCGCCACCCGCCGCTTGATGCGGGTGCGCGGGTCCTGCCAGCGTTCCCAGAGCGCGGCAACGCGGGCCGCGGTCGCCGTCGGCAGCGCCCGCAGCCAGGCGAGCGGCCAGGGCACGAAGGGCAAGGCGACGATCGCGAACAACAGTGCGCCATAGGCCGTGAGCACGTCACGGCGTGGCACCACGCCTGCCGCTTCGACGCCGGTCGCCACCACGATGCCGGCGCCGAGGAACGACAGCACGGCCAGCGTCCAGAGACCGCTCAAGCGATCGAGCGCCACCGACGCCATCGAATCGACCAGGGGATTGCCGCGGCGCGACAGCTCGTAGCTGCGCAGCAGGTCACCCGACACGGTGGCGCCGGGCAGCAGGGTGTTGCTGGTCATCGCGCGGCCGTACATGGGAATCAGGCCGGGGGTCGGGGCATCGAGGCCGAGCGCACGGGCGATGTAGGCCCAGCGCATCGCCGAGCACAGACCGGCGGCGAGGCCCAGGAGCAGGGCAAGCGCGAACAGGCGGCGATCGGCATTGACCAGGCTGACGGCGATTTTCTGCGGGCCGATGTACCACGCCATCGCCGCTAGCAGCGCGCCGCCGCCGCCGATGCGCAGGGCGATGGCTATGGGTTTCGGCAAGTCAGGGCACCCGCGAAGCGCAGGGAAAAAGGAGTCTGCAAAGCTCTATCAACTCAGGACGACCGGGGCGAGGATGGACGGGGCTGGGCACGGGTCATGTACTGAGGCCGTCCTTGCGGCTCGTGATAGATGCGCGTGAGCAACTCGCCGATCACGCCGGTAGCCACGAGCTGCACGCCGATCAGCACCAGCATCACGCCGAGCAGAAGCAATGGACGGCCGCCGATGGCATGGCCGAAGACCAGCTTGTCGATGGTGAGCCAGGCGAGGATGAGCCCGCCAACCGCGCCCATGCTCAGGCCGACGCCACCGAAGGCATGGATCGGCCGATGCAGGAAGCGCAGCAGGAACTTGATCCACAACAGGTCGAGCAGCACGCGGAAGGTGCGGTCGATGCCGTACTTGGAGGTGCCGCGCAGGCGCGCCGCGTGGTTGACCGGCATCTCGATGATGCGTGCGCCGACTTCAGCGGCGAGGGCCGGGATGAAGCGGTGCAATTCGCCGTAGAGTCGCAGGTCGTGGATGATGCGGGCGCGATAGACCTTGAGCGCGCAGCCGTAGTCGTGCAAGGCCACGCCGGTGACGCGTGAAATCAGGCCATTGGCAATGCGCGACGGCAGCTTGCGCGAGAGCGCGGCATCCTGACGATCCTTGCGCCAGCCCGAGATGACGTCGATGTCGGGGTTGGCTTCGAGATGCGCGAGCAGCCGCGGCACATCGGCAGGGTCGTTCTGCAGGTCGCCGTCGAGGGTGGCGATGAATGCGCCGGTGGCGATGTCGAAGCCGGCCTGCAAGGCGGTGGACTGACCGTAGTTGCGGATGAGGTAGACCGGTCGCAGCCACGGCCGCCCGGCCGCGAGCTGCTCGAGCAGGCGGGCGCTACCGTCGCGCGAGCCGTCGTCGACGCAGATCAGCTCGAACGAAAGGTCGGCCGATGCGAGCGCATCGTGCACGCGGGTCACGAGGTCGAGCAGGTTGTCGGCCTCGTTGTAGACCGGAATCACCACGGACAAGAGCGGGCCGGCAGTCGCTGCCCCGGCACCGTTCAGCACCGCAAGCCCGGGTTCCTCGAGGGCCTCGTTCATCTGGCGAGCGCCGGGCCGTCCCAAGGGAGCTGCCCCCTTTGGGGGGTAGCGACCGAAGGCAGCCTGGGGGGCGTCATTTCAGCTTCTCTCCACCCTCGGGTCCGTAGAAGACCACCCAGACCGCGAAGTCGGCCGAGAACGATTCGAAACGATGCGTGACGCCTGCCGGCACGAACAGCGCGTCGCCGGTGGCGAAGTCGTGGCGGGTGTCGCCATTGACGAATACCCCGCTGCCGCTCGCGACGACGTAGATCTCGTCGCGAGTGTGCGGCTTCTGCGCATCGTGGTGATCGGGGGCATACATCCGTAGCGCCATCGTTCCGTGTTCGAACACGAGCGAGGACAAGGCCCCGGCGGGCGGGCGCAGTTGCTTTGCCGCCGCCAGCGGTACGTGGCGACCGTGCGAAGAAGCAGTGTGGTTTTTTTCCGTCATGAAATCAGAGGGTAGCCGAAGGGCGGGAGGCTGTCGATGCGATATCCGCCTGGGATCATATCCGGTTGGGGTCAGGCCTGCATAACTGGCTATTGCGCCTTTGCCGTGCCACCATCTCGCCATGGCTCGCAAACCTCGCCTCCACATCCCCGGTGCGCTTTACCACGTCATCCTGCGTGGCAACGCCGCGATGACTGGCCGGAATGCCTCGACGCTCGGCCATGGGCTGGCCGCGGTCAACGCAAAAGCAGGGCGAGAATCGGGGACGAGGATTTGGATCGATAATCCCTATAATGCAGTTATGCAAGCCTGACCCCAGCTTTCTTCGGGGCTTGCGCCAGTTGGGCCCCGGCCTGATCACGGGCGCGGCCGACGACGACCCCAGCGGCATCGCCACCTATTCGCAGGCGGGTGCCATGTTCGGCTTCTCGATGCTGTGGACGGTGGTGTTCACGCTGCCGTTGATGGTGGCGATCCAGATCATCAGTGCGCGCATCGGCTATGTGACCCGGCGCGGGCTGGCCGCCAACATCAAGCAGCGGTTCCCGCGCTGGGTGCTGTTCGGCGTGGTCGGTTTGCTGCTCGGGGCCAACACGCTCAACGTCGCGGCCGACATCGCTGCCATGGCCGAAGCGCTGCGGCTTCTGGTCGGTGGCGTCGCCCATGTGTATGCCGTTGCGTTCGGGCTCGCGTGCCTGCTGCTGCAGGTATTGCTGCCTTATCGCTCCTACGTGCGATGGCTCAAGTGGCTCACGCTGGTGCTGCTGTCCTATGTGGCGGTCGTGTTCACCGTGCATGTCGACTGGGCGCAGATGACGAAGGAACTTCTGCACCCGCGCCTTGGGGGTGGCCACGACATGTTGCTGATGGTGGTGGCCTTGTTCGGCACCACCATCAGTCCGTACCTGTTCTTCTGGCAGGCGGCGCAGGAGGTGGAAGATACGGATGCTCCCGGCGGCGCGGCACCGACCAGGCGCGAGATGCGCCGAAGCCTGCGGCGCATCCGGATCGACACGATCGTCGGCATGACGTTTTCGAATCTGATCGCGTTTTTCATCATCCTGAGCACCGCGGCGACCCTGCACGCGGCCGGTGTGACCGACATCCAGACCTCAGCGCAGGCGGCCGAGGCGTTGCGGCCGCTGGCGGGCGAGTTCACCTTTCTGCTGTTCAGCGTCGGCATCATCGGCACCGGCATGCTGGCGGTACCGGTACTGGCCGGTTCCGCCGCCTATGCGGTGGCCGAGGCAGCCGGATGGCAGGGCAGCTTGAGCCTGCGGCTGGATCGAGGCGAAGGTCGCGGCTTCTATGGCGTGATCGCGGCCGCCACGATCGGTGGCGTGATCCTCTGCTTCACGCCGACCGACCCGGTGAAGGATTTGTTCTGGTCGGCCGTGCTGAACGGTGTGATCGCGGTGCCGATCATGGCGGTGACGATGCTGCTGGCCAGCCGGCGCGACACCATGGGCGAGCATGTGATCGGCCGACCGCTGCGGTGGTTGGGCTGGGCCGCCACGGTAGCGATGGGTGCGACGGTGGCGGCGATGGTGGTGACAATGTGAGCATAGCGGAGGGTCAGGCCTGCATAACTGGCTATTGCGTCTTTGCCATGCCACCATGTCGCCATGGCTCGCAAACCCCGCCTGCATATCGCCGGTGCGCACCCGCCCATGTCCGCGCAGCGCTGGCGTGACTCGGCGTCTGGAGCGGCGCCGCTACTCTGGTGGAGATCGCCGCCAGACTGGCCGGGATGCCTCGATGTTCAGCCACGGAACGGCGGCTCTTGCCGCGGATACGGAGCGGAACCCGGGGATCAAGGCTTGGCTGAAGAAGCTTCTTAATGCAGCTAAGCAGGCCTGAGCCCAAGATTGCCCCAAGATAATCAGGGTTTGTTGATCACTCTGGCCGGCTTGTGCGCCAGCGCCGGCCGCAGCAGCGCCCAGAAGCGCTGCACCGCTTCATGCACGCGCCACACTTCGTTCGACAGGATCCGGATGCAGATCAGGCTGCCGAGTCTGGTGAACGCGGCGCGGGCCTCGTCGTCGGCTTCGCAGGCATCGGCCAGCATCTCATCGAGCGACGCCGGCAGGTCGATACCGTACGCCAGCACCGTTCCGACCACCGGGTAGCCACCCCATAATTCGCGCAGATCGGTCACCGCCTGCGGCGATACGGCCGCCAGTCGATCCATCCACACCAGGCGGCCGTCGATCCGGACCGACATCTCGGATCGCATGGAGCGGAACAGGAAGGCCTCGCCGTTCCTGAACCCGATGCGACCCGCCGTCAGCACGTCGGAGATGAAGAAACGGGAGTCGGCCCTGGCGTCGTAACGGGCGATCCGGACCGAGTCGCTGTCGCGATATGGAATGATCTCGTCGGGGAGGTACTCGAACAGCGCGCGCGGTCCGATGCCGACCGCGATGCGATCGGTGCAGTTGCCGCCGTTCTCGCACTTGTAGAACTTGGTCGCGCCGGTGGTCGTGAGCAGGCAACGGGTGTCGGCTTCGGTCCGCACCTCGAGGATGCTCGAATCGCCTTCAATGAAGCCGCCGCCGGAATTGTGCAGCAGCAGGAACGGCTGGTCGTCGCAGTCCTGGTAGTGCACGCCTTGCCACTGGAAGGGGATGCGCCGCACCACCGGATGCATCACCGTGCGGGCGCCTTCCCGGGTCACCTTGACGCCGAGCAGGGCCTGCTTGCCAATCACCCATGACGGATCCGGTACGGAGAACCCGTCGTGCGATCTCAGGCCGCCTTCGCGCCCGAGAACAAAACCTGGCTCTCGATCCATTGATACACCTCGTCTAGTCCCTGATCGTTGCGGACACTGGTGAAGAGAAACGGCCGTTCGCCGCGCATGCGGCGGGAATCGCGGTCCATCACCTCGAGCGACGCGCCCACCATCGCGGCAAGATCGATCTTGTTGATCACCATCAAGTCCGACTTGGTGATGCCGGGCCCGCCCTTGCGCGGAATCTTGTCGCCGCCGGCAACGTCGATGACGTAGATGTGAGCGTCGACCAGATCGGGGCTGAACGTCGCCGCGAGGTTGTCGCCGCCGCTCTCGATCAACAGCAGGTCGAGGTCGGGGTGGCGGCGGCAGAGTTCATGGACGGCGTGCAGGTTCATGGAGACGTCTTCGCGAATGGCCGTATGGGGGCATCCGCCGGTCTCAACCCCCATGATCCGGTCCGGTGGCAGCGACTGCGCACGGGTCAGAAACTCGGCGTCTTCCTTGGTGAAGATGTCGTTGGTGATGGCCGCCACCGAATAGCGGCCCGAAAACTGGCGGCACAGCTTGTCGGTGAGGGCGGTCTTGCCGGAGCCCACCGGGCCTCCGATACCGAGTCGAACGGGTTTTCGCATTGCGGTTCTCCGGTTCAGGAAATGCACAATCGGGTGTAGAGTCGTTCGTGTGCCATGGACGCGAGATCGAGCGCAGGAGTCGTCGTCGCCAGTTCATCGATACTCGTCGCGAAGCTCGTCTCGCAGCAGTCTTCGATGACGCTGACGGCGTCGGTGATGATTCTCTGGGTCGCGATCTGTCCCAAGGGAATGAGCCGGGCGGCAACCCCGACCAGGCTGCTGAAGCTGCCGTGCAGAAAGGCGAGCACCGCGCTCCGCCGCGAGGCACCGGCATCCGCCGCCGCGACGCCGAAGGCCGTTGCGAACTGCCCCATGCAGGTCCCGGCCGCGACTGCCTCCCGGTAGCGACCGAGCCACGTACCGTGGAAGGCATCGAAGGCGGCGATGATGAATGCGGATCCGGTCGAGAGACTCGCCTGTCTGGTTTCCCGGGTGATCCTGATGGCATTCAGGGTCTCGTCGATCGCGGCGAGAAACGGGATCGGATCGGCCTCGCCATTGGCGGCGTCCCAGGCCAGGGCGCAGGCAGCGCCATCGGCCTTCGCCATGCCGTAGCGAAGCCATCGATGCAGTTCGCGCTGTAGCGAATCGGCGTTCGTGATCTGTTCCTCGGCGATCAATTGCTCGAATCCATAGGAATGGCTGAACGCTCCGGTGGGAAATGAGGACGTGGCCACCTGCAGGAAGTAAAGCAGGCCGGCCCCCTCGGGGGGTGGCGACCGAAGGCAGCTTGGGGGGGGTGTCATGTCAGTGCTGGTGCGGGGTCTGGTCGGAGCCATGGCTGTGAAATCGCCCCTGAACGTACTTGGTCGATGTCTGGTCGTGACCGGTATAGGCGCCGTATCGTGCGCCGGTGAAACTGCGGGTGATGCGCGAGCAGGGCACACCCAACGATGCCAGGACCTGTTCGGTGCTGTGTTCATACGGCGTCAGCAGGCACTCGTCCTGGAATCGGACATCGCGGTGCAGGTTGCCGAGCTGGTAGCCCACGACGCCCCATTCACGCGCCGTGCGCGGCGTGACTTCCAGCAGGTCTTCGGGCGCCGCGCGCACCACGACCGCGACCCCGTTGTCGAGGCAAAGCACATCGCCATCGTCGAGATGCGATCCCCTCGGCAGCGAGACGATCACCTCGACACCGGCGGCGGTGCGCTTCCGGAAATGCGGGCGCGCCCGCTGGTCGGCGGTGAGCTCGAGCGGGTCCACCGAACAGACCGCTGCGCCGAGACTCGAGAGTTTCCCGATCGGCTTGTCGATCAGCATGGTGTCTTCTCCTAGCGCAGGTAGTAGAGCTGGGTGAGGGGCAATGTCTTGGCGGGCTTCACGGTGATGCGCTGACCCTCCATGTAGACGTTGTAGGTTTCCGGATCGATGTCGATCTTGGGCAGCAGGTTGTTGAGCACCATGTCGCGCTTCGAGATGGTCCGGCAGCGCTTGACCGCCAACAGGGGCTGGCATTCGATCTTGTTGGCGAGCCCGGCATCGATCGCCGCCTGGGTCACGAACGAGAAAGCGGTGCGGCGCGGGTTTCGACCGTGATGCCCGTACTGCGGTCGGTACTTGATCGGCTCGCAGGTCATCAGCGACGCCGACGGCGAACCCATCGCCGCCCAGCTGATGAATCCGCCCTTGAGGATCAGCTCCGGCTTGGCCACGAACATGTCCGGCCGCCACACAACCAGATCCGCCACTTTTCCGGCACCGATCGAACCGACATAGCTGTCCACGCCGAAGCAGATGGCCGGATTGATGGTCACCTTGGCCAAGTACCGCATGATCCGAAGGTTGTCATTGCCTTTTTCCTCGGGTAGCCGACCGAACCGGATCTTGTTCACGGCCGCGAGCTGAAACGCCCGCTGCGCGCTTTCGGCTGCCCGGCCCACGCCCTGACTGTCCGAGCCGATCATGCTGATGGCCCCCACGTCGTGGAGGACGTCTTCCGCCCGCATGGTCTCGGCTCGGGCCCGGCCCTGGATGAAGGCCATGTCGGTCGGCACCGCCTTGTTGAGGTTGTGGCAGGTGATCAACATGTCGATCTCTTCATCGTACGTGTTGATCGAGAACGGATTGGTCGGGTAGGTGGAACTGGGCAGGATGTTCGCCTCGCCAACGCAACGCATGACGTCGGGGGCATTTCCGCCACCGGCGCCCTCGCAGTGGTACATGTGCATCACACGGCCGGCGATCGCTTCCATCGTGTCTTCGTAGTAGCCGGTCTCGTTGAGCGTGTCGGCGTGGATTTGCACCTGGAAGTCGTACTGATCGGCGACGGCCATGCAGGTGCGTATCGCCGACGGCGAGGACGACCAGTCCTCGTGGATCTTCAATCCGGTGGCACCGCCGAGCACCTGCTCGATGAGCGAGTTCGGGTCCGAAGAATTGCCCTTGCCGAAATTGCCGAAGTTGAGCGGGAAGTCCGCCATGGCTTCGAGCATGCGTTGCAGGTTCCAGGCCCCCGGGCACTCGATGCCGACCGTCTTCGGCCCCGATCCGCCACCGATGACGGTGGTGACGCCGGCGCTCTCGTATTCGTACAGTTGCTGCACCGAATCGAAGTGCGGGTGGATGTCGATGAAGCCGGGCGTGACGATGCGCCCCTCCAGCGACAGGATGTCGGTGTTCGGACCGACGATCAATCCCGGCGTGATGTTCATGGTGTCGGGGTTGCCGGCCTTGCCCACGCCCACGATCTTGCCGTCGAGCACCCCGATGTCGCCTTTCACGATGCCCAGGTACGGATCGATGATCACCGCATTGGTGATGACCATGTCGAGCGCGCCGTCGGAGCGCTTGAAGCGTGAACACTGCCCCATGCCGTCGCGGATGGTCTTGCCGCCGCCGAATACGAGTTCGTCGCCGTAGGTGGTGTAGTCGTGGGTGATCTCGGCGACCAGTCCGGTGTCGGCAAGATGAATCTTGTCGCCCGTGGTCGGGCCGTATTGGGCGGCGTACTCGGGCCTGGTGATCTTCGTGGTCATGACTGGTCTCCTGTGAGGCGCAGGTCGCGCGAGGGAATTCGGGGATTCATTTGCCGGCCTTGCCGCCGAACATGGCGTCCGGTCGTTTCTTGTTGGCTACCTTCTCCTTCTCAAAGGCATAGCCGTGCTGCTTCAGGCGATCCATCGTCAGCTTCCGGGTCGCCTCGTTGCGCAACGACCCGTTGGTCATGTCGTTCATTCCCATGGCCACCTCGTTGCCGGCAAACCGGGTGAGCAGCACCTTCTTGCTCTGTCCGGGTTCGAACCGGACCGCGCTGCCGCTCGGGATGTCGAGACGGAAGCCGAATGCCGCGTCGCGATCGAAGGCGAGCGCCTTGTTGGCCTCCGACAGGTGGTAATGCGCGCCGACCTGGACCGGGCGGTCGCCGGAATTGGTGATGACTATCTCCAGGGCCGCACGGTCCTTGTTGATCTCGATGTCGCCTTCCGCGAAATCGATGTGACCGACCTTGTCCGGTTCGCCGCAATCGAAGGCCTCCGCGGGAATGACGGATTTGGGGACGGGAGGCGGGCTCCAGGTTTCGGGCTTGGCGCCCTGGCCGGACTGCCGGATCGGATTCATCACTGTCACCAGCTTGGTGCCGTCGCGAAACACCGCTTCCACCTGCACCATCTTGAGGATGTCGGCGACACCGTCCATCACGTGTTCCCGGTGCAGGATGGTCGCGCCGTAGTCCATCATGTCGACCAGCATCTCCAGCGCACCTTCGGCCGTGCGTTCCATGATCTCGTCGCAGATCAGGGCCGTCGCTTCCGGATAGTTCAGGCGGACCCCGCGGCTCAACCGCCGCCTCGCCATCTCGGCAATCGCCCAGATCTGGATTCGTTCCTCTTCCCTGATGGTCAATCTCATCGCTCGATCTCCTTGGTTGCGCGCGTCGTGGCGCCTGGTTTTCGGACTACCGTCATACCCCGAGGTAGCGCTGCGCTACCGCTCCATCGGCAAGCTCGTCGGGGTGCAGCGTCGCCACGAACCTGCCCTTGTCCATGACGATGCAGCGGTCGGCAATCAGGCGAATGAGCGCCAGGTTCTGCTCGACCACGAGCACCGTCAGCCGCTCGCTGGTGGCGAGGCGCCGCAGCAGCATGCCGATGTCCTGCACGATGTTGGGCTGGATGCCTTCCGACGGTTCGTCGAGCAGCAGGACCCTGGGCTTGCCGAGCAGGGCCCGGCCGAGCGCCAGTTGCTGCTGCTGCCCGCCACTGAAGGAGCCGGCCATCTGCCCGGCACGTTCCTCGAGGATCGGGAAGAAACCGTGGATCCGCTGGTAGCTGGCGGCGTCGATCGGTGCGTCGCCGATGCGCTCGCCCATTTGAAGGTTCTCGCGTACGGTGAGGCTGGAGAAGATGCCCCGACCTTGCGGAACATAGGCGACGCCGCTGCGGGCGCGCTGGTAAGGCTTCGCGCGCGTCACGTCCTCGCCTTCGAGACGGACCGAACCCGACAGTGCCGGCAGGGTGCCGATCAGCGTCTTGATGAGCGTTGTCTTGCCGACGCCGTTGCGCCCGATCACGGCCAGGACCTCGCCTTCGTGCAGGCCGAACGTGACGTCGTCGACGATGCGCACCCGCCCGTAGCCCGCGCTCAGTCCGCCGACGTCGAGCAGGGGCTGCGTTGACGTGTGGGTGCTTCCGCTCATGCGTCGCCACTGCCGCCGAGATAGATCCGGCGTACTTCCGGATCGCGCTCGATGTCGTCCATGGTGCCCTGCGCGAACAGCTTGCCGTAGTGCATCACGCTCACCGTGCTCTCGAGCTGGCGCACGAACGCCATGTCGTGCTCGATGACCAGAACGGTCACGCCGGTGGCGTTCAACGACTTGACGATCACGCCGGTGTCCCGCGATTCCTCCATCGACATGCCGGCGGTCGGTTCATCCAGCAGCAGGACGCGGGGGCGAGCGGCGAGTGCCATGGCGATGGAGAGCCACTGCTGCTGACCGTGCGAGAGGCTCCTGGCAGACAGTTCCTGCGTGCCGGCGAGATGGACGCGTGCCAGCGCAAGTTCGGTTTCGCCGGGGATGTCGGGTCCGGCGAACTTGCGGTGCAGCGGCACGAACAGGTTCTGCGCGACCGTGAGTTCCTGATAGATCGGTACGTTCTGGAACTTCGCTGCGAGCCCGAGCCGAGCGCGGCGGAACGCGGGCAGCGAGGTGACGTCCCGGTCACCCAACATCACGACCCCCGAGGTCGGTCGTTCCGTGCCCATGAGTAGCTTGAACAGCGTGCTCTTGCCGGCGCCGTTCGGTCCGATGACCGAATGGACTTCGCCGGTGTGCACGACCAGGTCCAATCCGTCGACCGCGCGCACCCCCCCGTAGGCCTTGACCAGACGGCGCACGGACAGCGCCGCGGCGGCAGGATCGGGCGACAGTGCTTGCGGTGCCTGCCTCATCGGGAGGTCACGGGGATGCAGGGCAGTCCAGCGCGGGCTTACTGCGGGACTGCCCCTGCCGCCATTCCCGGAACCGGCCGATCAAGCCGGTCAGCAGACCTTCCGGTGCGATCATCATCGCGGTCACCAGGATCACGCCCATCGCGATCAGCGCGTACTCGCCTTTGGCCGCCAGGGTGAGCGATATCCATTGCAGGACGAGGGCGCCGGCAAGGCCCGCGGTGAGATCCTTCCGGCCGGCGACGCCGACCCAGATGATCGGCAGGATATTGTTGGCGATGCCGAACGAGTTGGGATGGATGAAGGTGCCCCAGGCGGTGTAGAGCACGCCCGAGAGCCCGGCGATAGCTGCGGCAATGCAGAAGACCACGAGCTGGATCAGGCGCGTGTCGTAGCCGAAGGTCTCGGTGCGGTCGGCGTCTTCCCGCACCGCGACCAGCACGAATCCGAAGCTCGAGTTCAGCAGGATTCGAAGCGCAAGATAGACCACCACGAGAATCGCCAGTGCGAGATAGAAGAAGGCGAGACTGCGGCCATCGAACTCCCAGTTGAAGCCGCCGAGGCCGAAGATCAGGTTGGGCATCGACGGGTCGCTGGGCGACGCGGGCCGCAGGCCGTTGGAGCCACCCAGCGCGGCAGCGCCCAGGTGATACCGGGGGTCGGCCGTTTGCAGTAGGAACAATTCGCAGAGGCGGGAGATCACCAGCATCAGGATCGCGACATAGACCCCCTTGAGCCGCGCATAGAACATTACGCCGCCGATGACCGCTGCGAACACGACCGGGACCAGAACGCCGACGAAAAAGGCCAGCGTCGTGTTGCCGTGGTCGGTGATGAAATTGATGGCGGTGATGCCGTAGGCGTAGCCGCCGATACCGAGAAACGCCGCCTGCCCGAGGCTGAGCACGCCGCAGTATCCCCAGATCAGGCCCAGGCTCAGCGCCAGCAGGCCCGAGACCAGGAAGTTGCTGAAGTTGATGATCTGGAAGCGCCCCAGTACCAGGGGACTCAGGGCGATGGCTGCCACGACGATCACGAAGCCGCCCCAGAAGCCGGGGCCGCGTCCCAGGGTCTGCGGGCCGTTCAGGCCGGCAACCGCCGACCGCAGGAACCGGATGGTTGCGCTCACAGCCTACCTGCGCGCGCCCGCCAGGCGGCGGGTTTCGAGATAGTCGGAGATGCCGCGCGGCAAGACCAGAAGGATTACGATCGCGGCGGCGAACATGCCGACGTAGCCGACATAGACGTTGAAGATGCCATTCATGACGGTCTGGACGCCGGCCAGCGCGAGCACGCTGGCGACGAGCCCCGCGACCGGGTTGGCGGCGCCACCGACGACGATGGTGATGAAAGCGAGCGGCGTGTAGTTGCCGCCGAAGAACGGCGAGATCGTCGCGGTGAGCGCGAACATGCCGCCGGCGACACCGCCCAGGAACGAGCCGACACCGAACGTCGTCGCATAGACCACCGAGGTCGACGTGCCCAGCGCTTCGGCCATCGCCGGGTTCTCCATGGTGGCGCGCGCCAGGACGCCGAAGCGCGTGAACCGGAACATCACCCAGACTGCGAACACCAGCGCCACGGCGACGCCGAACAGCACCATGCGGTACCCGCCGAAGGTCTGTTCTGCCACGGCGAAGCTGCCGAACGGCGTGGGAATGTTGAGCGTCGTGGGCCCGAACAGCAGCAGGAAGCCCTGGCTGATGATCAGGCTGATGCCCCACGTGACGACCATCGAGGACAACAGCTGCTGGTAGAAGCGCCGGATGATGAAGCGCTCCAGCAGGATGCCGGTGAACGCGGCCCCCAGGCCGGCGAAGAAGATCGCGAGCGGTGAGGGCACGCCCTTGTGGAACAGGAATGCCGTGATGTAGGCCCCGATCATCATCAGCTCGCCATGCGCCATGTTGATGACGCCCATCATTCCGAAGATGACGATCAGCCCCACGGCGGCCAGCACCAGGAAGCCGATGTTGTCGAAATACTGGTAGATGAAGCTGAACACGGTCGTCTGCGTGCGGTGCGTTTGCCCGTGACTGCGGTAACGGGCGGGCGGAGGGGTCGGCGCCTACTTGGGGAAGAATTTCTGCCACGGCGCATAGTCGGCCGGCAGGAACTGGCGTGCCGGATTGGTCTTGCGCATGTCCACGCCCAGGTTCTTGAGGAACGTCGGCTCGGTGAAAGGCAGTTCGGTCAGCAGCTTGAGCTTGTGATCCTTGTCGACGCTGAATAGATACGTCTGCATCGCCGCGTGATGCTGGTCGCCGCGCAGGATCCACTTGCCGCCGGGCGCTTCCTTGACCTCGATGTCGGACTCGAGGGCCTTGATGACGGCGTCGGTGTCGGTCGTGCCGGCCTTCTTCCAGGCCTCGGCCATGGCCTTGACGGCGACGTAGCCGAAGGCGGCGTGCTCGTTCACGTAGACCACGTTGGGAAACATCGCGCGGATCTTCTTCGAGAAATTCTGGCTGCTCTTGCCCGGGACGTCTTCGATGTAGCCGGGTGGGACCACCATGCCGTCCAGTGCCGGCGGCGCGAAGCGCTTGTGCTCGTAGCCGTCGGAGATGGTGACGTTGGACCACATCGGCGTCTTCAGACCGGCCGCCTGCGCCTGCGGGTAGAACTGGACCTGCTCGCCGCCGACCAGGCAATGGACCTGGAAGTCCGGCTTGATCTTCTGGATCTTCTGAATGGTCGACGACCACTGCGACACACCGAACGGAAAATACTCGTCCATCTCCATCTTGCCGCCATACAGATTGGCCGCCACCCGGGTCCAACTGCCGATGGCACGGCAGAAGTTGTAGTCGGCGCCGATGAAGATCATGCGCGGACCGTACTTCTTGATCATGTATTGCAGCGCCGGCAACACCTGCTGCTCGGGCGTCGGACCCGAGAAGAAGGAGTACTTGTCGGCGATCCCGCCTTCACCCTGGTTGTTGTGCCAGTAGATCACCTTGTTGCGGACCACTTCGCGCCGGGCGGCCTCGCGCTCCGCACCGGTATAGCCGGCCATCACGACATTGGCCTTGTCGTCGAAAATGCATTTCTGCGCCAGTTCCTGGTAGCGCTTGACGTCCGACTGGCCGTCGTAGGTGATCAGCTTGACCTTGCGCCCGAGCACGCCGCCGGCATCGTTGATCTCCTTGGCAGCGAGCTGGTAGCCGTAGGTCTTGGGCGTGGCCATGATGGAGAAGTCGCCGGACAGATCGTCCACCGTGCAGACCACGATGTCGTCGGCCGCGGAGGCGGGAACCGACAGGGTGATCGCCAGCAAAGAGGCGGTGATCGCCAGCAGGTGGCGAAGCGGTCGGAGAAAGTGCGCGGATGCGCTACCAGCATTGCGGTACGTCATGAGTGATCTCCTGAGAATTCTCGATAAGCCGCCGGTTTGCGGATCGAATCGAGTCGCGACGCCAGGAGAAACGGCTCGGGAGTGCTCCGCGAGTGCGCCTTCGCCGTGGTTCTCGTGGCGCCAGGATCGACAGCAACCACGATAGCCACGTCCGGCGCCTGGTCCAATCGTTCAAATGAACGATCGAGGTGTGCCGCGCGGGTCCGCCGTCGGCGGAGATGGATCAGGAGAAGTGTCTGGAAGCCAGGAGGCGGTAGCGCTCGATCAGTGCGCCGACCTCGAGCAAGGGTTCGCTCTCGTCCATGAGACTGGTCAGCTCGGCTTTGTCCGTGACCCCGAGCTTGAGGTAGATGACCCGCAGGTGGTGCCGGACCGTTGCCGGGGAGATCTGCCGGTCTTTCGCGATCTGCTTGTAGCTCAAGCCGCGCCCGAAATCACGGCCGATCTGCAGCTCGCGCTGGGACAGGAGATCGACCCGGGTGCGCTCCCGCAATGCCACCAGGCGCAGATCGCCGAAGCAGTATTTCTTGGCGACGATGCGATGAAGGTGAAGCGCTTCTTCCGGCGCCTGGAGCCAGGCGGAGAAAACGTGGGGCAGGGCGTAGGTCTTGAAATCGGGGCATTCCATCGACAGCACTTCGAAGAACCGGGATTCGGCGTTGAGTACCTCGCATCGGCGATCGACGATCGCCACCGCGGGCTGTCGATTCAGCAGGCTGGATTTCAGGTGTTCGAGTTGGAACGCCCGGTTGGTGGTCCAGGCGGAATACAGGTGTGGCATCAACTGCTGGTTGAGGAGGCGATCTTCGGCGTCGAATACCCGCGACCGAAAGGATCGGTACAGGGAAAGGTAGACGAACGATTGTTCGGACGGCAGGTAGATCGAGGTGCAGAGCGCCTGCCCGATATCGTGCTCGGCGGTCAGCCGGTACAGGCCCGGAAGCGCAGCGAGTCGCGGCGCGTCGAAATGAATGGTGGTGTGAGGTGTCTGTTTGACGGCGAGGGCCACGGAATCGTCACCCTTGCAGTCCTCCCACATGTCGACATAGGTCGCCGGCAAACCGTAGGGAGTCGAACAGTGCAGGACCAGGCGGTCCTGCTCGGACGACATGATTCCCCACCAGGCGGCATCGAAAGGAAGAACGTCCTGGAGCGTAGACAGCGCCTTTTCCTGGAACCGATCCACCGCGGTATCGTGAGCCAATCCGTTCAACGACAGGACGGTGTCGCTGAATTTTGCGAGGTTCAGCATGGATGGAGACCTCCGGCCTCGGCACTGGCGATTACGGACAACGAGAATACGGGAAAATGTGATCGGCGATCGGCGTCGAACTGCAGGAATGACGCCGCCGCTCGTGCGCGTTCCCGCGGCGTGGTCTATGGTCAGCAAATGTCGGCCCAGCGCGATCAGCGCGTCGCCCTCGACGGGACGGGGCCGGGTTTCGAAGGTGGCGATCACGCATGTATGCGGTGCGGGATCAGGACTCGGTGCACCGCGATAGCGTGCTCGGATCGTAGGGTCAGGCCTGCATAACTGGCTATTGCGTCCTTGTCATGCCACCATCTCGCCATGGCTCGCAAACCTCGCCTCCACATCCCCGGTGCGCTTTACCACGTCATCCTGCGTGGCAACGCCCAGGGCGACATCTTCTTCGGCCCTGAGGATCGTGACGCTTTCTACCATCTGCTCGCCGAAGGCGTGCGCCGCTTCGGCTACCGGGTGCACGCTTTCTGCCTGATGACCAATCATGTCCATCTGGCCCTCCAGGCGGGAGACGAGTCCTTGTCCCGGGGCATGCAGAACCTGGGCTTCCGGTACACCCGCCACGTCAACGCCGCGCGCAAGCGGGTGGGACGCCTGTTCGAGGGGCGCTACAAGGCTTTCCTGGTCGATCAGGAAAGCTACGGGCTGGATCTGGTGCGCTACCTGCACTTGAATCCGGTCCGGTCCGGGATGGTGCGCGACGCCGCGGACTACCCCTGGAGCGGCCATCGGGCCTATCTGGGCCGGGAGGCCCTGGCCTGGTTGACCACCGACTGGGTGCTGGGCCAGTTCGGGTCGAGCCTGGGCGTAGCCCGACGGCGCTATGCCCGATTCGTGGCGGATGGCACTGGGCAAGGCCACCGAGACGACTTGTATGGCGGCAAACACGATCCGCGGGTGGTGGGCGAGGAGGACTTCGTCGCCCGCAGTGTGCTGGTCGAAATCGGTCGTCCGCGACCCCCGTCGCTGGCGACCCTTGTGCGCGTCGTCTGCAAGGATTCAGCGCTGAGGCCAACCCAACTCTCGGCGCCGGGGCGCACCCGCGCACCCGCCCGTGCTCGCGCGGCGCTGGCCTGGCTCGGCGTCCGAAGCACCGCGGCTACTCTGGTCGAGATCGCCGCCATGACTGGCCGGGATGCCTCAACGCTCAGCCACGGACTGGCAGCACTTGCCGCGGAGGCCGAGCGGGAGCCGGAGACGAAGGCCTGGTTGGAGAAGCTTCTTGATGCAGTTGTGCAGGCCTGACCCCAAAAAATGCCGAAAAATGCAGACGCACTCCAGGCTCATACCTGGTTGGACGAGACGGGTGGAGAGGAGGTGCCCAAACCGGCGCATCGCCGGTACCATCACAAATTGCGGCCAAACGAGGAGACGCGATGAAATCCCGACAGAGGCGAAGAGTATGGTCAGGCCTGTTGATGGCGGTGCTGGCCGCGATGATGTTGCCGGCCACCGCGAAGCAGACCGTGAAGATCGTCTTCATCGGCCCGCTGACCGGCGGCGTCTCGGCCAACGGCATCGGCGGTCGCAATTCGACCGACCTCGCCGTGCGGCTGCGCAACGAAGACCCGAAGGCGAAGTACACCTACGAACTCGTGAGCCTCGACGACGAATGCAAGCCGAACATCGGTGTGCAGGTGGCGACGAAGGCGGCCGCCGACAATGCCGTGATCGCGGGGGTGACGCACTATTGCTCGGCGGTGGCGGTCGGCACGGTCGACGTCTACCACAGGTTCGGCCTGCCGGTGATCGTGTGGGGCGCGGTGCTGCCCGAGGTGACCTACGGCCACGACAACAAGGAGATCAATCGTGTGAACGGCACGATGATCAATCAGAACCAGGTCGCGTCGAAATTCATGACCGGCCTCAAGTACCGCAAGTGGGTGGTCATCCACGACACCACCGACTACGGCAAGGGCCACAACAAGTACTTCAGCGAAGACCTCGCGAAGAATGGCGGCACCATCCTGGGCAGGTTCGGCGTCACCGCCGACCAGCAGGATTTCACCGCTGAACTCACCAAAGCCAAGGAACTCAATCCCGAAGTCATCTTCTTCGGTGGCATC
>JANXYG010000135.1 GCA_025350245.1 Betaproteobacteria bacterium
CAATACCGAAATCGTTGCCATTGGTCATTGGGCGCGCGAAATGCACCAGAAATCTCGAATTCAGCGTCGCGACAGAACAATTGCCGGCAAGTCCGCGCAGCCGGAAATTCTCGAAACACCACTTTTCGGTCTGGCACTATCTATTTCCGCCGCCGGCCGGTCAATCGACTTGGGACACCGACATTCGTCACAAAACTGACATTACAAGCGGAGCTTGCGGTGCCGCTCTCATGACCTGAGCTTACGCCGTCGCTGATCCGAGAGCGACGCAAATTTCCACAGACGGAGAGTGACTTTGTTCCTTGCGAACGACCATCACTCATAGACGTGCGTTCGTGATCGCGAGATAGACGCGCCGGAGGCCAAGAGCCGGCCGCGTGAGGTGCCGGGCAGGGGCGGCGGACTGTCGGCATACGACGCCGGGCCGCGGATAATTCCATTTCATCGATAGGGTATCCTTGCGCGATCTACCTCAGGGAATGCCGTCATGATCGAAGCCGCAATGCCTGTCGCTGCCGTCCGCGTCGACGATCGGCCCTCTGTGGCGGATCGTTGCCACGCGGCTGCCCGAACCAGTCGTCGCTGCGCGGCGACCCTGAGATCGGACTGATGTCGCTTCGGCGGCTCATCGAATCGGATCAGCCCGTGAATTCAACTCAACCGCAGATCGACCAACCTGTTCCCGTGGGCTCGGTGTCGCCCAGGCGGGTCGCATCGCCGCAGGACGAAAACGACGCCACGCTGCTGGCCGCGGTGGCATTGCGCGACCAGACCGCATTCGAGACGCTCTATCGCGGCTACTACGGCCGACTGACGCGCTTCCTCGAGCGCATGACCCGCGGCCCGCAGCTCATCGACGAGATCCTCGACGACACGATGCTGGTGGTGTGGACCAGGGCGGCAACGTTCAATGGGACGTCGAGGCCTTCCACGTGGATCTTCGCGATCGCCTACAACCATGCCCTCAAGGCGCTGGGACGGCGGCACGAACCCGTCGAGTTCCTTCCCGACGAAGACGCGACCGATCCGGACGTCGGTCCGGAACCCGAGATGATGGCCCGGCAGTCGCGCGATCAGATGAAGCGGATGCTGGACCGCCTGTCTCCCGAGCACCGGGCGGTGATCGAGCTCACCTACTATCACGGGTGTTCCTACAAGGAGATCGCCGAGATCGCGGGCTGCCCGGTCGATACCGTCAAGACCCGGATGTTCCATGCGCGCCGGTATCTCAAGCGCTGGCTTACCGCGACCGGCGGGGAGACTCCCCGGTGATGCGGATCTTCTCGCCGCAGGATCCGGAACATTGCGAAACCACCGCGCTGCTGCCCTGGTTCCTCAACGGTACTCTCGACGACCTCGAGCATGGCCGGGTCGAGCGCCATGTCTTCGAGTGTGTCGTTTGCCGTCGCGAAGCCGAACGCGAACTCGCGGTGCGCGACGCCGTCTTCGCGGTCGCACCCGACGCGCCCTGGCGCCCGTCGTTGGCCCGAGTGGAATCGCGCATCGCCGCGGTGGAGAAGCGCGGGCGGGCGCATCCGGGGGGGCGCACATTCCGGGAGTCGTGGCGCTCCATGGCACCCTGGGCGCAGGTCGCGATTGCGGCCCAGGTGCTGCTGGTGTGCTTGCTGGCGGCAGGGTGGTATCGCGCGAGCGATCAACCCGCCTATCGCACCCTGGGGGCTGCGCCCTCCGCCGTCACCGGTGACACGATCATCGTGATCTTCGAGCCGGCGGCGACCGAACGCGACATCCGTCAGTTGCTGCTGGTCGAACGGGCTCGTCTGGCAGCGGGGCCATCGCCGGATGGCGCCTACACGCTCGAGGTGAAGGGGTCCGAGGCCGACGTTGTCCTGGCGAGGCTGAAACAGTCTTTGATCGTCCGCTTCGCGGAACGCGGTGCTTCTGCGGGGATGCCGCGTTGAGCCGACTGTTTCTTCTCGCGTCCGTGCTTGCCGGACTGATGGTGGCCGGTTGTTCGACGATGGCGGGTGTCGGCACGCCGCACCGGTCGGAGACCGATGCGGCGATGGTGCCGGCATCGCCGCCGGACCGTCGGGTGTTGATCATGCTCGCGGAGAACTTCACCTCGCACTACCGCCCCGAGGCCGGGGCCGTCGGCGGCTACGGTGCGCGGGCGGGCGGCGCCCAGGCGCGGAAGGCGCAGGCACTCGCGAAGGAATACGGTCTGTCCGTCGTCACCGACTGGCCGATGCCGGCGCTGGGCGTGCGGTGCTTCGTCGCCGAGTTGGCGGCCGGTCGAACGCCGGCGGACGTGCTCGATCGGCTGGCGGCCGATCCGCGCGTCGAATCGGCGCAGGCGCTGCAGACCTTTCGTGTCCTGGGTCGGGAGGCGGACGACGGCGCCTCGCAGGAAGGCCGAACCATCGCCGCCGTCGACGACTGGCACCGTGGCGCAACCGGCAAGGGCGTGATCGTTGCGCAGATCGATTCCGGCGTGGACGTGAAGCACCCGGCGCTGCGGGCGCGGGTGTCGGAGACGCACAATTTCGTCGACGGTACGTCGTTCGGCCCCGAGTTCCACGGCACCGCGGTCGCGGGCATCATCGTGGCGAAGACCGACTCGGAGGTCGGTGGCGTCGCGCCCGGCGCTTCGCTCATCGCCCTGCGCGCCTGCTGGCCCGACCACCCGGGCGCGGCCTCGGCGGTCTGCGACACGTTCACGCTGGCGAAGGCATTGCAGTTCGTCCTCACCCGGGACCCGCAGGTCGTCAACCTGAGTCTCGGCGGGCCGCGCGATCGCCTGCTCGAGCGACTGCTCGACAAGGTGCTGGAGCGTGGCATCACGGTCCTGGGGGCGATCGACCCGAACGCGGCCGGAGCGACGTTTCCCGCCCACCACCCGGGCGTGGTGGCCGTCGCCACGACATGGTCGCCGCGCCTGCCGGCCGGCACGGTTCTCCTGTCCGGGGTCGATGTCCTGACGACGATCCCGGACGCCCGCTGGGGGCTGGTGTCCGGTACTTCGTTCGCGACCGCCCGTGTCACGGGCCTGACGGCACTGCTGCTCGAATGCTCGCCTCGTCTCAAGCCGCCCGAGGTCGCCGTCAGGTTGCGGGCATCGCTCCGCGACGCGCCCACCGCCAGCACCGCTGCCGTACCCGACGTGTGCGCGATGCTGGGCCGCACGTCGCCCCGTGCCGCCTGCACGTGCTGCTGCCCCGCGGCCAATCCCGTCGGGGGCGACTTCTCGGCCGGCCGCGTGTCCTGACCGGTGCGGTGCCCGGCGCTGCCCTGGGTTGCGGTCGCATTGCTGTCGGCCACCGTCGCCAGGGCGGAAGTCTCCGGTTCGATCGCCATCCTGTCGGATGACAGATATCGTGGCGTGTCGCTGACGGATGGACGCCCCGCCGTGCAGGCGAGCATCGCCTACGATCACCCGGCGGGCCCTTACGCCGGCGCGCTGCTGTCGAATGTGCACATCGGCAACGGCATCATCGGGCCGCGCGCACTGTTGTATGCTGGTTACGTTCATTCGTTGGTCGGCGATCTCGTCTGGGACATCGGCGTCGCGACCCACCGCCTGCCGGTTCCCGACACTCCGCCACGCTACGACTACACCGAGTGGTACGCGGGCATCGGCAATGCCTCGACCAGCGTCCGCGCCTTCCGCTCCTTCGACTACTACGGGCTCGGGGCGCACACCTGGTACGTGGAGGTCAACCGTTCTCGGCGGATCGGCGGGCGATACGCCTTGTCGGCGCACATCGGTTACCGGGTCACGGACCAGCCGATACCCGGTCCATACGGGTCGTACTACGGCGTGAACGGGTCCCGGTTCGATTACAAGGCGGCAGTCGGCGTGGACGTCTTCGACCTTCTGCTGGAACTCAGCCTGGTCGGCACCAACCGCACTCCGGAGCAGTGCCCTCTCGAAAACGGGCACTGCCGCCCGGCGGTGGTGTTGTCGGTTTCGCGCACCTTCTGACGCGCCCGTCCCCGATGGATCCGGCTATCTGACGCCCGGACGACCCGCTGTCGCTGCGCCGATGTTCGCAGCGGACAAGATTTTCACGGAAAAAAATCCTACAGATTGAACCTTTCGCCGTGTCGCCGGCATTTACCGGAGAGCCGGCGAATCAGGGACGGGAGTCGGTCCGGACCGGGGCTGTGCCAGGTGGATGAGGTGGCAACGCTGCGATGTGCCCGTCGAGGCGCTGCGGACAGAGGGATTTCGAGGCCCGTCGAATTGCCGGAGCTATCGCCTACCGGCGTTCGGCCTGCGCGTATCAACCTTGGGGAGACATGCTATGACAATTCCGAAGAAGTGGCGGCCTTTGCTGCTCGCCGCGCTGCTGTCGGCCGGTGCTCCCGTATCGAGCGCTTTTGCCGTCGGCGACCCTGCCGATGATTTTCTCGGGTCCTATACCGGCCCGCACAACGGCGATCTCGACGTCCTGTCGGCGGATGTGCGGTTCGACCAGGCGGGTTCGCAACTGGTGTTCAGCGCGACGCTCAACGGCGCGATCGGCACCTCCCCCGATGCGGTCTACGTGTTCGGCCTGGATCGCGGTTGGGGCTCGGTGGGCAACAACGTCTTTCAGAGCGGATCGCCACCCGGAGGGCTCCCGAAGATCGGATCCGGTGTCATGTTCGACACCGTCCTGATCCTGACGCCGGGCGGCGCCGGCAATGTCGCCGATCTCTTCTATGGCGGCGGTCACTCGCTCGGCGCCGGCAGCGTGACCATCTCGGGCAACACGCTCACCGCCTTCGCACCGCTGTCGTTCTTCGAGCCGCGTATCGGCGAGCCGACCTCCTGGGGCTGGAACTTCTGGCCGCGCGATATCAACTCGCTCGCCAACGTGCACGTGTCCGACTTCGCGCCCGACAACAGCGACCTGCGGATCACACCCGTGCCGGAACCCGGCACCTGGGCAATGCTGCTCGGGGGCCTTGCTGGGCTCGGGCTGATGGTTCGCTATCGGCGGCACTGATCTGTTCGCGAGTCAGGATTTTTCCGGATCGAGGCACTCGGAGCCTAAATCCGAATTTCGACGTAAACGTTGTTTTTGACAACCACAGGATGACCACATGAAACTGAACAAAGTAGGCGCGATCGCCGCCGGACTGGCAGTCTTCGCCGGGGCCGGTATTTCGCCGGCCGACGCAGCTGTCGCACTCGTCGGTTTCGATCCGCCCGGCACGCCGATCGGGCCGAGCATCTACGTGGCGGTTCCGGGCCCACAGACCATCGTCACTGCGCCGGCGACGTTCTCGGGCGGCGTGGTTCTGGGCGATGCGACGTTCTTCCCGGCGATTGTCTTCGCGACCGGCCCCAATGTCTACGGGACGGCGGATTTCGGCAATGGCCTGGCGAAATCGCTCACGATCGGCATCGATCCGGCGTTCACCACCACCGAAGTGAGCTTCGCCCTGTTCAATGGCGAGACCTTCACCCAGGGCTACAAGGTCGATGCCTTCAATGGTGCCAGCCTGGTTGCCAGCCAGACGATCGCGGGCATCCTGCCCAACTTCAACTCGGGCTACGGGTTGATCGACCTGAACAATGCGGGTGGCATCACCAGCGTGGTGGTTTCCCCCACCGGTGCGCCACAGGTCTGGGATTTCCTGATCGACAGCGTCGCGTTCAACCAGAACGTCACGACGCTGTTCCCCAACGTGCCGCCGCCCCCGGTGGTCGTGCCGGGTGATCCGCTGCCGCTGCCGGTGATTCCGCCGGTCCGAGGCCATCGCCATGGCGGTCACAAGGGCGAAACCGAACTGGTCGAAGTCGACTTCGGCGATGACATCAACGACATCCGTGGTTCCACCCGCGTGCTGCAGGCGGTGCCGGAACCGTCCACCTACGCAACGCTGGTGGCAGGACTGGCCGGTCTCGGCCTGATGATTCGACGTCGCAAGCGCTGATCCCCCGGCGATTGCAGTGGCGGAGCCCGATCGCGAGATCGGGCTCTTTTTTTGTGGACGTCAGCGGAATCTGTGGGTGAATTCAGGTCATTTTGCTGGTGCTCGATAGTTCAGGCGAGCTTGTGAGCAGCGGCGGTGACGGCCCTGGGTTTGTCCATCCGTGAGCGCAGCCTGCGGAAGTACGCCCCCAGAGCCGATTTGCTACTGCGCAGTGCGGCGGCGGCTAGGCGCAAGGCTTGGGCTGCCCGGTTGACCACCCGCTTGGTTTTGCCGCTCATGATCTTGCCCCCGGTGATCTTGGTGCCCGGACACAGGCCCAGCCAGGAGGTGAAGTGTTTGACTGTGGGAAAGCGCGACATGTCAGCGCCGACTTCCGACACCACGGCGAGCGCTGTGGTGACATCGATCCCGTCGATGCGCGTGAGATCCACGCCGCACATCCTGAACAGTTGGGTGCGCAGGTCGAACTTCGGTGCATTGCGCGCGCGACCGCGCTTCTTGCCCTTGGCCTCAAACGGGATATCGGTCTGGCGGCTGTGAACCGGCAAGCTGATTCACCAATGTCGATGACGTCTCCCAGGACCACGCTAACCCGCTGGCAGTACGCACCACTGCTATATCGGTCTTCCGCGGCGCCGCACTCCACCTTGCCACAATCCCGGGCACCAGCGTTTCTTCGGCGCGATTTGCGGCTGCGGGCCGATTACTTCGCTAACCAGATGCTCCGAGCGGTCGCGCGGAACAGCGTCTTGTTTTCGGGTGGTGTTCTGTCGCGCACCTCTCAGTTGATGCGTTAGGCGGCGCAGCCACCGTTGCCGTGACTCGATGGTCAGTCGTTTGTGGCAAGCTCACGGCCTCCTACGTGCAGCCAGTATCGGAGCAGCCATGTCCAGCACCCTCGAAGTCCTGCAAGCCCAGGTCATGAGCCTCTCGAAGGAGGATCGTTCACGCCTGCTAGAGCGGCTCGTAGCCAGTCTAGAGGTGGATGTCGCGGCCGAGGAGGAATGGGAGCAGTTGGCAGCCCAGCGCGAGGCCGAACTCGAATCCGGCGCGGTGATCGGCATCCCGCTCGAAGACGCAATGGCTCAACTTCGAGCGCGTTTCCCCGGATGACCGTCGCCCTTCATCCGGGAGCACAGCGAGATCTTGACGAAGCTGCCGCCTTCTACGCCAGAGAAGGCTCTCCTGCAGTTGCAGCCCGCTTCCTCACAGAGTTCGAGCGTATAGCCAAGCTGGTGCATGCCAATCCTGGCGCCGGCACGCCTCGGACACATGGCAGACGCGCCTTTCTCACTACGGGGTTTCCGTACTCCATCATCTACAAGCAAGTCCTGACCGGCGTCTACGTGCTGGTGGTCAAGCACGACAGGCGCCGTCCTGGCTACGGCGGCGGCCGGCGCTGAACGGTGAGCACAGCGCCGGCTAACGACCAAGGTCAGATCGCACGAGCGCAGCGACGCAACGATCTGAACCGTTTGTCGGACGAGCCCGTGCCACGAGCGACGATGCTCGCCGGCCACAGTAGATATCTCTCGAGGAGTGGGCCCGGTCTGCTGTCGTGACCGGGATGTCGATCGCCCGATCGCGCGCGTCAGGCGAGGCGTTGCGGCTACGGCTCGCGTGAGCTCAGCGTTTGTGCGCCGGTGGGTGCGATTCGAGACGAGATCGTGCCTCAGCCTTCGGACCTGAACCGCGTCCAGACAGACGGGCCGCAGTCGATGGATACCCCCCCCGCCTTCAAAACCGCGCCGTCACCCCCACCCGAAAGCGGACGCCCGGATTCGCGAAGCCCACGAACGACTCGTAGTTCTTGTCGAACAGGTTGTCGATCGCGGCGGTGACGCTGATCTTGTCGTTCAGCGCATAGGTGGCATTCACGTCCGTGCGCCAGTACGGCTCCAGCGTGATGATGCCGGTGGGTATCGACGAATCGAGCGCCGTGCCCACATACAACGTGCGCCAGCCGAGCCTGATCTTCTCGTTCGCGATCCAGGTGACGGTGAGGCCGCCACGCCAGTCGGGCCGGTTGCGGATGTGCTCGTCGGTGGCATCGATCCGGGTCGGCGCATAGGTCGCCTGCAGTCCGACCGACAGCGTGTCGATCGGTTTGACGCTGAACTCCAGTTCGGCGCCCTGCGCCGTGATCGGCGAGCGGTTCACCAGCTTGTTGATGTTGGGGTCGTAGTCGATCAGGTTGCGAAAGTGATTGCGAAACCACGTCAGGCTGGCGAACGCGCGGTCCGCGAATAGCCACTGCTCGACGCCGACCTCGGCATTGACGCTGGTCTCAGGCAACAGGTTCGGGTCGCCGACCAGCGGATTGCTCAGTGCGTAGAAACTGGGCGCCTTGAAGCCGCGGCTGGCGTTAGCCTTGAACACGGTGCCGGTCGAACCGAGGGTGTAGCGCACGCCGGCGCTCGGGCTGGAGCGGCCGCCCAACGCCGTCACGTCGTCGTAGCGCAACCCGGCCCGCAGGATGAGGTCGGTCAGAGGCGAAGACTTCAGTTCGGCAAATCCCGAATTGGTGTTGCGCTCCTGGCTGAAGGTCGGCGTGATGAAGAACGATGGGATCGACGTGGTGTTGGTGCCGGATTCGCCCAGGTATTCGTAGCCAGCCGTCAGCACTGAAGCATAGGGCAGGCGGAAGGTCGCGCTCGCCAGGGCAGTGTTGCGCGAAAACTGCGTGTGCGAATCCGTGGCCGGGATCGGAAAGCCGGGCGAGATGCCGGGCGAGCGGATATCTTCCGTACGCATGTAGTTCGACAGTTGCAGTTTCAGGTCGACAGCATCCGCTGGTCGCCACGTCAGGCCCGCACCGACGGTGTTTTCGTCGGCATGCTTCTGGTCGAGATCGCGGAAGACCGCGAGTCGGATGCCGCCGCTGGTGTCGGGAAAGCTGGTACTGCCGCGGCTGCTGCCCAGCGCAGTGACGTGGAATTCGGCGTTTTCGGCGAGGCGAACATCCAGAGCGCCGCTTAGCGTGGTCTGGTCGAGCGTGCCGCCTTCGGTGGTGAGGCCGTCCTTCAGGTTGGAGATGCCGAAGCGAAATCGTGCTGTTTCATTGCCGCCGGAGATGGCGCCATCGGCGGTGCGGTAGCCGCGCGTACCCAGGCCTGCGTTCGCACTGACGCCGATGCCGTCCGCGTTGCCGCGTTTGGTGACGATGTTGATGACACCGCCCATGGCATCGGAGCCATAAAGTGCCGAGCCGCCGCCGCGAATCACTTCGATGCGCTCGATGTTTGCCATGGTGAGCGATGACAGATCGATCGCGCCGCCGCGCTGCGTGGTCGGGTCGTTCAGCCGTATGCCGTCCACCAGCACGAGGACGAAATTCGGATCGCTGCCGCGGATGTAGGCCGAGGCGGTACCGCCGGGGCCGCCCACCTGGTCGACGTGAAGGCCGGGTACCTGGTTCATCAGCTCGATCACGGAGCTTGCATTGCGGAAACGGAT
>JANXYG010000001.1 GCA_025350245.1 Betaproteobacteria bacterium
TCGTCGAGCACCGGAACATTGATGGCGCCGGGCAGGTGGTCGAGCGCAAATTCGGCGGGCGAACGCACGTCGAGCAGGGCGTCGAAACGCTCCAGTTCGGCTACGGTCGCGATGTCGTTCCGTGTGGTGTGTGGTCCCACCGGCTCGGGCAAGACCCGCTTGATCGGCGCATTGGCCGCCGCCGGCAGCCAGGTGCTCGACCTCGAATCTATCGCCGCTCATCGCGGTTCGCTGCTCGGCGGCTGGCCGGATCGCCCGCAACCGTCGCAGAAAGCGTTCGAGACCTGCCTGTGGGATGCGATGCGGCGCCTGGATCCCGCGCGCCCGATCTACGTGGAAGCCGAGAGCCGCAAGATCGGCGACCTGCGCGTGCCCGAGGCGCTGATCCATCGCATGCGCGCCGCCGACTGCGTGCGCGTCGACACCCCGGACGCCGCCCGGGTCGCGCTGCTGATGCGCGAGTACGCGCATTTCTTCGCCGAGCCCGCGGTGCTGATTGACAAGCTGAAGGCGCTGACCGCCCTGCACGGCCATGCGCGCATCGACGCCTGGGTACAGGATGCCGAAGCCGGTCGCTGGGAGGCGCTGGTGGCGACGCTGCTCGAAGCGCACTACGACCCGGCCTATGCGAAGTCGGCGGCGGGACACTTTCCGGGGTTGGCGAATGCCGTGCGCGTCGCCCTGCCCGACACGTCCGATGCCGCACTGGGTCAGGCCGCTGCCGCCCTCGCAAACCCCGATCGCATCCTAACCCGACCTGAAACCGCCGATAGGCCTCGCGTATCGTCGGCGCCAACAGCAAACCTGATCAACGAAGAAATTCAGCCACTACGCCTCCAGATGACTGCAACAACCACAAGGCTGTCTGACAAGAACGCAACCCCGCAATCAACGCCAAGATTTCCCTCATCCCCAACCCTTCTCCCGGAGGGAGAAGGGAGCAGGAGACCTCTCGAAGAAGGAAGCGGAAGACATCCCGAAGAAGGAAGCAGGAGACATCCCTCTCCCTCCGGGAGAGGGACCGAGGGTGAGGGACGCTGAGCAAAATGAACGCGTCCACAGCGATCAACCGCCGCGCCGTCATCGCCGTAGTCATCGCTTTGCTAGCCATCTGGTTCACCAACCTCGATGCGCGCCGGCTGATCCGGCCCGACGAAGGCCGTTACGCCGAGATCGCACGAGAGATGGCCGTCACCGGCGACTGGATCACGCCGCGGCTGAACGGCCTCAAGTATTTCGAGAAGCCCCCGCTGCAATACTGGGCCACCGCCGCCGCCTACCGCGTGTTCGGCGAGAACGAATGGACCGCGCGCCTGTGGCCGGGGCTCGCCGGCGCGCTCACCGTGCTGGTGGTCTGGCGCTTCGGCAGGCGACTGTTCGGCGCGGAGGCCGGCGCGTCGGCCGGGCTGGTTGCGATCAGCATGCTGTGGATCGCGGCCAACGCCCACATCAACACGCTCGACATGGGGCTCACGCTGTTTCTCACGGTCGGGCTTGCCGGCTTCCTGTGGGCACAGCGCGACGACGCCACCGCAACCGAACGGCGCGAGGGCATGGCGCTGGCCTGGACCGGCGCGGCACTCGCCATGCTCTCGAAGGGCCTCGTCGGCCTGGTCCTGCCGGGCGGCGCAATCGCGATCTACCTGGTGCTGACGCGCGACTGGCGTCGTCTCGGCCGCCTGCATCTCATCGCCGGGACGCTGATCCTGCTCGCGATCGCCGCGCCGTGGTTCGTCGCGGTATCGGTGGTCAATCCCGAGTTTCCCGACTTCTTCTTCATCCGCGAACACTTCCAGCGCTACCTCACCACAGTGCATCGGCGCTCGGAGCCGTGGTGGTATTTCCTGCCGCTGCTCATCGCCGGCACGCTGCCGTGGACGGTGCTCGCGGTCCAGGCAGTGATCGGTGCCGTGAAGGCCGATCGGCTCGGCAAGGGCTTCAAGCCGCGCTGGTTCCTGCTCGCGTGGTGCGCTTTCGTGCTGCTGTTCTTCAGCGCCTCGCACTCGAAGCTGCCGTCGTACATCCTGCCGGTGTTTCCAGCGCTGGCATGGTTGATGGGCGACCGGCTGGTGCGCCTGGAACCCAAGGCGCTCGCCTGGCACGCGATACCGCTCATTCCACTGGCGGTGGCCGCGTTCGTGGTGGCGCTGCACACCGATCGCTTCGCCACCGACCGCACGCCGGCCGCGCTGTACGCCGCATTCGCGCCGTGGATCGGCACGGCGGCGGGCGTGATGTTCCTCGCCGCCGTCGGCTGCATCGCCTGCGCGGCCTTCGGGCGCCGGCTGGCGGCGGTCAGCGCGCTGTCGATCGGCTCTCTCGGCGCCTGGCAACTCGGGTTCACCGGCCATGACGCGCTGTCGCCGTCATTCTCGGGACACGACATCGCGGCGCAGGTGCGTCCGCGCATCCGGCCCGAGTGCCCGTTCTACAGCGTGCGAGCCTACGACCAGACCTTGCCGTTCTACCTTGGCCGCACGCTGACCCTGGTGGAATTCGCCGACGAGATGGCGTTCGGCATCGAGCGCGAACCACAACTGGCGATTGCCGGTGTCCCCGACTTCCGTGCCGCCTGGATCAGGCTGTCGTGCAGCTACGCCTTCATGGAGCCGGACACCTTTGCCGAACTTGAGGCCGGCGGACTGCCCATGACCGTGATGGCGCGCGACACCCGGCGCGTGATCGTCGCCAACCCCCGCATGACCGACGCCCCGTTGCCATGAGCGCGCGTGGCCGCTCCAAAGCGCTCATCCCGAAGCGCAAAGCGCGGAGGGGTAGTCCTGTGGGTGCGCATGGCCGCTCCAAAGCGCTCATCCCGCAGCGCAAGGCGCGGAGGGTAGTCCAGTGAGCGCTCTGCCCTTCCTGCCGTTCACCCGCCCCGAGATCGACGAGGAGACCATCGCTGGCGTCGCCGACGTGCTGCGCTCGGGCTGGATCACCAGCGGGCCGCAGGTGAAGGCATTCGAAGCGGCGTTGTCGGCGTACTTTGGTGGCCGGCCGGTGCGCGCGCTGTCGTCCGCCACCGGCGCGCTGGAACTCGCGCTCGAGATCGCCGGCGTGAAGGCCGGCGACGAGGTCATCACCACGCCGCTGTCGTGGGTGGCCACCGCCAACGTGATCGTGCGCCTCGGTGCCAAGCCGGTGTTCGTCGACATCGACCCGGCGACGCGCCTCATCGACCTCGACCGCATCGAGGCAGCGATCAGCCCGCGCACCCGCGCCATCATCCCGGTGGACCTGGCCGGGCTGCCGGTCGACCGCGACCGGCTTTACGCCATCGCCAACCAGCATGGCCTGCGCGTGATCGAAGACGCCGCGCAGAGCATGGGCAGCACCTGGAACGGCCGCCGCATCGGCAGCTTCGGCGATCTGGTGTGCATCTCGTTCCACGCCAACAAGAATCTCACCACCGGCGAAGGCGGCTGCCTGGTGCTCAACGACGACGCCGAGGCCCGCCGCTGCGAACTGCTGCGGCTGCAGGGTGTGGTGCGCCTGCCCGACGGCGGCCAGGAAGTCGAAGTGGTCGGCGCCAAACTCAACCTCACCGACATCGCCGCCCGCATCGGGCTGGGGCAACTGCCGCACCTGGAGCGCTTCAATGCGCGTCGCGCCGTGCTGGCCCGGCGCTACTTCGAGCGCTTCGACCGCAGCCTCGGCTGCGACCTGCCCCCGCAAGCCGCGCCCGGCAGCAACTGGCACATGTTCCAGATCGTGCTGCCGCTGCCGCGCCTGGCCATCGGCCGGGGGGATTTCCTAAAGGGGATGCAGGAGCGCGGCATCGGCGCCGGCGTGCACTATCCGGCCATGCATCTGTTCAAGCTGTTTCGCGACCTGGGATATGGCGAGGGCGACTTCCCCCACGCCGAGCGGGTGGGGGCCGGCATCGTCACCCTGCCGCTCTTCCCCGGCATGAGCGAGGACGACGTCGACCGGGTCTGCGAAGCGGTGCGTGATATTCTCGCGCCCGTCCTGACGCCCGCGCACCGATGACCAAGCCCGACGTTTCCGTCGTCATCCCCGTCTACAACGAGGAAGCGGGACTCGCCTCCCTCTTTGCCCGGCTGTATCCGGCGCTCGACGCCCTGGGCCGCAGCTACGAGGTGGTGTTCGTGAACGACGGCAGCCGCGACCGCTCGGCCGCCCTGCTGCGCGAACAGCATGGCAAACGCCCCGACGTGACCCGCGTGATCCTGTTCAACGGCAACTTCGGCCAGCACCTGGCGATCATGGCCGGCTTCGAGCACGCCGGCGGCCGGTGCGTGGTCACGCTCGACGCCGACCTGCAGAATCCGCCGGAAGAGATCGGGCTGCTGGTGGCCGAGATGGATAAGGGCTACGACTACATCGGCACCATCCGCAAGATGCGGCAGGACACCTTGTTCCGCCGCCTGGCCTCGCGCCTGATGAACCAGACGCGCGAACGCATCACCCGCATCCGCATGACCGACCAGGGCTGCATGATGCGCGGTTACAGCCGCGGCATCGTCGAGGCCATCAACGCCTGCCACGAGGTCAACACGTTTCTCCCGGCGCTGGGCTACACCTTTGCCACCAGGCCGACCGAGATCGAGGTGTCGCACGAGGAGCGCGCCGCGGGCGAATCGAAGTATTCGCTGTACAGCCTGATCCGGCTCAACTTCGACCTGGTGACCGCGTTCTCGCTGGTGCCGCTGCAGCTCTTCTCGCTGGTGGGCATCGGCATCTCGCTGCTGTCGATCGTGTTCGTGGTTTTCCTCGCGATCCGGCGCCTGATCGTCGGTCCGGAAGCCGAAGGGCTGTTCACCCTGTTCAGCATCGCCTTCTTCCTCATCGGCATCACGCTGTTCGGCATCGGCCTGCTCGGCGAATACGTCGGCCGCATCTACCAGCAGGTGCGACAACGGCCGCGCTTCCTGATCCAGGCGATCCTCGAGCCGCAGGTGGTGCGCGTGGTGTCGGTGGCCCAGAACGACACGGCCGAGCCGACGCTGCCGAGCGTCTACACCGGATCGGAACGCCCGTGACCACCGCCGTCGTGTTTGCGTATCACAACGTGGGCGTGCGCTGCCTGCAGGTGCTGCTCGCGCACGGCATCGATGTACGCCTGGTCGTCACCCACACCGACAACCCGTCCGAGACCATCTGGTTCGAGAGCGTTGCGGCGCTGGCGACGCTGCACGGGATCGAGACGATCACGCCGGCCGACCCGGCCTCCCCGGATGTGTTCGAACAGGTGCGCGCCGCCACCCCCGAGTTCATCTTCTCCTTCTACTACCGCCACATGCTGCCGCCTGCCCTGCTCGCGCTGGCATCGCGCGGCGCGCTCAACCTGCACGGCTCGCTGCTGCCGGCGTATCGCGGGCGCGTGCCCGTGAACTGGGCGGTGATCCGTGGCGAATCCCGCACCGGCGCATCACTGCACTACATGGCCGACAAGCCCGACGCCGGCGACCTGGTCGACCAGCAGGCGGTGCCGATCCTGCCCGACGACACCGCACACGACACCTTCAACAAGGTGACCGTGGCGGCCGAGATGGTGCTCGACCGCAGCATCGACGCCTTGGTGGCCGGCACCGCACCGCGCATCCCGCTCGACCTGAAGCTGGGCTCGTACTTCGGCGGCCGCAAGCCGGCGGACGGCCGCATCGACTGGTCACGGTCGGCCACCGAAGTCCACAATCTGGTGCGTGGCGTGGCGCCGCCGTATCCGGGTGCCTTCACCACCGTGCACGGCAGCGCGGCGCGCGTGCTGCGCACCCTGCGCGACCAGCGCCCAGCGCGCGGCACACCCGGCACCTTCACCATCGACGGCGGCGATATCCTGGCCTCCTGTGGCGACGGGCGCGCGCTGCGCGTGCTGTCGCTGGAGATCGCGGGGCGCGCGGTCGATGCTTCGTGGTTCGAGCAGGATCGACACTCGTTTCCCTCATCCCCGGCCCTTCTCACGGAGGGAGAAGGGAGCATGAAGCCTCCCTCATCCCCGGCCCTTCTCCCGGGGGGAGAAGGGAGCACTTCCCTCATTCCACAGCTTCTTCGGGAACAAGCAGGGAGCAGTACGCCTCCCTCTCCCCCCGGGAGAGGGACCGAGGGTGAGGGAAGCACTGAGGGAAGCACTGAGGGAAAACTCGCGATGACAGAAAACACAACCCTGAAGCCATGAAGAAGATACTGATCCTCGGCGTCAACGGCTTCATCGGCCACCACCTCTCGAAACGCATCATCGAGACCACGCCGTGGGAGGTGTACGGCATGGACATGCAGACCGACCGCGTGACCGAGCTGCTGGAGCACCCGCGTTTCAGGTTCTTCGAGGGCGACATCACCATCAACAAGGAGTGGATCGAGTACCACATCCGCAAGTGCGACACGGTGCTGCCCTTGGTGGCGATCGCCACGCCGGCCACCTACGTGAAGGAACCGCTGCGGGTGTTCGAGCTCGATTTCGAGGCCAACCTGCCGTTTGTCCGCTCGTGCGTGAAGTACGGCAAGCGCATCGTCTTCCCGTCGACCTCCGAGGTCTATGGCATGAGCCCCGACGCGGAGTTCGACCCCTATGCCTCGGATCTGGTCATGGGGCCGATCAACATGCAGCGCTGGATCTACGCCTGCAGCAAGCAGTTGATGGACCGCGTGATCTGGGCCTACGGCGCGCAGGCCGGACTGGACTTCACGCTGTTCCGCCCGTTCAACTGGATCGGCTCGGGCCTGGACAGCATCCACACCGCCAAGGAAGGCAGCTCGCGGGTGATCACGCAGTTCTTCGGGCATCTGGTGCGCGGCGAAGACATCAAGCTCGTCGACGGCGGCCGGCAGAAACGCGCCTTCACCTACATCGACGACGGCATCAATGCGCTGATGCGCATCATCGACAACCCCGGCAACATCGCCAGCGGCAAGATCTACAACATCGGCAACCCGGCCAACAATTTCTCGGTGCGGGATCTCGCGCAGATGATGCTCGACCTGGCGATGACCTA
>JANXYG010000004.1 GCA_025350245.1 Betaproteobacteria bacterium
CCGTTCTCCAACACCCGCTCGGTGGCCGAGCTGGTGATCGGCCACGCCATCCACTTGCTGCGGCGCGTGCCCGAGCGCCATGCCGCCGCCAAGCGCGGCGAGTGGCTGAAGGATTCACGCGGTTCCAACGAAATCCGCGGCAAGACGCTGGGCATCGTCGGCTACGGCAAGATCGGCACGCAGACCGGCCTGCTGGCGGAATCGATCGGCATGCGCGTGATCTACCACGACATCGAGGCCTGCTTGCCGCTGGGCAACGCCACGCCGGCCGCGACGCTCGAAGCCTTGCTACAAGAGGCCGACGTGGTGACGTTGCACGTGCCGCAGACCAAGCGCACCCGGCACATGATCGACGCCGGGAGCCTCGGGCAGATGAAGCCCGACGCGGTGCTGATCAACCTGGCGCGCGGCCATGCGATCGACATCGATGCCTTGCACGCGGTGCTGGCCAGTGGACGGCTGCGCGGTGCCGCCATCGATGTGTTTCCCAGCGAACCGGCATCGGCGGCACAGGCCTTCGAGTCGCCGCTGCGCGACCTCGACAACGTGATCCTCACGCCGCATGTGGCGGGCTCGACCGTCGAGGCGCAGCGCAACCTCGGCATCGAGGTCTCGGAGAAGCTGCGCGACTACCTGACGCTCGGCGCAGTGCGCGGCAGCGTGAACCTGCCGGAGGTGTCGGTCCACTCGCTGCGCTCGCCGTCGCGCCTGGTCCACATCCACCGGGACCGCCCTGGCGTCATATCGCAACTCAATGGTGTGCTGGCCGCCGCCGGATTCAATGTGTCGCAACTGCACCTGGAAACCAATGCCGGCATCGGTGTGGCCGTGATCGACCTGAGCAAACTGCTGGATCGCAACACACTCGACGCAGTGACCCGGGTCGACGGGACGGTGCGCGCCTTCGCGGCGCTGGTAGCCGGAGATTGAGGGACGGGATCAGCGTTTATGCGCCAACAGTGGTTCTGTCGCAATAAGGATTGTTTTAACAATTGCATAGGTTGACGTAGTCAAGTGTTGGCTCATTTTGAACGCGCACTGGAATTAGTTCAGGTTCGCGACGTGTTGCGGTCAGCCCGCCGGCAGCGAGCAACTTCGACGCGTTCCCTCGCTCCATCAAGCGCGGCATCCTGGAGTGGATCGCCGCGGCCAGGCGCCCGCAGACCCGCACCGCGAGAGTCGAGGAAACCACTCGTCTGGCTGCCGTCGACCAGCGCGCCAACCAATGGCGCAACAAGCGCGGGGCAGTCTGCCGCCGCACCGGCGCCGATCCCCACCACACCCACACTCTTTTCCTGACTGGTGACATTCCTCAGCGTCCCTCACCCTTGGTCCCTTCCAAGGGGAGAGATGCCTCGAAAGGGAGGCCTCCTGCGCCCGAGGGGGGAGGGAGGGCTCCTGCTCCCTTCTCCCGTCGGGAGGGCTGGGAATGAGGGAAGCCTGAGCGTTGATTGCCGGGTTGCGTTGTTGTGGGCCAGTGTTGTGGTTGTCTGGTTGCAGTCATCTGAAGGCGTAGTGGCTGAACGTCATCGCTGATCAGCTCTTTTTTGTCACCATGCTGCCAGCGGCCAGATAGAATCAGGCCGGAATTTGCCGAGAGGTGACAGATGGCGATGTCCGACTCGTTTGAGCATGCCTACGCGGATCTCGGCGAGGTCCGCATCCACTATGTGACGGCGGGGCAGGGGCCAGTCGTTGTTCTGCTGCATGGCTGGCCGCAGACCTGGTACATGTGGCGCGATGTCATTCCCGGGCTGGCGACGCGCTTCCGTGTCGTCGCGCCCGATCTTCGTGGTCTCGGCGACTCGTCGCGGCCGCCAGGCGGCTACGACAAGAAGACCATCGCTCAGGACATCTGGCGTCTGGTGCACGATGTCCTGGGGGAGCAACGGCTATTCGTGGTCGGCCACGACTGGGGCGGACCGACGGCGTTCGCCCTGGCGGCACAGCATCGTGACGCGGTGCGCCGCGTCGCCATCTTCGATGTGCCGGTGCCGGGAGACGGAACGTCGGTCTTTTTCGACAACCGCTGGCATCACGGCCTGCATTGGGAGCCCGGCTTCGCCGAGGAGCTCACGGCCGGCCGCGAGGACGTCTACCTCGGGTTCTTTTATCGCACCTGGGGAGCACGGCCCGATGCCATATCCGAGGCGGCCCGGCAGGAGTACTTGCGCACCTATCGCCAGCCGGGCGCGATGCGGGCCGGCTTCAACCTCTATCGCGCCATGCGCCAGGACATTCTCGACAACGAGGCGTTCATCGCGGCCGGCAAGCTGCGCATGCCGGTGCTGTGTTACGGCGGCGGCCACGGTCGGGGCCGAGGCCAGTCGGCCATCGAATCCTGGCGCCGCGTGGCGGACGATGTCCGGGGCGGCGTCGCCGACAACTGCGGTCACTGGATTCCGGAAGAGCGCCCCGAATGGGTGGTCGAGCAGTTGCTCTCGTTCTTCGGCGAGGCGCCGGCCTGACCGGTTTTGCCGGGCGCCTCGTGCTCGAGGACAAGCGAATCGTGCTCGAGGACAAGCGAATACCTGATGTCGGTCCTCTCGACGCCCTGATCAAGGTGACCACGACCACGATTTGCGGCACCGACCTCACGATTCCGCTGGGTGCCTTCGCTGCCGGACTCGGCGACCACCAGATCGTGACGAGCTTGTGCTTGGCGGCCCGTTGGCAACGTATCGGGCGCGCACGGTGACCGAAGCCAATGCGCCGGTGGCACCGCACACACTGGACGCCGAGGCCGTTGCCGCGCTGCTGGAGGTTCGCCCTGAAACCGGGCTCAGCGCCCGGCAGGCGCTCGAACGCCTGGCGCGTGCAGGCCCCAACCGCTTGCCACAAGGTCCGGCACGCTCGCCCTGGCGGGTGCTGCTCGCGCAGTTCAAGAGCATCCTGATCCTGATCCTGCTGGGGGCGGTGGTCTTGGCCGCACTGGTCGGCAGCACCAAGGACGCCTTGGTGATCCTGGCTGTGGTGGTGATCAACGCGCTCGTCGGCTTCTACCAGGAGTACCGCGCCGAGCGCAGCCTGGCGGCGCTGAAATCGATGCTGCCCAGCAAGGCCCGGGTGCGGCGCGATGGTGTCAGCCACGACATCGCTGCTGACGACGTGGTGCCCGGCGACGTCTTGCTGCTCGAGGCGGGCGACCGCGTGGCCGCCGACGGGCGCCTCTGGCTGGCGGCCGGGCTCGAGATCGACGAATCGGCACTGACCGGCGAATCCCAACCGGCCGGCAAACAGGCGGCTCTGCGGGTGGCGGCCGATGCGCCGCTGGGTGAGCGTCTCAACCTGGCCTACATGAATACGCTGCTCACGCGAGGACGGGCCGAACTCGTGGTCACGGCCACCGGCCCGAGCACTGAGATGGGACGCCTGTCGCAGGAACTGGCAGCCACCGAAGAAGTCGCCACGCCATTGCAGGTTCAACTGGACCGGCTTGGCAAACGCCTGGGTGCGATCGCGCTGACACTGGTCGGGCTGCTCTCGTTCCTGCAGTTCCTGCGCGGGGCAGATCTTGTCCACATCGTGCTCGGTGCGATCGCGCTGTCGGTTGCCGCCCTGCCTGAGGGCCTGCCAGTGGTGGTGACCGTCACCCTCGCGCTGGGCATGCACAAGATGGCGCGCCAGCATGCCATCGTCAAGCGCCTGGCCAGCGTCGAGACGCTGGGCTGCACCACGGTCATCTGCTCCGACAAGACGGGCACGTTGACGCTCAACCAGATGACTGCGCGCACCTTCGTCTACCAGGGGCAAGGCTTCGATGTGTCCGGTGAGGGCTACCGGACGCAAGGCGAGATCACGCTGTCGACCGGCCACGCCATCGGCGTCGACCTCGCACCGCTGCTGGTGCCGATGGTGGCCTGCAACGACAGCCGCTTCGACAACGGCAAGGCGATTGGCGACCCGATGGAGGCGGCGCTGCTGGTGCTTGCCGCCAAGGGTGGGATCCTGCGGGACACCGTCGAGCGCGCACTGCCGCGCTTGGCCGAGTTGCCATTCGATTCAGCGCACAAGTTCATGGCCACCTTCCATCGCGACGGTGACCAGATCAAGCTGTTCGTCAAGGGCGCGCCCGATGTGCTGTTGGCACGCTGCACCCGCTGGAAGGTGGCCGCTGCCGAGGCACCATTTGGTGCAACCGAGGCAGCCAAGGTGGATGCGGACTACCACGCTCTGGCAGGGCGCGGCCTGCGCGGCCTGCTGATCGCGTCGCGCACGTTGCCTGCTGCGACTTTCGACGCTGCCGGCGATCTCTCGGTTTGGGTCGCCGAACTGGACTTTGTGGGGCTGGTCGGGTTGATGGACCCGCCACGGCCCGAGGCGATGCAGGCGATCGCCGACTGCCGCCAGGCGGGCATCGTCGTCAAGATGATCACGGGTGACCATCAGGCGACTGCATCGGCGATTGCTGCCGAGCTCGGACTGCACGGGCGCGCGGTGTCAGGCGCGGACATCGATCGCATGGACGCGGCGCAACTGGCCGCAGCGATCGACGAGGTTGCGGTGTTCGCCCGCGTGACCCCCTCGCACAAGGTGAAGATCGTGCGCGCCCTGCAGGCCAAGGGACACGTCGTGGCGATGACGGGGGACGGCGTCAACGATGCGCCGGCACTGAAACAGGCGGACATCGGCGTGGCGATGGGCATCAGCGGAACGGCGGTGGCCAAAGAGGCCGCCACCATGGTGCTGACCGATGATAACTTCGCCACGATCGTCCGTGCCGTGCGGCAGGGCCGCACGCTGTACGACAACATCCTGAAATTCGTTCGCTTCCAGCTCTCGACGTCGATCGGCGCGATCCTGACCGTTTTCTTCGCACCGCTCGTGGGCCTGCCGGAGCCATTCACCCCTTTGCAGATTCTGTGGGTCGCCATCATCATGGACGGTCCGCCTGCCGTATCGCTGGCGATGGATGCCGCACGACCCGGCATCATGAACGAGCCGCCACGCCAGCGTGATGAGCCGATTCTTCCCTTGGCACGCGTGCTACGGACTGCGGCTTACGGCATCACGATGATGGCGGGCACGCTGGCGGTGCTGTACTACGGCTTGCGCACGGGCAGCGAGGCACGCGCATTGACGATGGCCTTCACCACCTTTGTGCTGTTTCAGTTCTTCAACGTGTTCAACGCGCGCAGCGAGAACGGCTCCGCGTTCAACGCCAGCTTCTTCGACAACCGGATGCTGTGGGTGTCCCTGGCCGGCACGCTGGCGCTGCAAGTCGTCGCTGTGCACTGGGCGCCTGCATCGCGATTGTTCGGCACCACTGGCATGGCCTGGGCTGATTGGGATGTCGCCATCGGCGTGGCGTCCACGGTCTTGCTGCTCGAGGAGACGCGCAAGCTGGCGGGTCGAGCGCTCCGAAGTCGGCCCCGGTCCAGGCCGTGAGCAAAGAGTCGTCGCCTGCCAAATCCTCGACCACGGGTCGGGTGGTTCGGCCGCTGCCAGCGAGAGCCGCGGTCGGTTGGCTGCGCTGGTTTCCCGGCATACAAACGTTGCGGCACTACCAGATCGGTTGGTTGCGCCACGACCTCGTTGCCGGTCTGGTGCTGACAACGGTCCTGGTGCCCGTCGGCATTGCCTACGCGGCCGCGGCCGGCGTGCCGGCCATCAGCGGGTTGTATGCGACCATCTTCGGGCTGCTGGCGTACGCGCTGTTCGGTCCCAGCCGGGTGCTCGTGCTGGGCCCCGACTCGTCCTTGGTCACGTTGCTCCTGGGCGTGGTGCTGCCGCTGTCAGGCGGTGATCCGCAGCGCGCCGTTGCGCTGGCCGGGATGATGGCGCTGGTGTCCGGTGTTCTGTGCGTGCTGGCCGGCACCGCCCGCCTGGGTTTCGTCACAGAACTGCTGTCCAAGCCGATCCGCTATGGCTACATGAATGGCATAGCTCTGACCGTGCTGGTCAGCCAGTTGCCGCCGCTGTTCGGGTTCTCTGCCGGTGGTGAGGGCCTGCCGGCGGCGAGCCATGCTTTCATTGGTGGACTGCTGGCCCGCAGCACAAATTGGGTCGCGTTGGCTCTTGGTGCGGGAACACTGGTGACGATCTTGCTGCTGAAGCGCAGCAAGCGTTTGCCGGGTGTCTTGGTGGCCGTCGTCGGGGCCGCCGTGATCGTGGCGGTGCTGGATCTGTCTGCGCGCGCAGGCGTCCCGGTGCTCGGTCGCTTGCCGCAAGGGCTACCCGCCATCTCACTTCCCATGATCCGGTGGGGCGACATCGTGCCCGTGCTGCTCGGCGGCTTGGCCGTGGCGCTGGTGTCGTTTGCCGACACCAGCGTGTTGTCACGTGCCTATGCCGCGCGTGTCGGTGGTGCCTCTGATCCGAATCATGAAATGGTGGCACTGGGCGCGGCGAACCTGGCGGCGGGATTGTTCCAGGGCATCCCCATCAGCGCGAGCGCTTCGCGCACGCCCGTGGCCGAGGCCGCGGGCGCGCAGACCCAACTGGCGGGCGTGGTCGGCGCGGTCGCCGTGGCGGGCCTGTTGATGTGCGCGCCGAACCTCTTCACCAGCCTGCCCTCGGCCGCACTGGCCGCGGTGGTGATCGCATCGGCCCTGGCGCTGTTCGAGATCACCGACCTGCGCCGCATCTACCGCATCCAGCGCTGGGAGTTCTGGCTGTCCATCGGCTGCCTGGCTGGCGTGGCGGTGCTGGGGGCCATTCCGGGCATCGGCCTGGCGATCTTGATTGCCGTGATCGAGTTTCTGTGGGACGGTTGGCGGCCACATTCGGCGGTGCTCGGGCGGGTCGACGGCGTCAAGGGCTACCACGACATCACCCGGTATCCGGCTGCCCGCATCGTGCCGGGGCTGGTGCTGTTCCGCTGGGATGCGCCGCTGTTCTTCGCCAACGCAGAATTGTTCCGAGATCGCGTGCTCGACGCGGTCGCCAGCTCCCCGACGCCGGTGCGCTGGCTGGTCGTCGGCGCCGAGCCGATCACCAGCGTGGACGTGACCTCCGCCGATGCGCTGGACGAACTCGACACGACCCTGCACGAAGCTGGTATTGACCTGTGCTTTGCAGAGATGAAGGACCCGGTCAAGGACAAGCTCAAGCGCTTCGGCCTGTTTTCCCGGCTCGGTGAGCAGCGCTTCTTCGCGACGATCGGCGAAGCGGTAGGCAGCTATCTCGAATCGCAATCGGTTCCGTGGGTGGACTGGGAGGATCGCAAGAAATGATTCCGTCCATGCCCGGGCCTCACCGTTGCCGAACCTGGAGGCCAGGGTCCATCGGACGACCGACGCGTACCGCCGCATGAAGTCATCGCCCGCTCCCGTCCACCAGATCGAGTTGCGCATCGTCGCGCTTTCCGAACTCTTCAACTCGATGGATCCAACCCCCTTCCATCATCGCGACCTGGACCGTGACGCCGTGGAGTTCCTCGAAAGCTGGGCGCTGGAATTTCCGCCGGCCAGCCACTTTCGCATCATCGTCCACATCGAGAACATGCCACCGGACGATCCCACACCGCTGGTCAGCGAGGCCATGCGCAACTACTTCGATTACAAGTCGGTGCTGGCACTGCGCAACTTGCGGCTGCTGCTCATCGAGGGACGTACGAGCCTGGTGATCGGCATCGGATTCCTGGCGTTGTGCCTGCTAGGCGCAGACCTGCTCGCGACCTTCACAACCAACACTTTCTTCCGGCTGCTGAAAGAAAGCTTGCTCATCGGTGGCTGGGTTGCGATGTGGCGGCCGCTGCAGATTTTTCTCTACGACTGGTGGCCGGTCATGCGCCGGCGCAGGATCTATCGCAACCTCGGACACGCGAGTGTGCAGGTGCTGCCAGCGACGCTGCAGTCGGGCCTTTGGTCCAGCCGCTCGGGCTCGTCGCCAGCGCACGCGGTGCCAGCCCGAGCGGTCCACAAGGATGGCCACCCGTAAGGTGCTCATGCGTGAAACCCCATGCGCCTGTTGATCCTCCCCGGTGCTGGTGTGCAGGGCACCTTCTATGCCGTAAAAGTGCTGGCTTGCGGACCCGATGTAACGGTCCTTGCGACACTACACCAGGGCTTGTGTAGCGAGGTAGCGACACCGAACTTCAGATATTGCATCGCAATTGCAACGCACGGAGATTGTCCCATGAAAACGGCTTCAATCCCCTCGATCCGCGTGAATCCGGAGCTACGGCAGGAGGCTCAGGGCGTCTTGCAGGAAGGCGAAAGCCTGTCCAGCTTCGTCGAGCAATCGATTCGATCGAACATCGCGCGTCGGCAGAGCCAACAGGAGTTCATCGCCCGCGGCTTGGCGTCGCGTGATGAAGCGAAGCGGTCCGGCGAGTACTTCTCGGCCCAGGACGTGTTGGGCGAACTGGACGACATGCTCGCCGCGGCAGAATCTACGGCTCGCGGGTGAGCTTTCGAGTTCGCTATACCCGCGGCGCCAGGGACGATTTTCGCCGCCTTCACTCGTTCGTACTGAAGAAGGACATCCGGCTGCCCGTTGAGCGCGCGACGCCATCGCCAAGGGCCTGTCGTTTCTTGCTGAATCCCCATTCAGCTGCCGCAAGGCAGAGCCGGATACACCGCTGCTGCGCGAACTTGTCATTCCATTTGGCGCCGCCGGCTATGTCGTGCTGTTCGAGATCGAGGACAGCGAAACCGTTACCATCCTTGCAATCCGCCACCAGCGGGAAGACGATTACCCACTGATCGGCAGTGGGGTGTCGGCGCCTGTTTCGGGTGATGGCGTTCGCGCAGCTGACCTGGCGCGAGTCGCTGCTCGACATGGGCTGCCACAGCATCGCCGTGGGTCGTTATGTACTCACCCCGGCGGACAAGCCCTTGCTGTATCTGAAGCCCCAATCGGTCACCGCGGATCTCGGCCTGCTCAAGTGGGGTCAGCCGGCGTGGCGGGAGAAGCTGCTGAAGGAACGCGGCGTCGACTACGCGAAGACGCCGGCGGAGGATTTTGCCACTGGCATGGTGACCTACCGCAATCCGGAGACGGGGCAGATGGTGAAGTCGCCGTTTGCCGATTCGTGGATGTTCGAGAAACAGGGGCTGCGCCTGTTCATGGATGGCATGGGTTCGGGCTATGCGTTCGAGATCAACACCCTGGTGTCGCCGCTCAACGTTTTCATCGGCGACCAGCTACTCTAAAAGCAGGGTCAGGCCTGCATACATGCATATCAAGTGCCATGCGTCGATGTCAGATCTTGCCCCGTGCACTTGAATGACCCAAGGTTGCGCTGCGCAAGACCTGACCGCGCCGTCAGTTGCTATGGCGGTCGGGCGATCCGGCGCGATCGAACGCGCTATGCTTCTGTATTCGAGATACCGGGGAGGAAGCGAGATGAGAGCACTGGCAGTCGTGATGGCGAGTCTGTTCCTGACGTCGCCCTCGATCCTGTTCGCGCAGGACGCCATGCAATATGGCGTGAAGCACCTGAGAGTCTTGGCGGAGGACGACAAGGTGCGAGTCTTGAAGTACACGCCGATGGCCGGCGACAAGACGCCAATCCACTCGCATCCGGCAACGGTCGTCTACGTCATCAAGGGCGGCAGATCTCGTATCACGTTGCCGGACGGCACCGTACGCGAGGCGGAACTGAAGACTGGCGAGACATTGCTGCGGCCACCGGTGACCCACTCGGACGAAGCGCTCGATGACTTGGAGGCGGTGCTGGTCGAGATCAAGAAGTGAGGACGATCGTTGCCGGCGAGTGCGCGTTGGTGGCAGCCGCGCCCCTCAAACCGAATACGTCGACAGGTGCTCCGGCACCCGCACCGTCCAACCCAGCTCGTCCTTGATTCGCAGGTGTTTGAGCTATGGGGTCAGGTCTAAATACTGTTCGCTTAGATGACAAAGCTTCGAAACCGCCGAGGTAGCGTGGTCGTCCTGGGGGGTGGTCTGGGCCGAGGCGGCGGCGGGTCAAGAATCGTGGGCGTGCAATCCATGGGCACTCGCGTTCTGGCGTGGCGATCATGGGAAGCATAGGGCGAGTTGCGCCGCTTGACCATGCGCGGCGAGCGCTTGTTCAGGGTGCGCGTGGCGCGCAGTTTCGCGCTGGCGGCGAGCAGTTCATCGAACCACCGGTGGCGGCGTCTGGGGCGCTGTGGGGGGAAAGGCCCCGGATCGGGGCTGTGCGCGGCGCAGCAACTGCACATGTCCGGTGAAGGACAGTTCGGCGTGCGGTATTCGGTACTGGGTTGCGCCTTGGTGCAGCAGCCAGCGCACCGCGTAGTGCGCCAGCACCCAGCCGTAGAACTCCTGGCGCACCAGCTCCGGGGTCTTGCTGCGCAGCACCCGGCGGCTTTGCCGCAGGTGGGTCTTCATCTCGTCGAACACGGCCTCGACCTCCCAGCGCTGGTGGTACAGCTCGGCCAGCTCCAGCGCCGGGGCGGCGTTCGGGTCCAGCAGCGTGGCCAGCAACCGGTAGTGGGGCTGCGCACCGGCTTGCCCTGGCAAGGTGTATTCGATCACCCGCACCACGATTGCCTGCGCCAGCGCTGCTTTGCCTCTGGCCCCGGAAGGGCTGATCACGCTCAGGTAGGAGCCGTCGTCGAGCATGCGCTGCACCGGCAGGTCGCGGCCGGTCTTGCAGCGCCACAGCAACTGCGCCCCGGTGGCCTGCGCTTCGCGCCAGTGGTCGGCGCCGTCGAAACCGCGGTCGGCCAGGCACAGCATGCCGGGTTCGAGCCGGGACAGCAGCGGCTGGCAGATCTCCCACTCGCTGGCCCGGTACGGCCCCAGGTTGGCACTGAACACGGCGTGGGTGGCGCACTCCACCAGTACCGCGCACTGTGCCTGCGGGTAGCCGGCCTGGCCGGTGCGGCTGCCGGGACGGCCGAACTGGGCCTCGTTGCCGGCCTCGTCGGGCAGCTCGAAGTTGCTGCCATCGATGGCCACCACCCTCAAACCGCGATAGAACGCCTCGGGATGGGACTTGGGGTCGGCCATCGGTACGCAGCAGCGCAAGACCAGTTCGCGCATCGGTGCCGCGCCGATCTTGCTGCGCAAGCCGCTGATCGAAGACTTGGCCACCCGCGGCGGCTCGGCGGCACCGGCGGCCCAGGCCAGGCCCTGCGACACCACGGCGAACACTTCCTCGTAGGCGGCCTCCGGGTACAGACTGAGCGCCATGCAGTAGTACACCCCCGCCACCGCCGGGAAGCTACGGTTCCGCTGCGAGTTGCAGCCATGGGCATCGAGTACTTCGTGCACCACTTCCGCCGGTACCACCCGCGCGAGCAAACTCGCGCTCAGAAAGTCGGCAAGCCTGACGCCTGCCCCCAGCACCGCCTTGGTTCGCGCCATCGCTCACTCCGCAGTTGCGACACCACGGATTATGCGCCAGAATTATTTATCCGAACAGTATTTAGACCTGACCCCTCACGCCACCAGCACCGCCTGCTTCGAATGCAGGAACCACTCGTCGATGATGACGTTGCGCGTGAACCAGGGGCTGCCCATGAGGCGGGCGCCGATCATGCGCTTCAGGCCTTCGGGCAGGTAGTCGGTGAAGCTCTTGGCCTGGCGCGCGCCGAAGCGCTGGATCATCTTGGCCTGGTACGGCGCGAGCCGTTCCGGGCTGTAGTTGCCGGCGGCGTCGATGAGTGTCTCGGCGGCGAAGATCGCGGATTCGACTGCGGGGCGGATGCCTTCGCCGCTCTGCGGGTAGGCCAGGCCGGCGGCGTCGCCGATCAGCAGCACGCCCTCGGCAACCAGCGGGCGGGGCGCATGGTTGTAGAGCAGATAGGCGTGGCCGCCGAATTTCTCCGGCATGTCCTGCGGCACCTTGCGCTTCGACTTGAGCCATTGCACGAATGCCGCCACGTGCTCGGCGAGGCGGTGGTTGTCTTCGCGGCCCAGGCCCACGTTGAGATAGTCGCCCTTGCGGAACACCCAGCCGTAACCCTTGAGGTCTTCGCAGAAATAGAGCTCGGGCAGGTGGGCTTCGGCGAGGCAATCGCGCTGCTGCGCGTCGGTCATCGGAAACTCGATTTCCTGCGCGGCGACGATGGTTTCGGCCTGCCCGAGTTGCACGCCGAGCGAGCGGGCCACCGGGCAGAAATGGCCGCCGGCGCCGATCACTACTTTGGCCTCGATCGCATCGTTGGCGACCCAGTGGTCGTCCTTGCGCACCAGCGTCTTGAGTGGCGCGGCATCGGCCACGTGCGCGCCGGCGCGTTCGAGCAGGTAGGCATCGAATTCGTAGCGCCGGATGCCGTAGCTGACCGGTTTGGTGTACTCGGAGCGGACTTCCTTGCCGTGGATCAGCCCGGTGATGAAGCCGGTGATGGGCTGCAGCGTGCGGCCGCCAGCCAGATAATCGTCGATGTCGAAGCGGATTTCTTCGACCACGGCGGGTGTGACCCAGCCGGCGCAGATCTTGTCGCGCGGAAATATCTTCTTGTCGAGAATGGTGGCCTCGATGCCGGCCCGCTTCAGCTTCCAGGCGCAGGTGGAACCGGCCGGCCCGCCGCCGACGATCAGCACTTCGCACTGTTTCATGACGGCTTCGGGCTCGCGGGGTAGAGATGCTCGCGTGACATCGGCACCGTGTTGTCGCGCGGCCGGGCAAACACGATCTGGAACAGTTGCAGCGAGCCCATCAGGAACGACGCCTTCGAGCCCGCGAGGTACAGGCGCCACATGCGCACGAAGCGTTCGTCGTACATGCGGCGGATTTCGTCGGTGTGCTGCTCGTAGCGGTCGAGCCAGGCTTGTAGCGTGGCCGCGTAGTGCAGCCGCAGGTTTTCAACATCGAGGACGGAGAACTCGTGGCCTTCGAAGATGGCCATCATTTCGGCCAGGGTGGCCGGATAGGCGCCGGGAAAGATGCGCTTCTCGATCCAGGCGTTCATCGGCGCGGCCCGGTTGCGCCCGATCGAGTGGATCAGGCCGCGACCGCCGGGCTTGAGCACCCGCTCGATGACGTCGCCCAGTGCCGGATAGTTGTCGACGCCCACATGTTCGAGCATGCCGATCGACACGAAGGCGTCGCACTTGCCATCCATGTTGCGGTAGTCATCGAGCACGTATTCGATCCGGTCTGACAGACCCTCGGCCTGCGTCCGTTCGCGCGCGAACTTCACCTGTTCCTGCGAGATGTTGTAGGCCCGCACCTTGGCCACGCCGTAGTTCTGGGCCAGATGGCGTGCCAAGCCACCCCAGCCGCAGCCGGCTTCGTACACGACGTCGCCGGGCTTGATCTGGAGCTTGCGCGCCACGTGGTCGAGCTTGGCGATCTGGGCTTCCTCGATGCTCATGCCGGGACGCGGGTAGTACGCACAGGTGTACTGCATGCGCGCGGTGTCGAGCCAGAGCTGGTAGAAGTCGTTGCCGAGGTCGTAGTGGTGCTGGATGTTGGCCTTGGAGCCGGCCAGCGTGTTCGGGCGCGGCCGGTTGAGCCAGCGCAGGAAGCGCGCCTTCGCCGACTTGTCGGGCAGGGCGTCGAGCCCGAGGTAGACCGAGTCGAGGAATCCGACCAGGTCGCCTTCGACATCGATGCGTCCGGCGCTGTAGTCGTCGCCGGTGAACAGCTCGGGGTTGACCAGCATGCGCAGCAGCGCGCCGCGGTCGTGAATCACCAGGCGGGCGATCGGCGGCTGGTCGCCGCTGGCGATTTCCTGGCCGGTCCAGAGAGCGATGCGGATCGGGGGGTAGCCACAAACCTCCAGCAGCTTGCTGAGCATGCTGCGTTCGATGGCGGTGATGGCGCCGCGGCCGACGGTGCCGGCGGCAGCGGGTTGAAACTGAAGATGGCCCTCTTCTCGATCCATCGACAAGCTCCGGAGATTGTCAGGCGACCGGCATATTGTGGCGCAACACGGCGGCTATGGCCATCGGGCAGAGAGGAGTGCGCCGAACGATCAGGCGTGGACCGGCCGTCGCAGTGCTGCAACCACCGCCCGGGTGACCTCGGCCGTGGTTGCCGTGCCGCCGAGGTCGGGGGTGAACAGCCGTGCCGCAGTCACGGTCTCGATGGCCCCCATCAGCCGGGCTGCGGCCCGCGGTTCGCCCAGGTGCTCGAGCAGCAACGCACCGGTCCAGAACGTGGCCACCGGATTGGCGATGCCGCGCCCGATGATGTCGAAGGCCGATCCGTGGATCGGCTCGAACATGGACGGAAAGCGGTGCTCCGGATTGAGGTTGGCCGTGGGCGCGATGCCCAGGCTGCCGGCCAGCGCCGCGGCGAGGTCGGACAGGATGTCGGCATGCAGGTTGGTGGCGACCATCACATCCAGCGATCCGGGCTTGAGCACCATCCGGGTGGTGGCGGCGTCGACCAGTTCGCGGTCGGTGGAAACGTCGGGAAACCCGGCGGCAACTTCCTGGAAGATCTCGTCCCACAGCACCATGCCGTGGCGCTGGGCATTCGACTTGGTGATGAGCGTGAGGTGGCGTCGCGGTCGCGAACGCGCCAGCGTGAACGCGAAGCGCATGATGCGGGTCACGCCGGTGCGGGTGAAGATGGAAACCTCGGTCGCGACCTCGGATTCGTGGCCGCGATGCGAGCGCCCGCCCTGGCCCGAGTATTCGCCTTCGCTGTTCTCGCGGATGATCACCCAGTCGATCGCCTCCGGGCGTGCGAGCTTCAGCGGCGACTCGATGCCGGGCAGGATGCGCGTGGGCCGCACGTTGGCATACTGGTCGAAGCCCTGGCAGATCGCGAGGCGAAGGCCCCACAGCGAGACATGGTCGGGCACCTCCCGCGATCCGACGGCCCCGAAGTAGATCGCGTCGAACCCGCGTAACTGGTCAAGGCCGTCGTCGGCCATCATCCGCCCGTGCTCGAGGTAGTAATCGCTGCCCCACGGAAAATGGGTGATGTCGAGATCGAAGTCGCCCTGCGCCGAAGCCACGGCGGCAAGCACTTCGAGGCCTGCGGCGATGACCTCGGTGCCGATGCCGTCACCGGGGATGGCGGCGATGCGATGGTGTCTCATGGGCAAAGGTTCGAAGGCATCAGAAGTTGACGTTGGCGCCGCCCTTCAGCTTGAGCATCGCGCGCGCGTCGTCCGGTGTGGCGATCTCCAGCCCGAGTTCTTCGAGGATGCGGCGGATCTTCGACACCTGGTCGGCGTTAGTCTGCGCCAGCGTGCCCTTGCCGATCCAGAGGCTGTCTTCGAGGCCCACGCGGACGTTGCCGCCCATCACGGCCGACATCACGGCGATCGGCATCTGGCCGCGACCCGCGCCCAGCACCGACCAGAAGTAGTCGTCGCCGAACAGGCGGTCGGCGGTGCGCTTCATGTGCAGCACGTCTTCCGCGTGATTGCCGATACCGCCACGCAGGCCGAACACCGACTGGATGAACAGCGGCGGCTTGAGCAACCCACGCTCGAGGAAGTGCGCGGCGGTATACAGGTGGCCGATGTCGTAGCACTCGATCTCGAAGCGGGTGTCGTTGCCGCCGCACAGCGTGAGGATGTTGGCGATGTCCTTGAACGTGTTCTTGAAGATGCGGTCGTCGGAGGCGGCGAGATAGGGCCGCTCCCAGTCGTACTTGAAGTCCTTGAAGCGGTCGAGCATCTCGTACAGGCCGAAGTTCATCGAGCCCATGTTGAGCGAGGCGACCTCGGGTTTGAGCTGCAGCGCCGGTTGCAGGCGCTCCTCGACGGTCATGTTCGGCGCGCCGCCGGTGGTAAGGTTGATGACCACATTGGAGGCTGCCTTGATCTTGGGCAGGAAGCGCTTGAACATCTCCGGGTCCTGCGTCGGACGGCCATCGTCAGGCATGCGCGCGTGCAGGTGAACGATGGCCGCGCCGGCTTGCGCCGCGCCGATCGCGGCGGCGGCGATCTCGTCCGGCGTCACCGGCAGATAGGGCGACATCGACGGCGTGTGAATCGCGCCGGTCGCGGCGCAGGTGATGATGACTTTCTTGGTGGCTGCCATGGTTTCCTCCGGACGTTGGATTTTGCGGCTCGGCCGCTGCGGGTCGTTATTTGTCGGTTTCTCGATCGAGGTCGCGCTTGTGCGCGATGAGCGCCATCAGGCGCCGGTCGCGCCAGGCTTCGCGCGCGGCGTGCTGGTCTTGCGGCATGCGCTCGCGGCGTTCGGCCTCGACCTTTGCCACCAGCGCGGCGTCCCAGGGTCGGTAGGTGGTGCCGCTCATCATGCCGCACAGCTTCTCGCCGAAGCGCGCGGCGTAGTCGGAAACGCCACCCGGCGCATTCAGGTCGATGGTCTCGAACGGCCCCATGAACGACCAGCGCAGGCCCAGACCGTCGCGGATGGTCTTGTCGAGATCCTCGGTTGACACGAAGCCCTCGTCGACCAGACGGAACGACTCCAGCAGCAGGGCTGCCTGCAGGCGATTGAGGATGAAGCCCTCGATCTCCTTGCGTACCAGGATCGGCACCTGACCGACGCGGGTGTGCAGGGCGATCGTGCGCTCGACGACCTCGGGCGCGGTGAACGGTGCCGGCGAAATCTCGACGATCGGCACCACGTGCGGCGGGTTCACCGGATGCGCGACCAGGCAGCGATGCTTTCCCTTCAGGTGAGCGGCAAACCGCGAGGTCTGGATCGTGGACGTCGACGAGGCGAGTATGCAGTCGGGCTTGGCGGCGGCGTCGAGTTCGGCGTAGACGGCCTGCTTGACGTCTTCGCGTTCGGAAGTGTTTTCCTGGACGTAGTCGGCACCGTCGAGCGCTTCGGCGATGGATGCCGCGCCGGTGACGCGCGTTGCCGCACGCTCGAACGGCTCGGAGATGAGGCCGAAGGTCGCGCTCTCGCGCAGGCCGTCCGCGATGAGCCTGAGTGCGTAGTCGGTGGCGCCCGGGGCGTTGTCGTAGAGCTTCACGTCGTGTCCCGCACGGGCGAACACCATGGCCCACGCACGACCGATCAGACCGGCGCCGATGACGGCGATTTTTTCCATGTTTCAGCGATCCTGGGGTGAAGGTACGAGGTTGTGTAGGTAGATCGATCCGTCAGAGAAACGAAGGGGCAGCATCCACAGGGTCCCCCGAGGAATGCGGCGCCCCCTCGAGGGGGAAGGCGAAGCGAAGCGCAGCCTGGGGGTGGGCGTCACCTCCCCACAGGGTCCCCCGAGGAATGCGGCGCCCCCTCGAGGGGGAAGGCGAAGCGAAGCGCAGCCTGGGGGTGGGCGTCACTGCTAGGCCAAAGTCTCCAGGTTTGCGCACACGGGGAGCGCTTGTCCGCTCACGTGCCGGCCAGCATCGGAGGCCAGGAACAGCGCCATGTTCGCGATGTCCTGCGCCGTGACCATGGTGCGCATCGACACCGCCTGCACCATGCGCCGCTTCTGCTCCTCGAGGCTGATGCCGTAGGCCTGGGCCTTGGCGGCGGCGACGCGGTCGATGCGATCGCCTTCGACGATGCCGGGCTGGATGCAGTTGACGCGCACGCCTTCCGGGCCGGCCTCGATGGCGAGGCTCGCGGAGAACCCGACCACGCCCCATTTCGCGGCCGCGTACGGGCTGCGCAGCGGAAAGCCCAGGCGCCCGGCCGCGGACGACAGGTTGATAATGCTGCCGCCGCCGGCGGCCTTGATCATGGGCATTGCCAGGCGGGTGCAGTAGAACAGCGCGTTCAGATCGACTGCGATGCATTGCTCCCAGTCGGCGATCGCGATGTCTTCGATCCTGCCGGTGGGGCCGGCGACACCGGCGTTGTTGATCAGCACGTCGAGGCCGCCGAGAATCCGGGTCACGTCGTTGAACAATTGCTCCACCTGCGCGACGTCGGACACGTCGCAAACGGTGGCGGTGATCGTGGGCCTCGCGGCCGCGAGTTCGGCCAGCGCCGCCGTGTCGACGTCGCAGATATGCACGCGGGCGCCGGCATCGGCGAAGGTCTCGGCCATGGCGCGACCGATTCCGCTCGCGCCCGCCGTGATCAGCACCCGCTTGCCCGGTACCGACAGGTCAGGTTTCATGTGTTCTCCCCTTCTGGCCGTTGCGGCCGTTTTTTGTCTGATCGGGATTCTAGCCGACGCTGTGCAGCACGCAGGGTTCGTCGCGACAGGCGAATACTTCGATGGTCACATGCTGCAGTCCGGAAAGGTCGGCGAGCAGCGTCTTGTAGTGCTCGGCCGAGCGCGGCAGGTGCGTCGCGACCGACACGATGACAGCGTGACCGCTGCCGCCGATGCGCCACAGTCGCAGGTCGGCGACGCGGTTGTCGGCATCGGCTTCGATGCGATCGACGATCTCGGCCTTGAGCCCAAGGTCGTCTTCCGCGTCGAGCAGCATGTGTCCGCTCGACCGCAGCAGACCCCATGCCCACCACCCGATCAGGATCGAGGCCGCGATGGCGACGCCGGCGTCGAGCCAGATCCAGCCGAACCACTTGCCGGCAACCAGTGCGCCGATCGCCAGCACCGAGGTGAGCGCGTCGGCGATGACGTGCAGATAGGCGGCGCGCAGGTTGTGGTCGTGGTGGTGCGCGTGATCACGCGTGGGTTCGTGAGGGTGATGTTCATGACCATCATCGTGATCGTCGTGATGCGCCTCGCCACCGTGCGCCGCACGATCGGGCGTGGCGTGGGCATGATCGTGGCCACCGCCCAGCATCACCGCGCTCGCGATGTTCACGGCCAAGCCCACGCAGGCCACCACGATAGCCTGATCGAAGTGCACGCCGATCGGATGCACCAGACGGATGACGGATTCGACGGCCATCCAGAGGCCTGCCACCGCCAGCAGCAGCGCGCTCGAGTAGCCCGAGAGCGCCCCGACCTTGCCGGTGCCGAACGAGAATCGCTCGTTGTCGGCGTGGCGCCGCGCGAAGGAATAGGCGAAGGCGGCAATGCCCAGTGCCGCGGCATGCGAGCCCATGTGCCAGCCGTCGGCGGTGAGCGCCATCGAGCCGGTGAGATAGCCGGCGATCAGTTCGCCTACCATCGTCACCAGTGTCAGGACGAACACGAGCCGGGTGCGAGCCTCGGACGTATGTTGGCCCGCCGGCACCGATGCCCGGGCCTGGCGCCAGCGCTCGAGTTGCGCGGCCGGCGTCTGGCGAGTGTTCACGATGACGGGCCCGATGCGGTCATCCGGCCGCCAGATTGTCTGCCGCGAATTCCCAGTTCAGCAACCGGTCGATGACCGCGTTCACGTAGTCCGCGCGCCGGTTCTGGTAGTCGAGGTAATAGGCGTGCTCCCAGATGTCGATGGTGAGCAGCGGCGTGGCGCCCTGGGTCAGTGGTGTTTCCGCCGCCGGCGTCTTGACGACCTTCAGCTTGCCGCCGGTATCCCGCACCAGCCAGCCCCACCCGGAGCCGAACTGGGAGGTTGTCACCTGCGCGAACTGCTTGCGGAATTCGTCGAAACTGCCGAAGGATTCGTCGATCGCCTTCGCCAGCGCGGCCGGTGGTTTGCCACCACCACCGGCGCGCATCGAACGCCAATAGAAGGTGTGGTTCCAGGTCTGGGCGGCGTTGTTGAAGATGGCGGCCTGTTCCGGTTTGCCGGCGGTGGCGCGGACGATCTCCTCGAGCGACAGGTCGGCGAACGGCGTGCCGGGCACGAGCTTGTTCAGGTTGTCGACGTAGGCCTTGTGGTGTTTGCCGTAGTGAAAGCCCAGGGTCGTGGCGGAGATCACAGGGTCGAGCGCAGAGTCGGTGTAGGGCAGGGGTGGCAGTGTGAACGGTGCCGCGGCATGCCCCCGTGAGGTGCTCAACGGCAGCGCCGTTGCCAGCGCGAGCGTGGAAGCGGATTGCAGGAACCGGCGACGGTCGAACGGGCATGGGTCTGACATGAAAAGCTCCTCGGTGGCCGATGCACGGATCGGTCTTGCGAAAAGTGTACCGGTCCGAGGGAGGCGTCGCGGAGGTTTCTGCGTGCTAGCGCCGCGCGCTGGCTGCGCGGCGTCCGGATTTCGCCTTGGCGGTTGCCGGTGCTTTGCCGCTCGTCGAGCAATCGGCACACAGGCCCTTGATCGTCAGGTCGACTTCAACCGGCGTGAAGCCGAGCGGGAGCTTGGGCGCGAGACCGGTGCCGAGATCATCGAGACAGATGACGCGGCTGCAGGCGTTGCACTTGAAGTGCGCGTGGTGATGCGACTGGGTCGAGGTGACGGCGTTGAAGCGCCACACCCGGTCGTCGCCGCTGATGCGATGCGCGAGTGCCTGCTGGGTGAGCCAGTCGAGCACCCGGTAGACGGTGACGCGATCGATCCCCGAGGCTTCGGACAATCGGTTTTCGATGTCGCCGTGCGTGAGCGCGCCGTCTGCCTTGAGCAAGGTTGCGAGGATCTCGATGCGGGCATTGGTGACACGCGCGCCGGTGGTGCGGATGAGTTCCTCTGCGGTCACTCGGAAATTCACGGCCATGATGGTGTGGGCGACGATGGGGCGTGAACACATTAGATCATGTCGGGTGAGGCCACGCCAACGCGCTTACATCTCGCAATATGCCAAGCCGGGTAGGAGGCACGCCAGATGTCATGCGGTTCTGATCAGCGGGTTCGCAGGCGCCATGCCATCAGGCCATAGGCCACCGCCACGATCGCAACCAGTGCGCAGCCGACCGCCGAGTAGGCCGCCTCGCCCAGTTCGAAGCGCGGATCGATGCGGGTTGCGATGCCGTAACCGGCAACGCCGAACGACATCGCGACGATCACCCAGCCCAGAGCCCGGCGGAACCGTTGCGCGCGTTCGCGCTCGGCGCGCCGCAACATGCTCGCCACCAGGCGGCTGTCGAGGGTGTCGGTCACGACCATGCCGCCGGTGAACACCAGCCCGATCAGCAAGGCGCCGCCGAGTCCGCCAGCGGTGGTGGCCACATAGCCCCATGCCGCCGCCTGTGTCGCAGTGTCGAACACCAGCGCGAACAACATGCCGACACCGACCACCGCGGCGGGATGGCTAGCCTCGCGAAATCCGCGCGGCAGCAACCACGTGCGCCACCCGACCGCGTGATAGTCGCCGTGCCGCAGCAGCGCCTGGAGATTGAGCGCGCCCACGAACAGCAGCAGCAAAACCGGCAGCCAGCCCGCGACCTCGGCGAGCCGGGCAGGGATTGCCACGCGCGTGCTGACGAGCCCGACACCGAGTGCGATGAGTGTCACCATCCCCCCGTGCCCGATCGAGAACAGGGTCCCCACCCAGGGCGCCATGCCCGGACGCTGGTCGAGCGCGCGGATGGTGAGACCGTCGATCACCGCGATGTGATCGGGGTCGAGGCCGTGTCGCAGGCCCAGGGCGAGCATCAGGCCGAGGCCTGACAGGGACAGCAGATCACCTTGGAACATGTGGCCGGGAACGGTGGAATCGCTGGCCACAGCGTACTACGGTTGCGGCCACGCACACAGAAATGGAGCCGCAGGGTGCAAGGCCCCTGCTCGGGACCTTGCACCCGGCATCGTACTGCTACTTCCGGGCGAAGCCGCCGCGGATCCAGTCGACGCTCTTCATGCCGTCGGGCGGGCTGATCTGGTCGGGAGCGAAATACTTGACGTTGGTCAGGGTGACCCGGCCATCGACCTGGCGGATGGTGCCGTAGGGCACGTGCTGCACCGCCTGGTGGCCCTTGCCGAGCGACATGTCGACGATGCCCGAGACCGATTCGAACTTGAGATATTCCAGCGCCGCGATGATGTCTTCGGTGGCGGGCGCACCCTTGCGAATCCTGGTCGCTTTTTCGTAGGCCGCCTTGGCGCCGAAGAATGCGGTCGCCATGTGATATGACGAATACACGGCGGTCGCCTTGAACTGATCGCGGAAGGCCTTCTGGAACCACTGGTTGAGCCGGGTCGCCGGTGAAAACGGCCCGTTCGGCCCGCGCGCGCCGATGATGGTGCCGTCCGGCAACTGACTGCCGAGCTTTTCGAGGATCGTGTCGCCGCAGATGATGACGTTGGGCATCTTCTTGAGCAGGCCACGCGGTGACGCCTGCAGAACGAAGGCTTCGAGGTCACCGCCCCACAGCGAGTTCTGCACGATCTCGGCGTTGCTCGCGAGCAACGCCGAGACCTCGGTGCTGTACTGGCCGGCGCCGAGCTTGGGCGTGACGTTGGTGGCGATCTGCGCGGCCGGCTTGATCACCTTGAGGGTTTCGGTGAAATCGCTCCAGGCGTCCTGTCCCCAGGCATAGTTGGGATTCACGCCGGCGAATAGTTTGAGGTTCGGATACTGGTCGGCGATGTAACGGGCGGCCGCGACATTCTCCTGGGTTGCCATCGTCGTGGTCCGAAACACGTAGTGATAGCTCGCCTCCTCGAACACACGATTGGTCGCGCAGTCGAACAGCACGGTGAATTTCTTCAGTTCCTCGGCCACCGGTGCGACCGCGAGGCAGTCGCCGCTCGAGATGACGCCGATCACCATGTCGACATCCTGCCGCGACACCAGATTGCGATACTCCGTCACCACCTTGGTCGGACCGCCGGCCTCGTCGACGAAGACGAGTTCGATCGGGCGCCCGCCGAAACCTTTTTGCTCGTAGCCGGGCACCACGCCGCCTTTGTTGAAGGCTTCGGCCAGCAGGTCGGCGGCGTTCTTCGCCGGTACGCCGAACGGACCCGCGGCGGGCCCCGACAGAAACGTGATGACGCCGATGCGCAGCGGCTTTTCCTGCGCCCCGGCGAGCCCGGAATACACAGACAGCATCGATACGATGGCGAACGCGACCAACGACAGCAGCGCGCGGATCATGGTGGTCTTCCTCCGGTGTGGTTTTCTGGTGTCGGATACCGTCGGCGACTGCCGCGACATTCGACCTGGACACAATTATACAAGCGGCTCACCGGGTTTCGATCGTCCGATACAATCGGACGTGGCGGTTCTACGCCGCCCGTTTCCGCACCAACGACCGCCCGTTCCCATCGTGAAGATTCTGGCCCTCGACTGTTCCACCGAGATGTGTTCCGCCGCGCTCTGGATCGACGGTGCGGTGGAGCAGCACCTCGAACTGGCCGGGCAGCGCCACTCCGAGCGCCTGTTGCCGATGGTGTCGTCGCTGCTGGCGGCCGCCGGCATCGGCCTGCGCGGCCTCGATGCCGTGGCGGTCGCCACCGGTCCGGGCACGTTCACCGGGCTGCGCATCGCGGTGTCGGTAGGCCAGGGCCTCGCATTCGGCGCCGATCTTCCGGTGGTGCCGGTCGGCAGTCTCGAAGCACTGGCCGCAGGTGCCGGCGCGCCGTGGGTCATGGCATGCCTCGACGCCCGCATGGACCAGGTCTACTTCGCCGCTTACCATCGCGTCGAAGGGGGGCTCGAAGAGGTGACCGCGCCCGCACTGGCTGCGCCAGAGCATCTGCCTGCGCTGCCGGCCGGGTCCGAATGGACGGGGGCCGGCAATGGCTTCGACCGTTTCGCCCCGCGCCTGGCCTGCGCGTGGCCGGGCCTCGCCCGATGGATTCCCGAGGTTGTCCCGGAAGCGCGCCACGTTGCGTCGATCGCCGCGGTACGCATGGCGATGGGGCGCAGCCAGATGCCTGACCAGTTGCTGCCGCTTTACGTGCGCGACCGGGTCGCGCTCACCGCCGCCGAGCGATGAGCGCGCAACTCGAAACCCTGCCGCGCTTTCGGCCGATGCGCGAAGCCGACCTCGATGGCGTGCTCGAGGTCGAGAACGTCATCTATCCGCATCCTTGGTCCCGCGGCAACTTCGAGGATTCGCTGCGGGCCGGTTATGGTTGCTGGCTGCTCGAATGGCGCCAGGCGCTGGTCGGCTATGGCGTGCTGATGCCCGGCGCCGGCGAGGCGCATCTGCTCAACATCAGCGTCGCCCGCGACTGGCAGCGGCAGGGCCATGGCCGCGCGCTGCTCGACTTTTTCGTGGCGCGGTCGCGTGAACTGCGCGCCACCGCGCTGTTTCTCGAGGTGCGTCCTTCCAATGCGGCCGCACGGGCGCTGTACGCCGGCCAGGGTTTTCGTGAACTGGGCCGCCGGCCACACTATTACCCGGCGGTGGCTGGCCGCGAAGACGCCATCCTGATGGGGCGCCAATTGTGACGACCCGCAGCCGCGTGCTCGACGAACTCGGACTCGGGCCCGAGTGGGTGCGACGCGATCGCGCGGTCGTATCGTCGGCAGGGGCGCGCTTGCTTTCGGTCGCCGACGCTGGCGACGATGTCGTGCCCGGTGCGGCAGTCGCCGACCCGGACGAGCGCACCGAATCGATCCTGCGCATGGACTGGGCGCAACTGAAGGCATCCGTCGCCGGTTGCACGGCATGCGATCTGTCGCGCACCCGCAATCGCACAGTCGTCGGCGTTGGCGATGAGGCCGCGAACTGGCTGTTCGTCGGCGAGGCGCCGGGCGCCGACGAGGACGCGCAAGGCGAGCCTTTCGTAGGTCAGGCGGGGCGGCTGCTGGACAACATGCTCGCCGCCATCGGGCTCGCGCGCGGCGCCGACGTGTACATCGCCAATATCGTGAAGTGCCGCCCGCCCGGCAATCGCAACCCGGATGCGGTCGAGGCTTCCTGCTGCGGGCCGTATCTGCAGCGTCAGATCGAGCTGTTGCGTCCGCGGCTCATCGTGGCTCTCGGCAAGATCGCCGCAGCCAACCTGCTCGGGCGGGAGAGCGCGATCGCCACCTTGCGCGGACAGGTGCACTCGTATCGAGGCATCCCGCTGATCGTCACTTACGATCCTTCGTATCTGCTGCGCAGCCTTGCCGACAAGGCGCTGGCCTGGGAAGACCTGTGCTTCGCGGTCGAGACCATGCGCCGGCTGACGGCCGCGGGGGCCTGAATGTCGAATTCGGTGACGCTCTCGATCATCACCAATTCGCTCATCACGGGCGCGAAGGCATTCGGTTGGTTCGTGACCGGTTCGCCCACGCTGTTCGCCGAGACCGTGCACTCGTGCGCCGATGTCGGCAACCAGTTGCTGCTCAAGGTGGGCGAAGTCCGCGCCGACCACACGAAAACGGCTACGCACCCGTTCGGGCGCGGCCAGAAGCGCTTCTTCTGGGCGCTGGTGTCGGCGGTTTCCATCTTTTTCGTCGGCGCCGGTGTCACCATCTATCACGGCATTCAGTCGCTGCTCGTGCCTGCCTCGGTCGAGCCGTTCACGCCACTTGCCGTCGGCCTGCTGCTGTTTTCGCTGGCGCTCGAACTCTTCACCTTCTTCGTGGCGTTGAAGGAGATCGGTGGCTTTCGTGGCCTGCGCGAGAACCGCTCCAACACCTCGGTCCTCGCGGTGCTGCTCGAAGACCTGGTGGCGGTCATCGGCATCCTGCTCACGTTGTTTGTGGCTGGCTGGTCGAGCCTGATCGGACCCGATCCGGTCATCGACGCCAGCGTATCGCTGGTGGTGGGTGTGATGCTGGGCGCCATGGCGCTCTTCCTGGCCAACATCAACGGGCGCATCCTGATCGACGCCGCCGATGTCGACCTCGACCGGGCGCTCGAACAGCGGCTCGTCGCCATGGGCGTGCGCGCGCGAGTGGCCTCGATCACCTTCGATGTCGACCGCGCCGTCGTGTTCGTTCACGCCGAAGGCGACGCCAGCGAACTGCCGCGAACAGCGCAGGTGATCGGCGACGACCTGTGCAGTCATGCCGATGAGCAACTCGGCAAGCACGTCGATTCGGTGTATTGGCAGTTCGCGGGCTTGAGATCGGCTGCCGCAGCCCCCATGACCGCCGGGTAGGCGTTGAACAGGAGCCTGAAGACATGAAGCGTTTTGCCGTGGTGCTGTTGCTGGCGTGTGCGACCCTGCTGTCGGGGTGCGGATACAACTCGATCCAGGCGCTCGACGAGGAAGTGAAAGCCGCGTGGAGCGAAGTCGTCAACCAGTACCAGCGACGTGCCGATCTGGTGCCCAACCTGGTCAATACCGTCAAAGGCTTCGCCCAGCAGGAAAAGGACGTGCTGCTCGGGGTGACCGAGGCGCGCGCCAAGGTCGGCAGCATCCAGGCAACCCCCGAGCTGGCGAACGATCCGGCGGCCCTGGACCGCTTCATCAAGGCGCAGGGCGAGATGACATCGGCGCTGTCGCGCCTGCTGGTGGTCACGGAGAACTATCCGCAACTCAAGTCCGATCAGAACTTCCGCGACCTGCAGGCCCAGCTCGAAGGCACCGAGAATCGCATCACGGTGGCGCGCAATCGCTACATCAAGAGCGTGCAGGAATACAACACGACCATTCGCCAGTTCCCGGCCAACCTCACCGCGATGGTGATGGGCTACAAGCCGAAGGCCAACTTCACAGTCGAGAACGAGGTCGCGATCGCCAAGCCGCCCACGGTCGATTTCGGCACCGCCAAACCGGCGCTGCCGGCGCCCGCGAAGTAAGGCCAGATGCCCCTACTCGTCCGCAGCATCGCCCTTGCAGCCCTGCTGCTGCTGGCCGGTGCGGTCGGCGCCGAGGTCGCGATTCCGCCGCCGGCGCGGGTCACCGACCTGACCGGTACGCTGCCAGCGGCCCGACAGCAGGCGCTGCGGGACCAGCTCGAGGCCTTCGAAAAGCGCAAGGGCAGCCAGGTCGCCGTGCTGCTGGTGCCGAGCACCCAGCCCGAGGTGATCGAGCAGTACGCGCTGCGCGTGGCCGAGCAATGGAAGGTCGGTCGCAAGGGCATCGACGACGGCGCGCTGTTGGTGGTGGCGAAAGACGATCGCGCCTTGCGCATCGAAGTCGGCTACGGTCTCGAAGGCGCGCTCAACGACGCTACGGCCAAGCGCATCATCGACGAGATCGTGGTGCCGAAATTCCGCGATGGCGACTTTGCCGGTGGCGTCGAGGCCGGTGTCGACCGCATCCTGGCGGTCATCGATGGCGAACCATTGCCGGCGAAGGCGGCGAAGAAGTCGGTCGGCAATTTCGGCGGCAACCTCGAGTCGTTGTTCATCGTCGGCTTCATTCTCGTGGTCGTGATCGGCGGCGTGCTGCGCAGCATCGTCGGCAAGGTGCCGGCGGCGACGCTGGTCGGCGGCGCGGCCGGGGTGATCGCCTGGCTGATCGTCGGTGCCATGTTCGCCGGGCTCGCGGTCGCGGTCATCGCCTTCGTGTTCACCCTCGCCAGCGGCAGCATGCCGATGGGTGGCAGGCGCGGCGGGATCGGCGGGTTTCCCGGCGGTGGCTGGGGTGGTGGCGGTGGTGGCTTCGGTGGCGGTGGCGCGTCGGGGCGCTGGTGACATGGCTATCGGCCGCATAGCGCGTCATCTGTTCGCGGGTCCTGCCAGTGTCAGGCGGGTGCTGTCCGCTACCAGCCTGGCGCGCATCGAGCAGGCCATCGCCGCTTCCGAACGAATGCACCGGGGCCAGATCCGCTTCGCGGTCGAGGCGGGTCTCGACTTCGCGGCGGTCAGTGCCGGGGTGACCGCGCGCGAGCGCGCCATCGACATGTTCTCGCGGCTCCGGGTCTGGGATACCGCGCACAACAACGGCGTCCTGGTGTATCTGCTGCTCGCCGATCGCGATGTCGAGATCGTTGCCGATCGCGGGATACACGCCCGCTGCGGCGACGCTGTCTGGGAAGCCATCTGCCGCGACATGGAGCAGCAGTTTCGCGCCGGCCGATTCGAGGCGGGCGTGGTGGCGGGCATCGAGGCGCTGGGCGCCCGGCTCGCGCTGCATTTTCCCGGAGATGGTGAAACGTCGAACGAATTACCCGACCCCCCCGTGGTGCTGTGAGCACTCGATGCGGCGCCGCGATGCTGAACGGAGGAACGACCTGAAGCGAAGAGGCCCCCGAGGACGGGGCGCCCCCTCGAGGGGGAAGCCGTAGCGCAGCGAAGGCTGGGGGTGGACGGCAACCCCCAACAGGGTACCTTGAGGACGCTGCGCCCCCTGGGGGTGCTGAACGAAGGGGAACGTTTGGAGCGGAGGGGCCCCGCCCACAGGCCCCCCCGAGGACGGGGCGCCCCCTTGAGGGGGAAGCCGTAGCGCAGCGAAGGCTGGGGGTGAACGTCACCTCAGCGCAGCGAAGGCTGGGGGTGGACGTTACCTGTCGGTCGCTCCGGGGTCGTCCTGCGAGTGGCAGTGCCGTCGCCACAGCACCGTCATCGTGACCATCAGCAGCAAGCCGAACGACACGATGATGGTATTGAGCGAGACGTTCGCCCGGAGCATGAGCGCGTAGACGCCGAGCAATGCCAGGATGCTCAGGTTCTCGTTGAAATTCTGCACCGCGATCGAATGGCCAGCGCCCATGATCAGGTGCCCGCGATGCTGGAGCAGCGCGTTCATCGGCACCACGAAGAAGCCGCCGGCGACACCTATCGCGACCAGCAGCACCAGCGCGGCGCGCCAGTCCGTGATCAGTACCATCGTGAGCACGATCGCTCCCATGAGGATGCCCACCGGGAGCACGCGCACGGCGCGCTCGAGCTTGACGAACCGTGCCGCGAGCACCGAACCGGCGGCGATGCCGACAGCCACGGCCGCGGTCAACTGGGTCGCCTGCTCGACGTCGAACCCGAGCGCCGCGCCGGCCCATAGCAGGACGATCAGCCGCAGCGTGGCGCCGGTGCCCCAGAACAGGGTCGTGACGGCAAGCGACACCTGGCCGAGCGGGTCACGCCACAACTGGATGAAGCTGCGCCAGAAATCGCGCAGCAAGAACAGCGGGTCGCGCAGCGACACCTTGTGGTCCAGAACAACTCGCGGAATGTAGAGATTGATCAGGGCCGCCACCAGGTACAGCAGCAGGATGAGCAGGATCGCGATCTCGGGCGCGGTGTGGAGCAGCGGCACCGAGCCCAGGAAGGCGAAGCTGCCGTACATCCAGCCGGCGAACCCGTCGCCGATCATCACCCCGCCGACGATGGCGCCGAGGATGATCGACAGCACGGTGAGGCCCTCCATCCAGCCGTTCGCGAGCACCAGCTTGGCCGCGGGCAGGTACTCGGTGAGGATGCCGTACTTGGCCGGCGAGTACATCGCCGCGCCGAAGCCCACCAAGCCGTAGGCGTACAGCGGATGCATCCCCGCCAGCATGGTGATGCAGCCGCCGATCTTGACCGCGTTGCTGATGAACATCACCCGGCCCTTGGGCAGCGAGTCGGCGAACGGCCCGACGAAGGGGGCAAGCACGATGTACGCGAACACGAAGAACTGCTGCAGGACCGGCGTCTGCCATGCGGGCGCGCTCATGTCGCGCAGCAGGGCGATGGCGGCGAACAGCAGCGCGTTGTCGGCCAGCGCCGAGAAGAACTGGGCCGCGAGGATCGTGTAGAAGCCGCGATTCATCGAACGGGTGACGCTGGGGTGAACACTTTCTGGTGGCGCTGGGTGAACTTTGCGGGCGGTCGGGGTTATAGCATGAACCGTCGGCGCCGGTCGGGCACCCGGGCATCGTGGCCGGGTTGAGGGCCCCCTTACAATCCGGTTTCCGCTCCCGTATGGGAGCTGCCTTCCTCCGCCCGCCGTGACCCGTCCGACCGTTGCCCGCATCGACTTCGACGCCCTGGTCCACAACCTGGCGGTCGCTCGCCGCCACGCCGGTACCGCGCGGGTGCTCGCGGTCGGCAAGGCCGACGCCTACGGCCACGGGCTGGCGCGGGTCTGGCCTGCCTGGAAAGGCGCGGCGGGCATTGCGGTGCTCGAACTCGAGGCCGCGGTGCGGCTGCGGGAGCAGGGTTTCGGTGGCCGCGTGGTCCTGCTCGAAGGCTTTTTCGAGGCTGGCGAGATCGAGATCATCGATCGCTTCGACCTGGTCCCGGTGCTTCACGACCAGCGCCAGATCGCGATGCTGTCCGGCTGCCGGCCGCGACGGCCGTTGCCGGTGCTGCTCAAGTTGAACAGCGGCATGAACCGGCTGGGCTTCCGCCCGGCGGCGTTCCGTGTCGTGCTGGAACAGCTTGCCGCCGATGCACGCATCGGCGAGATCACCCTGATGACCCATTTCGCCGGTGCCGACGACGGTCGCGGCGTCGATGATCAGCTCGCGCTGTTCCGGACGGTGACGGCGTCATCCGGTCTGCCGGTGACTTTGGCCAATTCCGCCGCCCTGCTGCGTCGGCCGGACACGTGCGGCGATTGGGTGCGCCCCGGCATCATGCTGTTCGGCGGGTCGCCATTTGCCGACACCAACGCGGCCGCGCTCGGTCTGCTACCGGTGATGACCCTGCAATCCCGCATCATCGGCGAGCAGATGCTGGCAGCGGGCGAGGCAGTCGGTTACGGCGCGGCGTTTGTCGCCGACCGGCCGATGCGCGTCGGTGTAGTGGCCTGCGGTTACGCCGACGGCTATCCGCGGCATGCCCCGACCGGCACCCCGGTCCTGGTCAACGGTGTGCGCACGCGCACGCTGGGTCGCGTGTCGATGGACTTGCTGGGCGTGGATCTCGGCTCGGTCGCCGGCGCCGGTGTCGGCAGCGAGGTGGTGCTCTGGGGGCGCGGCCTGCCGGTGGACGATGTCGCCGTTGCTGCCGGCACCATCGGCTACGAATTGCTGTGCGCGCTGGCGCCGCGCGTGCGGGTCGAGGTCTGCGGTGGAGCGCCCGATATCGACGACCCGATGCGATAATCCGGCTTCGCTTCCGCACCCGCCGATATCGTGGCCAAACCGAAAACCGTCTACGTCTGCACCGAGTGCGGTGGCGAGTCGCTCAAGTGGCAGGGGCAGTGTGCGCACTGCGGTCAGTGGAACACGCTGGTCGAGGGGATGGCAGAAAAGTCGCCTGCGCGCTATCAGGGTCTGGCCGAGCCGACCAAGGTTGCGCGGCTCGCGGATATTGCCGCCGCCGAAACGCCCCGGCGGACGACCGGTGTCGGTGAGCTCGACCGGGTGCTGGGCGGTGGTCTGGTACCAGGCGCGGTCGTGCTGCTGGGCGGAGATCCCGGTATCGGCAAGTCGACCTTGTTGCTGCAGGCGCTGTCGGCGATGTCGGCGAACGCCTCCACCCTTTATGTGAGCGGCGAGGAATCGGCGCAACAGATCGCCTTGCGCGCCCGGCGGCTTGCCGTCGATGCCGGCAATGTGGCGATGCTGGCCGAGATCCAGCTCGAGCGCGTGATTTCGGTACTCAACGCCCACAAGCCCGACGTGGCGGTGATCGACTCGATCCAGACCGTGTACTCGGAGGCCCTGCAATCGGCGCCCGGCAGTGTTGCCCAGGTGCGCGAGTGCGCGGCCCAGCTCACCCGGCATGCAAAGGCGAGCGGCACTGCATTGCTGCTGGTGGGGCACGTCACCAAGGAAGGCGCCCTGGCCGGCCCGCGAGTGCTGGAGCACATGGTCGACTGCGTGTTGTACTTCGAAGGCGATACCCACTCGAGCTTCCGGCTGGTGCGCGCCATCAAGAACCGCTTCGGCGCCGTCAACGAGCTGGGCGTGTTCGCCATGACCGAGCGCGGCCTGCGCGGGGTGTCGAATCCGTCCGCCTTGTTCCTGTCGCAGCATGGCGGCGACGTGCCCGGCACCTGTGTCATGGTGACGCAGGAAGGCACGCGGCCATTGCTGGTCGAGATCCAGGCGCTGGTCGATACCGCGCATGCGCCGAATCCGCGACGGTTGTCGGTGGGCCTGGAGCAGAACCGGCTCGCGTTGCTGCTGGCGGTGTTGCACCGGCACGCCGGGATCGCCGTGTTCGACCAGGATGTTTTTGTCAATGCGGTGGGCGGCGTCCGCATCGACGAGCCCGCCGCCGATTTGCCGGTGCTGCTGGCGATCGTGTCGTCGCTGCGCAACCAGCCGTTGCCCGGCAAGCTGGTGGCCTTCGGCGAGATCGGCCTGGCAGGCGAAATCCGGCCGGTGCAGCGCGGGCAGGAGCGCCTGCGGGAAGCCGCGAAGCTCGGCTTCACCCGAGCCATCGTGCCGCGCGCCAATCTGCCCAAGACACCGATCGACGGCATGGAAACCATCGGCGTCGAACGGGTGGCCGACGCCGTCGCCGCTGCTCGCGAATGAAAGCCTTACCGCTCGAGGAAAAAATCGCTAACCCTAACCCTTTGTTTCTTCGAGAACGCCTTTCCCGCGCGCGGGATTGGGAATCTGATAGGCGACCTTGCCAAGGCGTCCCTCACCCTCGGTCCCTCTCCCGGGGGGCGAGGGATGTCTCCTGCTCCCTTCTCCCGCCGGAAAGGGCTGGGGATGAGGGAAACCTGAGCGTTGATTGGGGGGCGTTGTCGTGGGCCAGTCTTGTGGTTATTGCAGTCATCGGGAGGCGTAGTGGCTGAACTTCATCGCAAATCAGGAAGCCTTATGAATGCCGCTGATCCTAACGATCCCACCCTGGGCCCGAATGCGGCCAACCACGTGGCACTCACGCCGGTGTCGTTCCTGGCGCGCGCGGCCGACGTGTTTCCCGATCGCGTCGCGGTGATCCATGGCGACTGGCGCCTGAGCTGGCGCGAGGTCGATGAGCGCAGTCGCCGTCTGGCCTCGGCACTGACGGCGCGTGGCATCGGTCGCGGCGACATGGTGGCGGTGATGGCGGCGAACACGCCGCAGATGATCGAGGCGCATTTTGGTATCCCGATGATCGGCGCCGTGCTCAACACGCTCAACACCCGTCTCGATGTCGCGGCCCTGGCGTTCCAGTTGCGGCATGGGGCGGCGCGGGTGCTGCTGACCGATCGCGAGTTTTCGGCGGTGATGAGCGAGGCGCTGTCCGGACTCGGCGTCCGGCCGCTGGTCATCGACATCGACGACCCACTCGCCGTCGGCGGCGAACGCATCGGCGAGACCGACTACGAAAGCTTCATCGCCGGCGGCGATCCGATGTTCGTGCCGCCGCCACTGCACGATGAGTGGGATGCGATCGCGCTGTCGTACACCTCGGGTACCACCGGCAACCCGAAAGGGGTGGTGACGCATCATCGCGGCGCCTACCTCAACGCCGTCGGCAACGCCGTCACCTGGGCTATGCCGCACTTCCCGGTGTATCTGTGGACGCTGCCGCTGTTCCATTGCAACGGCTGGTGCTTTCCGTGGACGCTCGCCCTGATGGCCGGCACCAACGTATGCCTGCGGCGGGTCGACGCCAAGGCGATCCTCGACGCCATTCGCGAGCACCGTGTGACCCACTACTGCGGCGCGCCGATCGTGCACTCGATGCTGATCAACGCGCCGGCGCAATGGAAGGAAGGCATCACCCACCAGGTGTCGGGCCTGGTGGCGGCCGCGTCGCCGCCGGCTTCGATGATCGAAGGCATGGAACGGATGGGGTTCGACATCACCCATGTGTACGGACTGACGGAGGTGTACGGACCGGCGGCGGTCTGTGCGAAGTCGCCGGACTGGGACGAGCTGCCGTTGGAGGAGCGCGTGCAACGCAATGCCCGTCAGGGTGTCCGCTACCCGCTCCAGGAAGGCATGAGCGTGCTCGATCCGGCGACGATGCAGCCGGTGCCGCGCGACGCGCAGACCATGGGCGAGATCTGCTTTCGCGGCAACATCGTGATGAAGGGCTATCTCGGCAACCCGCAGGCCACGACCGAGAGCTTTGCCGGCGGCTGGTATCACACGGGGGATCTGGCGGTGGTGCACCCCGACGGCTACGTGCATATCCGCGACCGCTCCAAGGACATCATCATCTCGGGAGGCGAGAACATTTCCTCGATCGAGGTCGAGGACGTGCTCTACCGCCATCCGGACGTGCTCGACGCGGCCGTGGTGGCGCGCCCCGACCCGAAATGGGGTGAAACCCCTTGCGCCTTCGTCACCCGGCGCGACGGCGCGACCGTCACGGCGGAGGAACTGATCGCCTTCTGCCGGGCGCGACTGGCGCACTTCAAGGCGCCGCGCAGCGTGGTGTTCGGACCGCTCGCGAAGACCTCGACCGGCAAGGTGCAGAAGAATCTGCTGCGGGCGCGTTTGAAGGGCCTTTGACGGTTGCGTGCCGGAACGCCGTGGCAGGGCCGGTCTCGGCTACAATCCGCGGTTGCGCAACGCTACTGAGGCCGCCACGGCCTTCCTGAAAAATGAAAGTGCTCGTTCCCATCAAGCGCGTGGTCGATTACAACGTGAAGGTGCGTGTCAAAGCCGACGGCTCCGGCGTTGAAACCGCCAACGTGAAGATGTCGATGAATCCGTTCGACGAGATAGCGGTCGAGGAAGCGGTCAAGCTCAGGGAAGCCGGCGTCGCCACCGAAATCGTGGTGGTCTCGGTGGGCACCGCGCAATGCCAGGAAACGCTGCGTACCGCGCTCGCGATCGGCGCCGATCGCGCCATCCTGGTCGAGACCGCTCTTGAAACCCAGCCATTGGGCGTCGCCAAGACGCTCAAGGCGGTGGTCGACAAGGAGCAGCCCGGCCTAGTCATCATGGGTAAGCAGGCGATCGATGACGACGCCAACCAGACCGGCCAGATGCTCGCGGCGTTGCTCGGATGGTCACAGGCCACCTTCGCCTCGAAAGTGATCATCGAAGGCGACACCGCCCGCGTGACCCGCGAGGTCGACGGCGGGCTGGAAACCCTGGCGGTCAGGATGCCGGCGGTGATCACCGCCGACCTGCGCCTGAACGAACCGCGCTACGTGACCTTGCCCAACATCATGAAGGCTAAGAAGAAGCCGATGGAAACCCTGACGCCCGAGGGTTTGGGCGTCGATTTCGTGCCGCGCATCCGCACCGTGAAAGTGGCGGAGCCCGCCAAGCGCGGCGCCGGCCAACAGGTCGGCACCATTGCCGAGCTGGTCGACAAGCTCAAGAACGAAGCGAAGGTGCTCTGACATGCCAATCCTGGTTCTCGCGGAACACGACAACACGGCGCTCAAGGCTGCGGTCCTCAACACCATCACCGCTGCAATCCGTATCGGTGGCGACATCACCATCCTGGTGGCAGGTCATGATTGTGGGGCAGTGGCGACCCAGGCCGCCGCGATCGCCGGCGTGAGCAAGGTGCTCGTCGCCGACGCGCCCGGCTATCGCGACCAGACCGCCGAGAACGTTGCCGCGCTCGTGGTTGCCACGGTGCCCGGCTACACGCATCTGCTCGCGCCGGCCACCGCCTTCGGCAAGAACGTCCTGCCGCGCGCGGCGGCACTGCTCGATGTCGCCCAGATCTCCGATATCGTGTCGGTCGAGTCGCCCGACACCTTCGTGCGCCCCATCTATGCCGGCAATGCGCTCGCGACGGTGCAGACTTCCGATCCGGTCAAGGTGTTGACCGTGCGTGCCACGGGCTTCGACGCTGCCGCCGCAACCGGTGGCAGCGCGACCATCGAAATGCTGGCGGGTGGCCACGAAACCGGCCTCGCGACGCTGGTCGGTCAGGCGCTGACAAAGTCGGCCAGACCCGAGCTCACCGCCGCGCGGATCATCGTTTCCGGCGGGCGCGGCATGGGTAGCGGCGAAAACTTCGCGATCCTCGAAGCGCTCGCCGACAAGCTCGGCGCCGCGGTGGGGGCGTCTCGCGCTGCCGTCGACGCGGGCTTCGTGCCCAACGACTACCAGGTGGGTCAGACCGGCAAGATCGTCGCGCCCGAGTTGTATATCGCCGTTGGCATCTCGGGCGCGATCCAGCATCTCGCCGGGATGAAGGACAGCAAGGTGATCGTCGCGATCAACAAAGACCCGGAGGCGCCGATCACGCAGGTTGCAGACTACTGGGTCGTGGCCGATCTGTTCCAGGCGGTGCCCGAGTTGACCACCGCGCTCGGCTGACCGGCGTACCACTTCCACCCCTCCCGGAGGCACCGAATGTCCACCTATGCAGCGCCGTTGCGCGACATGAAGTTCGTGCTCAATGAACTGGTCGATCTCGGTGCCATCTCGGCCTTGCCCGGCCATGAGGAAGTGACCCCCGATCTGGTCGACGCGGTGCTGGAAGAGGCCGGCAAGTTCGCCGCCGGCGTGCTCGATCCGCTCAACTGGCCCGGCGACCAGCAGGGCGCGCGGCTCGCCGATCACGTGGTCACCACGGTGCCCGGCTTCAAGGAAGCCTATCGCCAGTTCGTGGAGGCCGGTTGGGCGTCGGTCAGTGGCGCCACCGAGTTCGGCGGGCAGGGCTTGCCGCACGTGCTGTCGCAGCAACTGTCCGAAATGTGGAACTCGGCCAACATGTCGTTCTGCCTTTGCCCGATGCTCACCAACGGCGCGATGCTCGCGATCTCGCGTCACGGGTCGGCGCAACTGCAGCAGACTTTTGTCCCGAAGCTGGTGTCGGGCGAATGGACCGGCACCATGAACCTGACCGAACCCCAGGCCGGGTCCGACCTGTCGGCGGTGCGCACCAAGGCCATCCCGCAAGGCGATCATTACCGCGTCCACGGCACCAAGATCTACATCACCTGGGGCGAGCACGACATGGCGGACAACATCGTCCACCTGGTGCTTGCGCGCACGCCCGACGCCCCCGAAGGCGTGAAGGGCATCTCGCTCTTCATCGTGCCCAAGTTCATCGTCGGCACCGATGGTTCGCTCGGTGCCCGCAACGACGTGAAGTGCGTTTCCATCGAGCACAAGCTCGGGATTCACGCCAGTCCGACCGCGGTGATGGCCTACGGTGATGGCGAAGGCGCGATCGGCTACCTGGTGGGCGCGGAGAATCGTGGCCTCGAATACATGTTCACCATGATGAACTTCGCACGGCTGGAGGTCGGCGTCGAAGGCGTCGCCCTGGCCGAGCGGGCGTATCAGCATGCTCTCGGCTACGCCCGGCAGCGTGTACAGGGCCGCGAGACCGGCGTCAGGGGTGGTGAACGCGTCACCATCATCCATCATCCCGATGTGCGGCGGATGCTGATGACGATGAAGTCCTACACCGAAGCGATGCGGGCATTGGCCGCCGCCGCGGCACAAGCACTGGACGTGGCGTTGTCGCATCCTGACCCGGCAATGCGGCAGCGGCAGCAGGCGATGTTCGATCTGCTCACCCCGGTGGTGAAGGGCTGGTGCACCGAGTTGAGCACCGAAATCGCCTCGATCGGCGTCCAGATCCACGGCGGCATGGGATTCGTCGAGGAAACCGGCGCCGCGCAGTATCTGCGCGATGCGCGCATCACCTCGATCTACGAGGGCACCACCGGCATCCAGGCCAACGATCTCATCGGTCGCAAGATCGCCTACGAGAAAGGTGCCACGGTGCGGGTCCTGCTCGATCAGTTGACGGCGTTCGACGCCGAACTCGCCCGGTTCGCCGACCATCCGGGTCTGTCGGTGATGCGCCGCTCGCTCGCCGCGGGCGCCGTCGCACTGCGCGAGGCGACCGACTGGCTGCTCGCGACTTACCCGACCGACCCCAAAGCGGCCGCCGCCGGGGCGGTGCCTTACCTCAAGCTTTTCGGAACCGTGGCCGGTGGCTGGCAGATGGTGCGCGCGGCTGTCGTGGCCAAGCAGCAGCTCGATCGCGCCACGCCAGAACACGACTTCTATCGCGCCAAGCTCGCGACGGCGCGGTTCTACGCCGATACCATCCTGCCGCTGGCCCAGGCCTATCGAGCGGCCGTTGTCGAGGGTTCAACCAGTGTCCTGGCGCTCACCGAAGCACAGTTTTGAACGTTTCGCGGCGGTGGCCGCGATCCTGTTCTCGGTCTTCGGCATCGCCCGGGCCCAGTTGCCTGGCGAGACGGCGGAATCGGTCACCGGTGATGCGGAACTTTATTCGGCCGCCTATGCCTGCGGCGAAGAGCCCGACGCCGACCGGCTGAAAGCCACCGTGCTGCTGCTGCTGGCCGGCAGTGGCGTCGAAGCCGCGACCGTCCGTCAGGCCAGACAGCAATTCGTCGATCGTCTGCGCGAGCGCATGCGCAGCCACGCCAAGGTATCGGCCGGGGAGTGCGAAGCCGTACGCGGGGGGCTCAAGAATCGCCTGCGCGCGCTCGATACCTATCGTATCGAACCCTCGCGACGATGACGGGTCACAAGAGAAATAGCGGTTGCTGTCCGAGCCGGCACGATGCTGCCGCGGGTCCGCTGCCGTCATCCAGCGTCAACTTCACCGCGTTGTCGGCTGTAAATCTGAGGGCTACAATCCGCTTTTTTTTCATAAACTGACGTTTGAAATGTTTGTTTGGAACCCAGCCCATGCCATCACTGCACCGTGCCCCCACCAAAGGTAGCCTCGAAACCAAGGAACGCATCTTCGACGCCGCCGAAGCCCTGTTCATGGATCAGGGCTTTTCAACCACATCGTTGAGAGCCATCACCGCCAAGGCCAAGGTCAATCTGGCCGCGGTCAACTATCATTTCGGCTCCAAGGAAGCCCTGATCCGCGAGGTGTTCGATCGCAGCCTGGGCCCGCTCAACGGGGCACGCATGGCGCAGCTCGACCGCCTCGAGGCTGCCGCCGGCGGCAATCCGGTGGCGATCGACAAGATCGTGGAGGCGCTGGTATCGCCAGCGCTGCATGTTTCGCACGACCCGTTGAAGCGCGGAGCAGCCTTTCTTCGGCTCCTCGGGCGAGCGCTGTCCGAGCCCGCTGAATACATGCGTGCTTTTCTGCCCGCCCACTATCGCGATGTCGTGGTCCGATTCAGGCGTGCGCTGAGCCTCGCGCTCCCCAACCTGTCGGAGGCGGAACTCACCTGGCGCATGCACTTCACTTTTGGTGCGATGGCCTACTCCATGGCGGGCACCGACGCGGTCGAACTGTTCACGACCCCCGACGATGCCGGTGTGGACGACGCTGAAGCGATCGTGCAGCGCCTGATCCCGTTTCTGGTGGCCGGTCTCAAGAGCCCGACGCCGAAATCCAGGGCAACGCGCTCGGTGGAACCGAGCGCCCGCAAGGTCGCCTGAAGAGTTGCACTCCCCCTGACTCGCGCTTTCCCTCCGCACGAATGGCACCGGCAGGATAGACGTCGTTGCGCTGATGCTGTGCGAGCCGGTTGCCGGTGTCCCCTGGACATCCGGGCAGGAGGCGCTCGATGCCGGCAAGGCGATCTGCCTCGGCCCGTCGAACGATCTCTAGCGGGCGTCCATCGAGTTCGACACGACCATCCGGGCATGTCCGGTTCGTGTGCGGCGATCGAGGCGCGACGGCGTACTGGTCGTGTCGACGGTGTCGCGTCGTCATTGCCGATCCCCGCGGCGGGCCATGCGGGGGGTATCATCACGCCAGCGGAAACCGTGTTGCCGACGCGCTTCGAGCGCCTGCGGCGAGCTTGCATCATGGTCGACGATTTCGCCCCCGATGCCGGCACGCGCCCGGCCGAAACGTCTGGTGCGATGAGCGCGGCCAATGTCATGGCGCCGGCCTCCAGGCAGGTGTCCGACCGAATCGAGGAGACGCACGCAGAATGAAGGCGGCGACATGAGCGAGGCGGTCGTGGTGGCGATCGCCGAAGGTATCGCAACGGTGTCGCTCAACCGGCCCGAAGTGATGAATGCGCTGGACGCCGCCGCCATGTTCGCCTTGCGCGCGATCACCGAACGCCTGCAGCACGACTCTAACGTGCGGGTCATCGTTCTGCGCGGTGAAGGCGCCGCGTTCTGCGCCGGTGGCGATGTCGCGCTGTTCCATAATGGTATCGACGCGCTGCCCGATACCGTCGTGCGTATCGGCCGCGAGATGCATTGCGCCTTGCTGGCCTTGCGGCGCAGTCCGAAGCCGGTGATCGCGGTCGTGCATGGCGTGGTTGCCGGCGCTGGATTCAGCCTGCTGTGCGCCGCGGATCTCGCCATCGCTGCCGCCGACACCCGGTTCACGCTTGCCTACGCCGGCATCGGCGCCAGTCCCGATGGCGGCAGCAGCCACTTCCTGCCACGGCTCGTCGGCTACAAGCGGGCGATGCAATTCGCATTGCTGCCCGATATGTTCGACGCCGCCACGGCCATGGCCTACGGGGTCGTCAACTGGATAGCGCCTGCCGCCGACCTGGCTGCCGACGCGCAGCGACTGGTGCGGCGGCTCGCCAACGGACCCACGCTCGCCTATGCCGAAGCCAAGCAACTCATGAACGACAGCCTCGGCACCTCGATCGAGACCCAGATGGAGCACGAGCTGGCGGCGTTCGCGCGCTGCGCCCGAACCGCCGACCTGCGCGAAGGCGTCGCCGCCTTCGTCGAGAAGCGCAAACCGGTGTTTCGTGGGCAATGAGTGAGCCGGGCGCAGCCACATGCACCCTGCCGGTTGGTCGCGAACCCACGCTGCGCGTGATGCCGATGCCCTCGGACGTCAACGTGACCGGTGACATCTTCGGCGGCTGGATCATGTCGCAGGTCGATATCGCGGGCGCGATTCCGGCGGTGCGCGCCGCCTGCGGCCGGGTCGCGACGGTGGCCGTGAATTCGTTCGTGTTCAAGCAGCCGGTGCTGATCGGTGATCTGGTGAGCTTTTACGCCGAGGTGGCGCGCATCGGCCGCACGTCGATCACGGTGAACGTCGAGGTGTATGCCGAGCGTGGCATCCATCGCGAGGTGGTGAAAGTGACGGAGGCGACGCTCACCTATGTCGCGGTCGGCGACGATCGCAAGCCACGCCCGGTGCTGGAGCGGTGAACGTGAGGTGCGAGATCAGAAGTTGTGGTACCCGGGCGTGGTCGGGCGGGAGCGCACCGGAATCGATCGCCGCGGTACCGATTTCCCCGTCCGTGTCCCGAGGAGCCCCACCGTGATCGAGAAACGCCTTCTGAAACGTCTGTTCGTGCTGCTGGCATCGGTCGGTGCCGGTGTGCCGATGGCGGCGCACGCGGCAGGATTTGCATTGATCGAGCAGAGTGCGAGCGGCATGGGTACCGCATTCGCCGGTGCCGCCGCCGTGGCCGAGGACGCGAGTACGGTCTGGTTCAATCCGGCCGGCATGGCGCGGTTGTCCGGTAGCCAGATCGCGATCGCCGGCCATGTGATCGACGTCAAGTCCAACCTGACCAACAACGGCTCGACGCCGCCACTGGGGATCGGCACCCTCGGCGGCAATGGCGGCAACGCCGGGGGCATGATCTTCCTGCCGAATTTCTATGGGGTCTTCGCGATCGACGATCGCGTCAAGCTGGGGCTGGCCATCAATGCACCCTGGGGACTCTCGTCGGAGTACGACGCCAACTGGCTCGGGCGTTTCCAGGCCGTCAAGTCGGAGATCACGTCGATCAACATCAATCCGTCGGTGTCGGTCAAGGTCAATGACAGCGTGTCGCTCGGCTTCGGCATCAATTACAGCTATGTCGACGTCGAGCTCACGCGCAAGGCCGTGCTCGGTCCGGGCGTGGAGGGCAACGCAAAACTGACCGGCAACGATTACGCGCTCGGCTTCAACCTCGGCGCCTTGTTCCAGGTGGGCGCCGCAACCAGGGTCGGCGTGGCCTATCGCTCGAGCGCCGACTACAACCTGAGCGGCAACCAGGTCGTCACCACGCCTTCCGGACTACCGGTGCCGGGCGCCAACTTCGCCATCAAGGCGGCGCTGACGCTGCCCGCCAGCGCGTCGTTGTCGGCGGTGCACGAGCTGAACGATCGCTGGACCTTGCTGGGTGACGTGAGCTTCGTGCAATGGAGCGAGATCCAGCAGTTGCAGGTCAAGCAGGCGGCAACGGGCGCGACCTCCTCAACGCTCGCTCTCAAACTCGACGATACCGTGCGTGTGTCATTGGGGGCGACCTATCGCCTCTGCGACGCCTGGAAGCTGCGTGCCGGTGTCGCCTGGGATCCGTCACCGGTCAAGGACAGCACCCGGACCGCCAACCTGCCCGACGCCGACCGTACCTGGCTGGCGCTGGGCGCGCGCTGGCAGATCTCCAAGGCGGGTGCGGTCGATCTGGGCTATGCGCACATCTTCTTCCAGAATTCCACGATCGCTCATTCGCTCGGCACCGCGGCGGCTACCGGCGTGATCCGTGGCAGCTACCAGACTTCGGCCGACGTGTTGAGTTTCCAGTATTCGCATGCATTCTGAGCGTCCGGGCGGTCGGCGGCGCAGCTTGCGATGCCGGCGTCGAGCCCGCCGGTAGCAGTGCCCCGCCGGTTCGTGCGCCGCGCGGCCGTACTTGGCGCTGGTGTCATGGGTGCGCAGATCGCGGCGCATCTCGCGAACGCGGGTGTGGAGGCGGTGTTGTTCGATCGGGCTGCCGCCGGCGGCGACCCCGACGCGGACGTGCGCAAGGCCGTCGACGCCTTGCGCAAGCTCGATCCGAGCCCGCTCGCGACCGCCGCCGTCGCCGACACGATCACGATCGCCAACTACGACCAGCACCTCGCGCTGCTGGCCGATTGCGATCTGGTGATCGAAGCGATCGCCGAGCGCATCGACTGGAAGCGCGACCTCTATCGCCGCATCGCCCCCCACATCCGGGCCGATACCATTCTCGCCAGCAACACCTCGGGGTTGTCGATCCAGGCACTCGGCGACGCGCTGCCGGCCGGGTTGCGCAGCCGTTTCTGCGGTGTGCATTTCTTCAATCCGCCCCGCTACCTGCATCTGGTCGAACTGATCGCGACCGCTGAAAGCGATTCGTCGATGCTCGACCGGCTGGAGGCTTTTCTGGTGACGGCACTCGGCAAGGGCGTTGTCCGGGCCAGGGACACCCCCAACTTCATCGCCAACCGCGTCGGCGTGTTCTCGATCCTGGCGGCGTTTCACCACACCCGGGAGCTTGGTCTCGGTTTCGACGAGGTCGATGCCATCACCGGCACGCTGCTGGGGCGACCGAAGAGCGCTACCTATCGCACCGCCGACGTGGTCGGGCTGGACACCCTCGGCCACGTCATCGGCACCATGCACGGTTCCCTGCCCGACGATCCGTGGTGGCGATTCTTCCAGCCACCCGACTGGTATCGGGCGCTGCTCGATCGCGGTGCGCTCGGCCAGAAGTCCGGGGCGGGCGTTTATCGCAAGCAGGGCCGGGACATTTTCGTTCTCGACCCTGCGACGCTCGACTATCGGCCCGCGACTCGCGCGGCGGATCCGGCCGTGGTCGGTATCCTGAAGCTCGCGGATCCGGCGGCAAGGCTCGAACAACTGCGCGCCGACACCCGTCCGCAGGCGCAGTTTCTCTGGCGCGTGACCCGCGACATGCTGCACTACTGCGCCGTGCACCTCGAGGTTATCGCCGACAATGCGCGCGATCTCGATCTGGCGGTGCGATGGGGTTTCGGCTGGCGGCAGGGGCCGTTCGAACACTGGCAGTCGGCTGGCTGGCAGCGCGTGGCGCGCTGGCTGGCCGACGACATCGCCGCCGGCGGCACCATCGCGGCGGCGCCGTTGCCCGCATGGGTCCTGGATCCGGCCCGGTCCGGGGTGCACACGGTGGCAGGTTCCTGGAGCCCGGTGACGCGAAGCTCGCACCCGCGCCCGGTGCTGCCGGTGTACCGACGGCAGCCGGTGCCGGACCGCGTGCTCGGCGACGATGACGCCGTCGGCACCACCTTGTTCGAAACCGCGGCGGTTCGTTGCTGGACGCTGCGCGACGACATCGCGATCCTGAGCTTCAAAAGCCGCATGCACGCCATCGGTGACGATGTGCTCGATGGCGTCAACCAGGCCATCGACATCGCCGAACGCGACTGTCGCGGTCTCGTGATCTGGCAGACCGAGCCACCGTTTTCGGTCGGCGCCAATCTCTCGGGGCCATCGGCGGCGCGTGCGCCCGGCACCAGGCCGTCCGCCATTGGCTCGATGGTCAAGCGATTTCGGCGCGAGGCCGAAGCCATGGTGCTCAAGGCGGCGCGTTCGCTCAATGTTGCCGACGCGCTGATGGCGGGGCGCCTGGAAAAGGTCGAGGCGATCGTCACCGCGTTCCAGAAGACCTCACTCGCGTTGCGCTACTGCGGCGTGCCCACCGTTGCCGCCGTCGATGGCATGGCGCTCGGCGGCGGTTGCGAGTTCATCATGCACTGCGACCGGGCCGTCGCGACGCTGGAGAGCTACATCGGTCTGGTCGAAACCGGCGTGGGCCTGATCCCGGCTGGCGGGGGTTGCAAGGAACTCGCGATGCGCGCCGCCGCGGCGGTGCAGGGTGGCGATCTTTTCGGTGCGCTGCGCGGTCATTTCCAGAGCGTGGCGACAGCTCAGGTTGGACGCAGTGCCGTACAGGCGCGCGAACTCGGATTTCTGCGTCCGTCCGATCCGATCGTCATGAACCGGTTCGAGCTGTTGCATGTGGCGCTCAGCGAAGTGATGGCGCTCGCCGAGGCTGGCTACCGACCGCCGCTGCCGGCCAGACGCATCGCGGTGGCAGGCCGCAGCGCCATCGCCACGTTCCAGGCGCATATCGTCAACCTGCGCGGTGGCGAGTTCATCTCCGAGCATGATCAGCTCGTCGCCCGCAAGTTGGCGTACGTGATGTGCGGGGGCGACGTCGATGGCGGCAGCCTGGTGGACGAGGCCTGGTTGCTGCGGCTGGAACGCGAGGCCTTCATGGAACTGGTGGCCACCGAGAAAACCCAGGCCCGGATCGCGCACACGCTCGCGACCGGCAAGCCATTGCGCAACTAGCCATGACGCGACAGGTGCAGGATGCCTACGTAGTTGCCGCGGTGAGAACCCCCGTCGGCAAGGCGCCACGCGGCATGTTCCGGGACACGCGGCCCGACGACCTGCTCGCGCATGTGTTGCGCGCCGTGGTTGCCCGAGTGCCTTCGCTCGATCTCGCTGCCGTGGATGACGTGATCGTCGGCTGTGCGCTACCGGAGGCGGAGCAGGGCATGAACGTCGCGCGCATCGGTCTGCTGCTGGCCGGTTTTCCCGACAGCGTTGCCGGCCTTACCGTGAACCGCTTCTGCGCCTCCGGTTTGCAGGCGGTGGCGCAGGCGGCAGATCGGATTCGTCTGGGTGCCGCCGACGTGATGGTGGCCGGCGGCACCGAGAGCATGAGCCGGGTGCCGCTCGGCGGCAACCGCATCTCTTTCAACGAGGCGGTGTTCACCGGTGATGCTGATGTCGGTATCGCGTTCGGCATGGGACTCACTGCCGAGAACGTCGCGACCCGCTGGAAAGTGAGTCGCGAAGATCAGGATGCCTTTTCGGTCGAGAGTCATCGCAAGGCGCTCGCGGCAATCGCAGGTGGCGAGTTTCGCGAGGAGATCGCGCCGTTCACCATCACCGCGAGAGTGCCCGACCTGACTGGCGAACGCATCGCGGTTGTCGAGAAGATTGTCGGCATCGACGAAGGTCCACGTGCCGGTACCACGATGGCGGCGCTGGGCAGCTTGCGCCCGGTCTTCGCGAGCAGCGGCAGCGTGACCGCAGGTAACAGTTCCCAGACGTCGGATGGCGCGGGTGCGGTCATCCTGGCGAGCGAGGCAGCGCTCGAGCGGTTCGGGCTCACGCCGCTCGCGCGATTTGTCGGCTATGCGGTGGCCGGCGTGGCACCGGGAATCATGGGCATCGGCCCGATCGCGGTGGTACCCAAGCTGCTGGCGCAGACCGGCATCAGGCAGGCTGACATCGCGTGGATCGAACTCAACGAAGCATTCGCGGCGCAATCGCTGGCCGTGATCCGCGAACTGGGACTCGATCCGTCGCGGATCAATCCGCTGGGTGGCGCGATTGCGCTGGGGCATCCATTGGGTGCCACCGGCGCCATCCGTACCGCGACCATCGTCCATGGCCTGCGCCGCGCAGGGCAACGCTATGGCATGGTCACGATGTGTGTCGGCACCGGCATGGGTGCGGCGGGGTTGTTCGAGGCGGTATAGGTAGCAACATGAGGTCGACCACCATGGCCGACCCCGTTCTGGTGCGCCTGGGAACATCGGGCGCACCTGACCACTGCGAAACGCTCCGCGTCAGGTGGCGCCGGCGACCGTGCGGTTACGCCGTCCAAGCGTCAGCGCCAGCAGGGCGAACCCGGCGAGCATCATCGCCACCGTGCTCGGTTCCGGCACGCCCAGCACCTGCACCGAGGCCTTGCCGAACAATGGCGTGATCTCATTTCCCGCGACATCGCTGAACACGAACAACGTCGACGCGGCCAGTGCGATTTCCGAGAGGCCGAGCGCGAGCGCCTTGAAACTCAGGGTGGCAATGTCGAAGTCGCCGCTGCGAGGGGTGGCGAAACTGTTGAAGCTGGCGTCCGTCAGGGTGCCTGCAACGTTGTCGATGGCGCCGCCGGCCGGAACGAATTCCCAGATCGGGGCGATGCTCACCCCGGTGAGTTGCAAGGCGGCGCCATTGAACGTGAAGTCGAACCCGCCACCCACGAGGGTTTCGAGAAAGCCCTGGCCCCTCACCTCGAGATCGAAACTGTCGCCGACATTCACCACCGTGTTCAGTGGCTGGATGATCAGGGATCCTGCGGTGGCGGTTGCCGCGGCGGACAGCAGGGCAATCGCTGCCAGAAATGCACGAAATCGTTTCATGTCACCCTCTCTTCGTTGAACGAAATACCGGACTTCCGATCGGTAACCAGTCGAGCATTTTCAATACGGATGCTCACCCGGCATCGGACGGCAGATGCCAGGCGGAGCGTCCCGGCCGGCGGCCGAAAAGCTGCTTGAACTTCGCCAGATCGATCGCGTTCACCAGGCCGTCGCCGTTGATGTCGGCGGCGGTTTCGCCGCGCGTGCCGAACCGCGCCTTGAACAGCGCCAGATCGATGCTGTTGACGAAGCCGTCGTTGTTGAGGTCGCCATCGCAGGCGTTACCGTAGCCGTCGCGGTCGGTGTCGAGTTGGTCTTTGTTGGCGATGTCGATGCAGTTGTCGCGGCTGTCGGGAACGCCGTCGCGATCGGTGTCGGTCTCGTCCAGCGCCGCCTGGACGGAGAGGCCGTCCGGCGACCCGACCCGCACCCAGAAATTGCCCTTGAAGCCACCCAGATCGATGCGCCCGTCGCCCTCGCGATTGATCAGGCCTCGGCCCAGGATGCGACCCGACTCGGGATCGATGGCAACCGCGGTGATCAGTTCGGGGAACGGGCAGGAGAGGCAGGGCGGGTCTGGAATCGGAATCCGGATGACCGCAAGCCCTTCCAGCAGCGCGATGTTGACCACCGAGAAGATCCACGGCGGGCTGACGCGAAGCTTGACCGTGGGGTCGCCGAGCAGGTTGTAGAGATTCAGTTCCTGGCGCAAGCCCGATACCCCGGGGCGAACGCCGCCGACATCGAACGGATGCAGGTTCGGCGTGGCACCCGAGTCCACGGCGGCAATGAACGCCCTGGCGTGGTTGAGGACGTCCCCCAGGCGCTGGATCGGGGTGGCGGCACCATAGCCTGGAATGAAGTCGGGGAAGATGGCGTCGAACAGGCCGAGCGTCAGGTGATTGTTGTCGATCGTGCTGCTCGAGCGGGTATCGCCGATCACCGCCAGCGCCCCGTCGGCCTTGCGCAGGAAGGCCTCCGCCCAGTACACCGTGCCGGGCGCGGGTCCGTAGCCGGCACCGACGATATTCGCGGGCAGATCGACCGTTTCGTTGTCGAAGATGCCGCTCGCGCAGTTGATGCTGAACACCACCGGGAACCGGTTGTTGGTGACCGCGATTGCGCCGAGGTCGCCGGTGTCGAAAGCGGGGTCGCCCCATCCATCCCACCAGCCATGGTCGCGGTGATACAGCAGCGCGGTGCCGTTGTTGACCGCATTGACGATGTCGGCCGTCGTCCCGTTCCAGGCGAATCCGGGCTTGCGCAGATCGAGCGGAATGGCCCCGCCGCCGCGATAGAACAGCGGATTCGCGGCAGCACTGGCGGTGTAAATGCGTTGCGGGGAGTATCCGAGTGTTTCGGTGTAGTCGCGCACCAGTTCGGTGGTTTCCGCAAACCAGCGGTCATCAGTGGGGTCGTTACCCTGAAAGTAGGATGCGAAGGTCAGGCGGTTGTAGAAATCGCTGCCGAACAGAGCATTCGGCGGCGGCGAGGTTTCGAAGGCCATCGTCTTCGAGACGATCGTGTTCGCCTGGGCCAGGGTGTCGACCGGAAACCGGCCGATGCCGAATGGCGGAATGTCGGTCGGCCCGGCGCCGAACTGGCCATACCAGATGTCGCTCGCGTTCTTCGCCGAGTCGGAATTGTTGTTGAGGTCGTAGTGGGTGGGGATGTACTCGGCGTCGCCGACGAACAGCACCCACTTGGGTTTGATGAGATGGGTGGCGTAGTAGTTGGCAATCCAGTTGCGGATTTGTACCGCGCTTGCTACCGCCGGACCGCCGGAGATCGTCTGCGTATTCACGACCAGCGTCGAGATGCCCAGCGCCACCTTGTGCGCGCGCAGCGTGTTGGCCGCGGCCAGGAAATCAGGGTGCGTGATGATCAGGAATCGCACTCCGGAGCGGTTCGGTATCAGGGCCGGCGGGCAGAACTGCTTGATCGCGAACGCCTTGTTCAGGGCCAGCGGCAGGGCCGGAAGCGGCAGGCGCTCGAAATGCTGGTCGATGCCGTCGAACGCGGGCAGGGTCCTGGTATCGATCAGCCGATCGATCAGGAAGCAGTCGCCGGCGTCGTGGAATATCGTGACCAGATAGCTGGGATAGTAGGTGAGCAGACTTTTGGCGGGGTCGTAGCCGAAGGGCGAGAACTTGAAGGTGGCCACGTTGGCGTCGCCCTTGAAGATCGAGTTTCGTTCCAGTGCCTCGCCAGGTTGCCGCGAGCCCTTCAGATAGAGGTCGCGGTCGAACTGGAACTTGGGTAGCTCCCGATCCTGTTTGCGCGCGATCTCGCCCGGTTGCACCGGGAAGATCGTGGCCTGCAGAATCCTCGGGTCGCCTTCGGGCTTCACGTCGACGCTCAGCGTCGTCAGGTCGATCGGCAATGCCAGCGGGAAACCGATCACCGGTAGTTCCGGGTGGCCGAGTGAGCCGACACCGATGCCGGCACCGCCCTGCCCACCCTCGCGCTGCGAGAAACGCTGGAACTTGCCGGCCGGCGTGTCGACATCCTCGAGTTTCGGCGAGCCGACGGTGATCCGCAGGAGAGTGATTCGAGGCCCTGCTTCCACCAACTGTACCGAGACCGCGGCATGCGCCACCGAGAACCAGGTCGACAGAAAAGCGAGGAAGGTCGCGAACGCAAAGGGTATGCAGGGTATGCAGGGTATGCAGAGTCTTGTAGTCATTGGATCCTCCATTTGTGTCGTGATGCAGCGACAGCCGAAAAGTCAATGACACGCAACTTGTTGTGGCAGCGATTTAACGTTAGGACGTGGCGTTTGAAATAGCAACAGGTTGGCTAGGGATTTTGTTTTTGCGATCGACCGGATTGCTATTGGAAGATCGCTAGGAATCCACTGTGGTAACGGTTGTCGCGGATCGGTGAAGATGAAACATCGTTGTTTCAAAAGGAGAGACCGGCCGCGGGTCCGATCCGCGGTGGGCATCCGCGACGCGCACGGAATGTGGTCCGGAGCGTTTCCGCACCGACGCGAAAATCGACCTGTCGGTTCTGACGGATCCGCGCGTTCGTTCGTGCGAATCGTCCAGACGCCGGCCGGCTTCGAAGGCAAGGTGGTCGGGATCCTGCCGTTGCCGAGCGATGATCCCGACAACCCGGGCCGGCTGTGCAAGCTCTGCACCGACGAGCGCAAGGACAAGCCGATCCTGGGGATGATCAGTCTGCGAGGCCTGAGGCCCGACGGCGATGTGTTCGCCGGCGGCGAGACTCTCGACCCCGACAACAGCAAGACCTACCGCTGCAAGTTGATGGTCAGGGACGGCGGCAAGCGCCTGGATGTGCGAGGCTTCATCGGCATGGCGTTGATCGGCCGCACCCAGAGCTGGGTGCGCGAGGAGTAGTCAGTATCGAAAGCGGAGGGGCCCCGCCCACAGGGTCCCGCGCCCACACCCACAGGGGCCCCGCCCACAGGGTCCCCCGAGGACGGGGCGCCCCCTGGAGGGGGAAGGCGAAGCGCAGCGCAGCCTGGGGGTGGGCCAAACTTTTAGCGGTGTCCGCCCGACCAGCCGGGTTGGTCGCGATCGAGCAACCGCTTGAGCGCATCGAAGTGCAGCACCGATTGCTGCCGCTGACTCTCGATCTGGCTCGCGGCATGCTCGACCAGGTGCGTCGGGGCACGCTTCAGCCGGCCACCGGTACCTTGGGCGAGCACCTGCACCATGCACGAGCGCTCAAGGTAGTAGAGATCGTCGAACGCGTGGGCGACGTTGTCGCCGCAGACGATCACGCCGTGATGCGCGAGGAACACAACGTCGCGGTCGCCCAGGGCGTTGCAGATGCGGTCACCCTCGTTCTCGTCCAGCGCCACGCCGCCGTAGTCGCCGTCGTAGCCGATGCGGTTCCAGAACCGCATCGCGTTCTGGTTGGCGGCGCAGTCGAGCGCGCCGTTTTCCAGGAGGCATAGCGCGGTCGCGTGCGGCATGTGAGTGTGCAGCACGCACTTTTTGCGCTTGCCCAGATGGATGCGGCCATGGATGAAGAACGCGGTCGGTTCCACCTTGTGTCTCCCCTCGACCACCTCGCCGTGCTCGTCGACGATCATCAGGTCGTCGGGTACCAGCTCGGACCAGTGGAAGCCCTGCGGATTGATGAGGAACTTGTCGGGTGCGCCCGGCAGTTCGAGGCTGAAGTGATTGCAGACGCCTTCGTTGAGGCCGATGCGAGCGGCGGAGCGCAGGGCAGCGATGAGGTCGATGCGCGCGGCGCGAATGTCGTGGCTCAGTGGCATGGCGATGCTCCTCTTGGGCAAGTAGCGGAAGATAGGTCAGGTTGGCGGGACGTCGGCCGTGGCTCGGGGCGGGCGCACGAAGTCCAGTGGCGATGTGATCATGCGCCGCCCCAGTGCCGCCAGCAGCGGCCGCGCATAGCGGAAGCGCACGTGCCGAGCCTTCAGCGCTACCAGCAGTGCGAGCCCGAAGCTCACCGTCAGGTTGACCCCCCCGACCAGCAGCACACCGAGGGTCGAGATCGCGAACACCTGCCATGGCACCTGTTGGTCGAGCGACACGACCGCCGTCGCCAGATTGGCGGCGGAGAACGTGATGTGACGGATGTCGAGCGGCAGGCCGAGGTTCAGACCCAGTGTCGCGGTGCTGCCGAGGAATACGCCGAACCAGAAATTGCCGGCCAGCCCGCCGAGATTGTTTTCGATGTAGCTGGCGAGCTGGTGCAGGCGATGCGGCCCGATCAGGCGTTCGAGCCAACGCAATTGTTCGATCCGCTGCGGGATACGGTTGTAGATCGCGATATTGTCGTGATAGCCGGAAATCAGGCCGGACAGGAACAGATAGCAGCCGGCGATCGCCGCATGGAACAGCGCGAGGCTGGCGAACGGATGCAGGTCGTGCAGCACCTGCCGCGCGGCCGCGGGCGACATCACATGGGCGCCGGTCGACAGGTGCAGGGCAGCGGCGATCACGAAGGCGAGCGGAAAGGCGAAACTGACGTTGCCGAGAATGGCGATCACCTGACTGCGCACGACCCGCGTGATCAGGTCGGCCATCGCGCCGGCGTCGGGTTTCGTGCCGGGTGGATGATCGAGTGCCGCCGCGATGCGAGACGCCGTCATCGCCGGCTGCTTGGTGGCAATGGTGAAGTGCAACACATGGATCAGCATGAAGCCGAGGGCGTAGTTCATGCTGTAGGCAAAGGCCTCGATCAGCGGCGCCGGGTGCAGGTCGTGCAGGCCGATCTTGATCAGCGCCATGAACGGGACGATCAGCCCGGCGCCAAGGGCCGAGGTGAACATCGCCTGGTATTCCGCCGGCGTGTTGGTGATGTAGTGCTCGCCGGTGCGGCCGGCGTGCTCGGTGACTTCACGCGCGATCAGCTCGGTGTTGCGCCCGAAATGGCGCCGCAGGTTGTTGCTCTCGTTCTCGGCCTCGACCAGCAGCTTGAACAGCCGCACCGCGGAAGCCACCCGGCGGTCCGCCGGTGTCCGGTCGAGCAGGTCGAGCAGTTGCTCCATGCGCGCGATGGTCTCGGCCAGCCGCTGTAGCAGGTAGGTGAGGGCGACGCTGATGCCGGTGTTGCCGGTGTTGCGCCGTACCCGCGTGATCACGTCGCAGCACTGGTCGAGCAGGACCCGCAGGTGCTTGTCGTCCTCGGCCTGGGGCGCGTTGTTCTCGGTGGCTTCCCGGAACGCGGCGATCCAGCGCAGCGTTTCGGCTAACTGTTCCAGGAACGGCGATTCGTGCTCGCGCAGCGCCGGCCGGGTGGCCACCAGATCGGGGTGCACGCCCATCGCGGCGATACGGGCGGAAACGATGCGCACGGCGTCGAGCAATTGTGCGATGGTCGGGTCGGCATGCCGGCCCGACAGGAAATCGACGCCGATCGCGTTGAACACGTTCTGCCACTGTTCGTCGTCGATCGCCGTTACCCAGCGATGATCGGTGGTGCGGTGGAATACCTGCCCCAGCGCGTCCTTCAACGACGTCGGATCGACCGCCGCCGGCAGCAGCTTGTGCGCGACGCGGCGCCACAATTCGGTGAAGAATCCGGTATCGGGCAGCACGCCCAGATCGGCATAGAGCGCGGTCTGATGATGGGTCGTGAACAGGCGCAGCAGGTAGTCGCGCAGGCCCTCGCGTAGCCGTGGCGCCGAGGCCAGCACGAACTGGAGCGCTTGCAGGTTCTTCAGCGCCCGGGCGCCGTCGTCGGGATCGCGTGGGCGAATCTCGGCCGCCAGACGGCACAGCAGCGTGGCGCCCGGATCGTCGCCGGCGTCGGCGATGGCGGCCAGCACCGGTTGCAGGCCGGGCGCAATGTCCACTGTCATCTGCACGCGGGGGGCCCCGGTGCGGGTCGTCCTTCGGTGCAGCCGCATCACATGTTGGGATAGTTCGGCCCGCCGCCGCCTTCGGGCACGACCCAGCGGATGTTCTGGGTCGGATCCTTGATGTCGCAGGTCTTGCAGTGGACGCAGTTCTGCGCGTTGATCTGCAGCCGCGGTTCGGCGTTGGCGCCATCGCGGACGATCTCGTACACGCCGGCCGGACAGTAACGCTGTTCCGGCGCGTCGTAGCGGGCGAGATTGAACGCGATCGGCACCGACGCATCCTTCAAGGTGAGGTGGATGCGCTGGTCTTCTTCGTGATTGGTGTTGGACACGAACACCGATGAGAGCTTGTCGAAGCTGACCTTGCCATCGGGTTTGGGGTAGTCGATGCGCGGGCTCTGCGCCGCAAGCCTGAGTTGCTCGTGGTCGGCGTGGTGGTGCAGGGTCCAGGGAGCCTTGCCACGCAGGACGTAGGTGTCGAGGGCGGAATAGGCGATGCCGCCATACAGGCCCCAGCGAAACGCTGGGCGGATGTTGCGCACCGACGCGAGTTCGCTCCACAGCCAGGTGCGGCGCAGCCGCTCGGGATAGTCCGTGGCTTCGGCGGTGGCATCGGCGGCAACGAGGTGATCGACGCAGGCTTCGGCCGCGGTCATGCCGGATTTCATCGCGGTGTGCGTGCCCTTGATCTTGGGCACGTTGAGAAAGCCGGCCGTGTCGCCGATCAGCATGCCGCCCGGGAAGGTCAGTTTCGGAATCGATTGCAGTCCGCCCTCGGACAGGGCGCGCGCGCCATAGGAGATGCGACGTCCGCCTTCGAAGATCGGCCGCACCGAAGGGTGGGTCTTGAAGCGCTGCATCTCGTCGAACGGCGACAAGTGCGGGTTGGAATAGTCGAGCCCGATCACGAACCCGACCGATAGCTGGTTGTTCTCGAAGTGATACATCCACGACCCGCCGTAGGTGTCGGTGCTCATCGGCCAGCCGACGCTGTGGACCACCAGGCCGGCCTGGTGGCGTGCCGGGTCGATCTCCCACAGCTCCTTGATGCCGATGCCGTAAGTCTGCGGGTCGGCGCCCGCGCGCAAGTTGAAGCGATCGAACAGATCACGCGTGAGCGACCCGCGGCAGCCTTCGGCGAAGATGGTCTGGCGCGCGCGCAGTTCCATGCCGGACTGGAAGCGATCGGTAGGCGATCCGTCGCGACCGATGCCGAGATCGCCGGTGGCGACGCCGGTCACGGTGCTGGCGTCGTCGTAGAGCACTTCAGCGGCGGCGAATCCGGGATAGATCTCGACGCCCAGTGCCTCGGCTTGCGTGGCGAGCCAGCGGCAGAGATTGCCCAGGCTGATGATGTAGTTGCCGTGGTTGTGCATCTGCGGCGGCGTCGGCAGGCGCAGCGCGCGATTCCGGGTGAGAAACAGGAACCGGTCTTCGGTGACCGCGGTGATCAGCGGCGCGCCGCGTTCCTTCCAGTCCGGCAGCAATTCGTCGAGCGCGCGTGGCTCGATCACGGCCCCTGACAGGATGTGCGCCCCGACCTCGGAGCCCTTCTCGATCACGCACACCGACAGATCGAGCCCGCGTTCGGCACACAACTGCCGGACGCGGATGGCACAGGCCAGACCGGACGGGCCGGCACCGACGATCACGATGTCGTACTCCATGAACTCACGCTCGGCCACTGCTCATCTCCTGGATCGGGGTGACGGGACGACGGTTCCGCGGCGGCACCGCCCGTTGCATGGTGCAATATCGCCATTGACCGATGATAAACGACACTCTCCCTCAACCTCCAACCGGCGATGCCGGAACCGACCATGACCGCACGACTGCTTCACACCGAACACATGCGCCTGCGCTGGGGCGAGATCGACGTCCTGCGCCATCTCAACAACGTCGCCTACTTCCGCTATTTCGAGGAGGCGCGCATCGCCTGGTTCGCGACGCTGGGCGCGCACTACGAGACCGATGCCGAAGGCGCCCTGCTGGGCACCATCGGCTGCCGGTTCATCAAGCCGGTGCTCTATCCCGCCGAGGTCACGGTGCAGTTGCACGCCGGGCGGATCGGCAATTCCAGTTTCACCGTCACGCACCGGCTGCTGATGCGCGACGATCCGGCCACGGTCTACGCCGAGGGCGAAGCGGTGCTGGTGTGGGTCGATCTGGCGAGCGGCAGGTCGCTGGCGGTGCCCGACAGCATCCGCCGCGCCCTTCAGGGCTGACAGTCGAGCACGGTCCCGCTGATGCCGCGGCTGTCCGGCCCGATGAGGAAGCAATAGCCCGGCAGGATTGCTGCTGGTGCCGGTAGTGCCTTCGGTGACTGGCCGGGGTGGGTGAAGGCGCGCGCCGGCGAACCCACGGGCCCGGGCACGATCGTGTTCACCCGGAGCCCGGGCCACTGCGTCCATTCCTCGGCCTGCGATCGCATCGCGGCGATCAGGGCCGCCTTCGGCGCGACCAGCCCCGACCAATAGGCGCCGGGCACGGCGCAGTGCGAGTCCCCGGTGTAGATCACCGAGGCATCGGGCGCCGCCTTGAGCAGGCCTGCAGCGGCGCGAGTGAGCAAGAGCGGCGCGAGAAAGTTCACCTTGAGCAGGCGCTGCCACGCGCCTTCGGACAGAGCGTCGGCAGCCATCAGTTTCTCGAGATGGATCGCGCTGTGCAGGATACCGTCGAGGCGGCCGAAACTCTCGGCAATGCTGGCGGCGAAAGCGCCGTAGTCGGTTTCGGTGGCGGTGGCGAAATCCAGGTGCACGCGCGCCGGCTCGGGGGCGCCGGCAGCGACGATGGCATCGTAGGTTTCGGCGGTGCGGGTCTCGTCTCTGCCGTGCACGATCACGGTCGCGCCGAGACCGGCGAATGCCAGCGCGGCGGCCCGGCCGATGCCGCGGCTCGCGCCGGTCACCAGGATTACCCGCTCGCGCAGCAGGCCGGGGGCCGGGCGGTAGTCGGTCGGGATGGTCAATGGCTCTCCAGGATCGAGCGCGCGCACGCGAGGCCGCTGCGAACCGCGGCTTCGAGTGTCGCCGGGTAGTCGCTCTCGACATAGTCGCCGGCCAGGAGCAGCCCGGCAACCGGTGTGCGTGATGCCGGACGGCGCAGGCCGGGTGCGCACACGAACGTGGCCCGCTTCTCGGTGATCAGCCGGTGCCAGCCGAAGCGTGGCAGCGGGCCGAGCAGCGATCCGAGCTGGGTGTGGATGGCCTCGGCGAGTGCGAGCGGTGAGGTCCGGTCCACGTCGGTGGCGCTGCTGGTCACCGCGCCGAGCAATCCCGGTTGGTGGCACAACGCACCGCGATCGAACACCCATTGCCCGGGGCCGTCGGTGAGGCCGAGCATCGGAAACGGCAGTCGTACCTGCGGCGGATACTGAAGATAGACCGAGGCGATCGGCGCGAAGCGCAGTGCCCGAACCATTTCGATCGCCGGCCGCAGCGCGGGCAGACCGCTGACCAGGGGCTCCAGGCGGGGCGCATCGACGGCACACACCACGGCGTCGAATGCCGCGCTGTCGTCCGTATCCACAATGCGCAGGCCTTCCGCGCCGGCGTCGATGCGCAGCGCGGTGCGGCCGGTATGGATCGTGCCGCCCCGGGCGATCACATGGCGTGCGGCCGGCTCGGGAAAGAGCGCGGAGAGGTCGACGCGAGGCAGCACCAGGTCGCTGGCGCCGGCAGGGCCGTCGAGACCGTCGCGCAGGACGTTGAGAAACACCTGCGCGTCTGCCTCGGCGGCCGGCGTGTTGAGGGCCGCTACGCACAGCGGATGCCACAGGAACTCGCGGTTGACGGCGGTCTGGGAAGCTTGCTCGAGCAGTGTGGCGACGCTGCAAGGGGTGCGGGTGCGATAGCGGGCGCGACGCATCTTCGCCATGAAGAGGGCGGCGTTGAGGCGGTCATGCCACGACAGTCCGCGCGCCGATGCGAGCCCCGCGAGCAGATGCAAGGGCGCCGGCCAGGGGGGGCAGCGTAGCCTGAACCGGTTGCCGATCTCGAGGGTGAGCGGCAGGCGCCGATACGAGGCCGGCCCTGCGCCGAAGCGGTCGATCAGCCGCAGCGTCTCGCTGTAGGCGCCGAGCAGGATGTGCAGGCCGTTGTCGACGGTGCCGGTGTCCGTGTCGACGCGGCGGGCACGTCCGCCCAGCACCTTGCCGGCCTCATACATGGTCACCGCGACCCCGGCTTCGGCGAGCGTGACCGCCGTCGCCATCCCGGCCCAGCCGCCCCCCACGATGCCGACGCGGATGCCGTGTTTCATCGGTTGTGCGCCGAGTAAGCGGATGGTGCCGATGCAATCGGTCGTTCAGTCAGCATCGGCTTGCAAGCGGAGGCGCGGGGTCGCGAGCTCAATTGGCGACCCAGCAATTGGCGACCCAGGTTTTCCAGGCGATCCAGAGCTTGCGCAGCGGCGTGAGGGCCACGCGGCGGTTCATCACCGCGGTGCCTTCGGCTTCGACTTCGTCGAGCAGTTGCCGGTAGATCGCGCCCATGATCAGCCCCGCTCGTTGCGCCTTGCGATCGCCTGCGGGCAGAGCGGCGAAGGCCGCGGTGTAATAGCTGCGGGCGCGCTGTGCCTGGGATCGCAGCAGGCGGGATACCGCATCGGTTTCACGATACCGGATGATGTCGTCGACCGATACGTCGTGGCTGGCGAGTTCGTCGAGCGGCAGGTAAATGCGATTGCGCCTGGCGTCTTCGCCGACATCGCGCAGGATGTTGGTCAGCTGCAATGCGAGCCCGAGGTTGCGCGCGTATTCGCGGGTCGCGCCGTCGCGATAGCCGAAGATTTCCGCCGACAGCAGGCCGACCACGCCCGCGACGCGATGGCAGTAGGTTTCGAGCGTCGCGAAATCGGGATACCGGTTCCAGTCGAGGTCCATCTGCATGCCGTCGATGATCGCGTCGAAGTGTTCACGCGGCAGGTTGAACGTCGCGATGACCGGTTGCAGGGCTCGCGCCACCGGGTGCCCGGGATGCCCGGCGAAGGTGGCCGCGATCTCTCCCCGCCACCAGGCGAGTTTCTGTCGTGCGATCGCGGGGTCGGCGATCTCGTCCACGACGTCGTCCACCTCGCGGCAGAAGGCATACAGCGCCATGATCGCGCGGCGGCGCGGCGGCGGCAGGAACAGGAAGCTGTAGTAGAAGCTCGACCCGCTCTTCGCGACCCGCTCCTGGCAATACTGGTCCGGATTCATCGGCACTTGGTGACCGGTGCCCCGCTCAAAGCCGCGCGACGGCGCGCACGATCACGCGCGCCCAGTCGCTCTTGCCCAGCACCGGCCGGTGGCGAAACACGTCGCCCTCGACCGCAGCCAGCTTGTCGAGGATGCGGCGCCCGCCGGCGATGACCATGCGCAGTTCCATGCCGATGCGGCCACGCAGGTCGGCGGCCAGCGGCGCGCCGGCACTCATGCGGGCTCGCGCGCGATCGATCTGAAACTGCATGAAGGCCCGCCATTGCGGGTTGGCGTCGCCGGTGGCGATCGTGGTTTCCGAGACCGCATGCTGCCGCATTTCGTCGAGCGGAAGATAGATCCGGCCTTTTCGATAGTCGATCGCGACGTCCTGCAGGAAGTTGATGATCTGGAGACTGGAACAGATCAGATCGGAACGGACCAGGCTGCGCTCGTCGGTGCGGCCGTACAGGTGCAGCAACAGGCGGCCGATCGGGTGCGCGGAGCGCCGACAATAGTCGAGCAACTCGTCGTAGTTCGCGTAGCGGGTGCGGGTGACGTCCTGACGGAAGGCGTCCAGCAGGTCGCGCAGCAGCGGAACGGGCAGGGCATGGTCACGCACGGCTGTAGCCAGGGGCAGGCAGTGCGGCAGCGTCGGTGCCAGGCCCTGTTCAATGCGATCGAGTTCGCCGAAGCGGCGGTCGAGATCGGCCAGTCGCTGCCGGGCCGACGCATCGCCTTCATCGGCGATATCGTCCGCTTCCCGGGCGAAAGCGTAGATCGCGAGTACCGGGCGCCGCAGGCGGCGCGGCAGCAGGATCGATGCGACTGGAAAATTCTCGTAGTGTGCGACGCCCATGCGCGTGAGCCAGAGTCCGGAAAGTCTCGTTGGATCAATCTGTTGCGTTGACCGCGACGGCGTTGCGGATGCGGTGCGGCGGCGATTGTACTAAACTCGGCAGTTCGCGAGAGTGGCGGAATTGGCAGACGCACTGGATTTAGGTTCCAGCGCCGCAAGGTTTGGGGGTTCGAGTCCCCCCTCTCGCACCAGCGACCCTGGCCAGCCGTCTCGCGGGGCAACCCGACGCGGCGTGCCGGGGTCCTGGCAGCCTGTTTTCGCGAATCGACCTGGAAGGCCTTCCCTGATGCAAGCTAGTCTTGAAACTCTCAGCAGTCTCGAACGCCGCCTCAAGGTGGCCGTGCCGATGGACCAGATCGACACCGAAGTCGGCAACCGCCTCAAGCGCTTGCAGCGCACGGCCAAGCTGCACGGCTTTCGCCCGGGCAAGGTGCCGCTCAAAGTGGTCGAGCAGCAATACGGCCCGCAGGTGCGCCAGGAAGTGCTGGGCGACACGGTGGAACGCACCTTCACCGAAGCGGTGCGCGAAAAGAATCTGCGCGTGGCCGGTTCGCCCCGGATCGAGGCGACGCCGCTCGCCGATGCGGCTGGCGAATTCGCCTTCACCGCCACGTTCGAGATCTTTCCCGATATCGTCCTCGGTGATATCGCCGGAGTCACGATCGAACGCGCGCAGGTCGATGTTGCCGACGCCGAAGTCGACAAGACACTCGAGGTGCTGCGCAAGCAGCGCACCGAATACATCGGCGTGACGCGCGCAGTGATGGCCGGCGACGCGGCCGACATCGACTACCGTGGCACCGTCGACGGCGTTGTTTTCGAGGGTGGCGAAGCCAAGGGGCAGGCCGTGGTGCTGGGCGAAGGCAAGCTGCTGCGCGACTTCGAGGCCGGTATCATCGGGCTGTCCGTCGGCGAGACGAAATCCTTTGAAGTGACTTTTCCCGCGGACTATCATGGGGCGGAGGTGGCGGGCAAGGTCGCTGTTTTCGTGGTCACCATGAACAGCGTCCGGGAGGCTCGACTGCCACCGCTCGATGCCGCTTTCGCGCGGAGTCTCGGCATCGTCGATGGTGATCTGGACAAGATGCGCGAAGATATCCGGTCGAATCTCGGCCGCGAAGTGAAACGTCGGGTGCAGGCCCGCACCAAGGATCTCGTGCTCAAGGCGCTGCTCGAGGTGTCGCGGCTGGATGTGCCCAGGGCCTTGATCGACATGGAAGCGGAACGTCTGATGGCGGGAATGGCCGAAAGCCTGAAGCAACGGGGCATGAGTGGACCAGCCGCGAACATGCCGCGCGAGGCGTTCGACGAGGAGGCGACGCGCAGGGTCACCATCGGCCTGATTCTCGCCGAGTTGGTGAAGACGCAAGGCATCAAGGCGCAGCCGGAGCAGGTGAAGGCGATGATCGAAGACTATGCGCAGAGCTACGAGCGGCCCGAGGAAGTGATTCGGTGGTATTACCAGTCGGCCGACCGTGTGCGTGAAGTCGAAAGCGTGGTGATCGAGAACAATGTCGTCGAGTGGGTGCTGGGCAACGCCAGGGTGGTCGACACGCCGATGCCGTTCGACGACCTGATGGGAGGTGCGAAATGAACCGGCGCAGCATGACCGACGAATGGGTCGGCGATCTGGAGCCGCGCGGTCTCGGGCTCATCCCGATGGTGATCGAGCAAAGCGGCCGGGGCGAGCGCGCCTACGATATCTACTCCCGCCTGCTCAAGGAGCGCGTCGTGTTTCTGGTCGGGCCGGTCACGGAAATTACTGCGAACCTGATCGTGGCTCAACTTTTGTTCCTCGAGTCCGAAAACCCGGACAAGGACATTTCCTTCTACATCAACTCGCCGGGCGGCTCGGTTTCGGCGGGCATGGCCATCTACGACACCATGCAGTTCGTCAAGCCCGACGTATCGACCTTATGCGTAGGCCAGGCTGCCAGCATGGGCGCCTTCCTGCTCACGGCGGGCGCCAAGGGCAAGCGCTTCATCCTGCCGAATTCCCGGGTGATGATTCACCAGCCGCTGGGCGGCTATCAGGGGCAGGCATCGGACATCGAGATCCATGCCCGCGAAATCCTGTACCTGCGCAGTCGCCTCAACGAACTCATGGCAAAGCACACCGGCCGCGACGTCGCACTGATCGAAAAGGAAACCGATCGCGACAACTTCATGAGCGCCGACGAATCCGTGGTCTACGGATTGGTCGACAAGGTACTCACGAGTCGCGCCGATACCTGATGTCGCAACCGGCCGCGATGTCGCTGGTCGGCACAACCCCCTAGCGCGGGAGACTGCATCACATGTCGGAAAAGCCGTCAGGTGAAAAACTGTTGTACTGCTCGTTTTGCGGCAAGAGCCAGCATGAGGTCAGGAAACTGATCGCCGGCCCTTCCGTATTCATCTGCGACGAGTGCATCGAACTTTGCAACGACATCATCCGCGAGGAAACCAGCGGCGATACCGCGGTCAAGGGCACCAAGTCCGACCTGCCGGTGCCGAGCGAGATCTGCGGCATCCTCGACTCGTATGTCATCGGCCAGGACCAGGCGAAGAAGATTCTTTCGGTCGCGGTCTACAACCACTACAAGCGGCTCAAGACGGTCTCGAAGAAAGACGACGTCGAACTGTCCAAGAGCAACATCCTGCTGGTCGGGCCCACCGGTTCCGGCAAGACTCTGCTTGCCCAGACGCTGGCACGCATGCTCAACGTGCCGTTCGTGATGGCCGACGCCACCACGCTGACCGAAGCAGGCTATGTCGGCGAGGACGTCGAGAACATCATCCAGAAGCTGCTGCAGAAGTGCGACTACGACGTCGACAAGGCGCAGCGCGGCATCGTGTACATCGACGAGATCGACAAGATCTCGCGCAAGTCCGACAACCCCTCGATCACCCGCGATGTGTCGGGTGAGGGTGTGCAGCAGGCCCTGCTCAAGCTGATCGAGGGCACCATCGCCTCGGTGCCGCCACAGGGCGGGCGCAAGCACCCCAACCAGGAGTTCGTGCAGGTCGACACCACCAACATCCTGTTCATCTGCGGCGGCGCATTCGACGGGCTCGACAAGGTGATCCGGGCCCGTTCCGAGAAAGGCGGGATCGGCTTCGGTGCCGAAGTGAAGAGCCGCGACAATCGCCGCGATGCGAGCGCGGTGCTGCAGAGTGTGGAGCCCGAGGACCTGATCAAGTATGGCTTGATCCCCGAGTTCGTCGGTCGCCTGCCGGTGGTCGCGACGCTGGTCGAGCTCGACGAAAAGGCCTTGATCCAGATTCTCACGGAGCCCAAGAACGCGCTGATCAAGCAGTACCAGCGCATGTTCAGCATGGAAGGGGTCGAACTGGAGATCCGCGAAGGCGGCCTGATGGCGATCTCGCGCAAGGCCTTGCAGCGCAAGACCGGCGCCCGCGGTCTGCGGTCGATCCTTGAACAGGTCTTGCTCGACACGATGTTCGACCTGCCCTCGATGAAGAATGTCGAGAAGGTGGTCATCGATGAAAATGCCATCGTCGGCGATGGCAAACCGCTGATGATCTATTCCGATCAACCACGCGTCGCAGGTTCGGCATGAAGAATCCCGCAATCGCGACGACGGGTCTCGCAGGGTGGCCCTGCGACGGGTCGTAAACGGCGTTTTTCTTGAAAACGCCCGTAACCACCCCACCTCCTCAATTACTGTCTTCCGAATAACTTCCCAGGTGACCCCAATGGAACTTTCCCAAGATCCCTCGGAAAACCGCATAGCGCTTCCGCTGCTGCCGCTGCGGGACGTGGTCGTGTTTCCGCACATGGTGATCCCGTTGTTCGTCGGTCGCCCCAAGTCGATCAAGGCGCTCGAAACGGCCATGGAGGCCGGCAAGAGCATCCTTCTCGTAGCCCAGAAATCCGCTGCGAAGGACGAACCCGCTGCCGAAGACCTTTACCGGATCGGCAGCGTCGCCAATATCCTGCAGATGCTGAAACTCCCCGACGGTACCGTGAAGGTGCTGGTCGAGGGCGTGCAGCGCGCCACGATCGTCGAGATCGCCGACCTCAAGACGCATTACGGCGCCGAAGCGGTGCCGTTCGTCTCGGACGAACTGTCACCCGAGGAAACGCACGAGATCGAGGCCATGCGGCGCGCGATGATCGGGCAGTTCGATCAGTACGTGAAGCTCAACAAGAAAATCCCGCCGGAGATCCTCACGTCGCTCGCCGGCATCGATGAAGCCGGTCGCCTCGCCGACACGATCGCGGCCCACCTGCCGCTCAAGCTCGAGCAGAAGCAGGCCGTGCTCGAGATGTACGATGTGCGCAAGCGGCTCGAGCATCTGCTCGGTCTGCTCGAAGCCGAACTCGACATCCTTCAGGTCGAGAAGCGCATCCGCGGGCGCGTCAAGCGCCAGATGGAGAAGAGCCAGCGCGAGTACTACCTCAACGAACAGGTCAAGGCGATCCAGAAGGAGCTCGGCGACCTCGACGAAGGCGCCGATCTGGACGAGATGGATAAGCGCATCAAGGGCGCTCATCTGCCCAAGGAGGCGCGCACCAAAGCCGATGCCGAGCTCAAGAAGCTGCGGCTGATGTCGCCGATGTCGGCCGAGGCGACCGTCGTGCGCAATTATATCGATGCGCTCGTGTCGTTGCCCTGGAAGAAGAAGAGCAAGATCAGCAAGGATCTGACCGCTGCCGAAGCCGTGCTCGATCAGGAACACTACGGCCTGGAAAAGGTGAAGGAGCGAATCCTCGAGTATCTCGCGGTGCAGCAGCGAGTCGAAAAGGTCAAGGCGCCGATCCTGTGCCTGGTGGGCCCGCCCGGTGTCGGCAAGACGTCGCTGGGACAATCGATCGCCCGCGCAACCAACCGCAAGTTCATCCGCATGTCGCTCGGTGGAGTCCGTGACGAGGCCGAGATCCGCGGGCACCGTCGCACCTACATCGGCTCGATGCCCGGCAAGATCCTCCAGAACATGACCAAGGTGGGGGTGCGCAACCCGCTGTTCCTGCTCGACGAAGTCGACAAGATGGGCATGGACTTCCGCGGCGATCCAGCTTCGGCTCTGCTGGAAGTGCTCGATCCGGAACAGAACCACACCTTCGTCGATCACTATATCGAGGTCGACTACGACCTGTCGGATGTCATGTTCGTTGCGACCGCAAACAACATGAACATTCCGGCGCCGCTGCTCGACCGGATGGAAGTCATCCGGCTGTCCGGCTACACCGAAGACGAGAAGATCAACATCGCGATGCGCTATCTGCTGCCGAAGCAGCTGAAGAACCACGGCCTGCTCGAGAACGAATGCGCGGTGTCCGAGAGCGCGGTGCGTGACATCGTCCGCTACTACACCCGAGAAGCCGGTGTGCGTGCCCTCGAACGCGAGATCTCGAAGATCTCGCGCAAGGTGGTCAAGGCGCTGCTGCTCAAGAAGCGCGAGGGTGTGGTGCAGGTGACGGCGCGCAATCTCGACAAGTATCTCGGTGTGCGTCGATTCACCTTCGGCATGGCGGAAAAGCAGAACCAGGTAGGCCAGGTCACCGGTCTCGCCTGGACCGAGGTCGGCGGCGAACTGCTCACCATCGAAAGTGCCGTGATGTCGGGCAAGGGCAAGATGGTCACGACCGGCAAGCTCGGCGAAGTGATGCAGGAGTCGATACAGGCCGCCCTGACCGTGGTACGCAGCCGTTCGCAGAAGCTCGGCATCAGGCCCGACTTCTACCAGAACAGCGACATCCATATCCACTTGCCGGAAGGCGCGACACCGAAAGACGGCCCCAGCGCCGGCATCGGCATCTGCACCGCGATGGTGTCGTTGCTTACCGGCATTCCGGTGCGGGCCGATGTCGCCATGACCGGCGAGATCACGCTGCGCGGCGAAGTTCTGCCGATCGGTGGCCTCAAGGAGAAGCTGCTGGCGGCGCATCGCGGTGGCATCAAGACCGTGCTCATTCCGGAAGAGAACGTGAAGGACCTGGTAGAGATTCCCGACAACGTCAAGAACCGACTCGATATCCATCCGGTGAGGTGGATCGACCAGGTGCTCGAGCATGCGCTCGAACGTGTGCCGCAACCGCTGCCCGACCCTGTGGCGGCGGCGCCGGTCGCGATAGCGACATCGGTGGATGCGGGCGCTCAGACGGTGGCGGTGAAGCACTGAGCGCAATCGGTTCGTCGCCTCCTACGGCGAACATCAGCGCGCCGCGACACGAGTGATGGTGTTGCGGCGCGTTTTTCTTGACACTGGGTTTTTCGCCTTGCTATAACGTTTGCACGAAGTGTCAATGCCTGCCAAGCCGCGCCAATGCTTGCTGGCAGAGCGATCGCCGAGTTCAGCATGCGCGTTTCCCGGATATCCCGCTGCCGTTGTTCGTCAACCCGCCGAGCACTTCTGCCATCGAAAAATCAAAGGGGACCCACATGAACAAATCGGAACTCATCGACGCCATCGCCACATCCGCCGACATCTCGAAGGCGGCTGCGGGGCGCGCACTCGACGCAACGGTTGCCTCCATCAAGGCGTCACTGCGCAAGGGCGGCATGGTGACCCTGGTCGGATTCGGCACCTTCTATGTGGGCAAGCGCGCGGCACGCAGCGGCCGCAATCCGCGCACCGGCGTCGCGATCAAGATCAAGAGTGCGAAGGTGCCCAAGTTTCGCCCTGGTAAGGCGCTCAAGGACGCGCTAAACTAGCAGGCTGTGCGGTATCCTTATCAGGCTCGGTGGGGGGGTGATGCTGGATGGCGTCGGGTGTTGTCCGCCTGCATCATCGACCGACGTGGCTACCGGAAGGGTGCTTAGCTCAGTTGGTAGAGCGTCGCCTTTACACGGCGAATGTCGGGAGTTCGAGCCTCTCAGCACCCACCAGATTTCGGGGCAGTTTTTGCAACGACTTAGCGAGCAGTAACACGGAGTGGTAGTTCAGTTGGTTAGAATACCGGCCTGTCACGCCGGGGGTCGCGGGTTCGAGTCCCGTCCACTCCGCCAATTTGCAAACACGGGCCCTCTGGGCCCGTGTTTTTTTCTCTTGGTGTTTCCACGGTTGGCGGCAGGAGACGCCCGGGGAGTCCGCCTTGGTGAGCTTCAAGAAACGATCGCGTACGACATCGTCGCCGGCTGCCGCCTCAAGCCGAATGTCTTGAGGTGGATCCACGTGAATTCGGCACCCATCCAGAAAATCTGCGCGGAGTACAGGCTCATTCCTCATTGGAATCACGAGCCTGCTCCCAGGCTCATACCTCGTTGGACAAGACTCCGCGTTGCTAGCGCGGGGCGCGATGAGGTACGATCGGAGATTGTCACTTGCTCGTGCAGGTGGCGGGGGTGGTGATCGGTGATATTGGCGTTTCAGCGTTTGTGGTGGTGGGGCTTCTGGTTACGCCGCAACGAAAACACGAAGGCGAACACCGGTTCGCCTTTTTGTTGTTCCGATAGCCGCCGCGCAGTCGGCGGTACTCCCCGGCCACCGGCCGCGTCGGCCGCCGCACTGCGGGCACGGCGGTGGGGCTCGCCCTGGGCCATGATCAACTTATCCGAAACGGGTGCCATATGTTCGACTGGATAGACAAGCACAAACGCGTGATTCAGATCGTGCTGCTGATCCTGATCGTGCCGCCGTTTGCGTTCTTCGGCATCAACTACTACTTCCAGGACCGCGGCGCCGGCGGTGCCGTGGCAAAGGTGGCCGGCACCAGCATTTCCCCGCTGGAATTCGATCAGGCATTGCGCGAAAGGCAGGAGCAGTTGCGCAAGATGATGCAGGGCAAGGCCGACCAGGCCATGCTCGACAGCAACGAAGTGCGCAATGCCGTCGTTAACGGCCTCGTCGACAAACGAGCCTTGCTCGCGCATGCATTGCAGGCGGGGATCGCGGTTCCGGACGACCAGTTGCGCAAGATTCTGGCCGAGACGCCTTCCTTCAAGGACGAGACCACCGGCAAGTTCTCCGACACGAAGTATCGGCAACTGCTCGAGGCAAACGGCAAGACCCCGGCCGGTTTCGAAGACGGCATGCGGCAGGATTTGCGCCTGTCGCAGGTGCGCGACACCGTCATCGGCTCGGTGGTGCTGCCCGCGGGCGTGATCGACCGCCTGGGTCGCATCCGCGAGCAGCAGCGCGAGCTCAGCCAATGGTTGATCGGCCCCGACGACGTCAAGGCGAAGGTCGCTCTCACCGACGAGGCGGTGAAGGCGTTCTACGAGGAGCGCAAGGCGGATTTCAAAGTACCCGAACGGGCCCGGGTCGAATACCTCACCCTGACGCTCGACGGCGTCGCTAAGAAATTGATCATTCCGGCAGCCGAGATCGCTCAGGAGTTCGAGAAGCGCAAGCAGCAGTTGGCGAGCCCGGAAGAGCGTAAGGCGAGCCACATCCTGATCGCCGTCGCCAAGGATGCCAAGCCCGACGTGAAGGCGGCCGCACGCAAGCGGGCCGAAGAACTCGTTGCCGAGATCCGGGCCACGCCGAAGTTATTTGCCGACCTCGCCCGCAAGTATTCGCAAGATCCGGGCTCCGCTAAAAACGGCGGCGATCTCGGCTACTTTGCACCCGGCACCATGGTGAAGGCGTTCGATACGGCGGTGCAGGCTCTTAAGGTGGGCGAGATCGCCGGACCGGTTGAAACCCTCTATGGCTTTCACGTGATCCGCCTCGATGCCATCAAGGCTGGTGCGGTGGCGAACCTCGACAAGGTCGGTCCGGAGATCGAGCAGGAGCTGCGCAAGATCAAGGCGGGCCGCGCGTTCGCCGAGGCTGCCGAGCAGCTCCAGGATCTGGTCAACAAGCAGGCCGACAGCCTGAAGCTCGCTTCGGCTACCCTTGGGCTGCCGATCCAGACCAGCGACTGGGTGACCCGCAACGGTGGCGGTGATCCGCTGCTGGTGAAACCCGAACTGCTGTCGAAGATTTTTTCCGACGACGGCGTGCGCGGCAAGCTCAACACCAATCCGGTCGAAGTCGCCCAGAACACCGTCATCTCCGCACGCGTCATCGAACATCGTGCCGCCGATGTGCTGCCTTTCGACGATGTGAAGCGCGACGTCCGCGACCAGCTTCTGATCGAGCGCGCCGGCAAGATCGTCGAAGACGACGGCAAGGCCATGCTCACGCGGCTGCGTGGCGGTGATGACAAGGGCGTCAAGTGGACCGCGCCCGCGATGGTGTCGTTGCAGAACCCCGGCAGTCTGCCGCCGGCAGCGGCACGCGATGTATTCGGCGCCTCCCCCGACAAGTTGCCGGCGTATGTCGGCATGGCACTCGGCAAGGGCCATTACACGATTTACCGGATATCGCGCGTGGCCGACGGTAAGTCAATGGACGTGGCTCAGCGCAAGGCGCTGAGCCAGCAACTTTCCCAACTTGCCGCACAGCAGCAATTCGACGCCTATCTTCAGGCGGTCAAGGCGCAGGCCGGCGTCGAGATCGACGCGTCGAAGATCGAGCGCAAGGCGCAGTAGCGCACCGCCGGTTTACTCCATCGACGCGACGGTGGTCGTGTTGAACCCGGCGTCGACGTACATCACCTCCGCGGTGATGCCGCTCGCGAGCGGACTGAGTAGAAACGCCGCGGCGTTGCCAACCTCGGCAATGGTCACGTTGCGGCGCAGCGGCGCGTTCTTCTCGTTGAAGGCGAGGATCTTGCCGAACCCGCCGATGCCGGCTGCCGCGAGGGTCTTGATCGGCCCGGCCGAAATCGCGTTCACCCGGATGCCTTGCGGACCCAGGCTCTGTGCCATGTAGCGCACGTTGGCTTCGAGGCTCGCCTTGGCCAGCCCCATGATGTTGTAGTTGAGCATCGAGCGTTCGGCGCCCAGGTACGACAGTGTGAGCAGGGCGGCATCGCGGCCGATGAGCAGGGGGCGGGCGGCTTTCGCCAGCGCGGCAAAGCTGTATGAGCTCACGTCGTGCGCGATCCGGAAGGCTTCGCGATCGACCGTGTCGAGGTAGTCGCCGGCCAGCGCCTCGCGCGGGGCGAACGCGATCGAGTGAACCAGGCCATCGAGGCCGCCCCAGGCGGCACCGAGCGCCGTGAACAGTGCATCGATCTGGGCATCGACCGCCACGTCGCAACCGAACACGAGGCTGCTGTCGAACTCCCGGGCGAGTTGGTTGACGCGGTCTTCGACGCGCTCACCCTGGTAGGTGAACGCGAGAACGGCACCCTCACGGTGGCATGCCTTCGCGATGCCGTAGGCGATCGAGCGGTTGCTCAACATGCCGGTGACGAGAATCTTCCGGTTCTGCAGAAAGCCCATTCTTAGTTTTCCTTCGTCTATGGGCGTTATTATAGCCGCCGATCTTCGGTATTCCCGCCCAGCGGCATACGCTCCCCGAACGACTCCTCCACCGCATGCGTGTTCTCGTTTTCGTCACGGCATCGCTCCTGCTCGCCGCCAGTGGCGGTTGCAGCAGTCCGTGGAACGATCCCTATCCGGCCGCCGATCGCGCCGGCAACACGCTTTATTCCGCCTTCGTCGAGCGCCCCAAGCACCTCGATCCGGTGCAGTCGTACAGCTCCAACGAGATCACCTTCACGGCCCAGATCTACACCCCGCCGCTCCAGTATCACTATCTGAAGCGACCCTACACGCTCATTCCCCAGGCGGCGGTCGACGTACCGGTCCCGTGGTTCGAAGACGCCCAGGGGCGCCGGCTTCCCGAAGACACCCCGCAGGCCGACGTTGCTTTCAGCGTCTACGAGATCCATCTGCGCCCGGGCATGCGCTACCAGCCGCATCCGGCGTTCGCCATCGCCGCCGACGGCAAACCCCGCTACCTCGAGCTGACCGCGGCCGGGTTGTCCGGCGTCTACCAATTGCGCGACTTTCGCGAAACCGGTACGCGAACCGTCACCGCGGCGGACTTCGCCTACCAGATCAAGCGGCTTGCGCACCCGCGGTTGCACTCGCCCATTTTCGGCCTGATGAGCGAGTACATCGTCGGACTCAAGGAGTACTCGGGCACCCTCAAGAAGGCCAACGCGGCGCTGGCGGCACAGGGGCGGGGCGACGCATGGCTCGATCTGCGCCGGTACCCGCTCACGGGCGTCGAGGTGGTGGACGATGCCACCTATCGGATCCGGCTCAAGGGCAAGTATCCGCAATTCGTGTATTGGCTGGCGATGCCGTTCTTCGCGCCGCTGCCGGTGGAAGCCGATCGCTTCTACGCCGAACCCGGTCTGGTGAGCCGCAACATCACGCTCGACTGGTACCCGGTCGGCGCCGGCCCCTACATGCTCACCGTCAACGATCCCAACCGGCAGATGGTGCTCGAGCGCAATCCCAATTTCGCCGGTGAAACCTATCCCGGTGAGGGCGAAGCCGAAGATGCCGCCGACGGACTTCTCGAAGATGCCGGCAAACCCATCCCGTTCATCGATCGCGCGGTCTACAGTCTCGAGAAGGAAAGTATTCCCTACTGGAACAAATTCCTGCAGGGGTACTACGACGCTTCCGGCATCAGCTCCGATGCCTTCGATCAGGCGATCCAGTTCGGCAGTGGCGGCCAGGTGATGCTGACCGACGACATGCGCGAGAAAGGCATATCGCTCAAGACCGCGGTGTCGCCGTCCACCTTCTACATGGGGTTCAATATGCTCGATGGTGTGGTCGGCGGCGACACCGAGCGAGCACGCAAGCTGCGCCGGGCGATCTCGATTGCCGTTGACTACGAGGAGTTCATCTCCATCTTCTCCAATGGGCGTGGCATCGCCGCGCAGGGGCCGTTGCCGCCTGGAATCTTCGGGTATCGCGACGGTGAAGCGGGCATCAATCGCTATGTCTACGACTGGATCGATGGCGCGCCGCAACGCAAGCCGATCGAGACCGCGAAGCTGCTGCTCGACGAAGCCGGCTATGCGGGCGGCACCGATCGCGGCACCGGCGCGCCGCTCCTGCTGTATCTCGACGCGACCGCGCGCGGACCCGACGACAAGTCGCGTCTCGACTGGCTGCGCAAGCAGTTCAACAAGCTCAACATCAACCTGGTGGTCCGGGCAACCGACTACAACCGTTTCCAGGAAAAGGTGATCAAGGGCAATGCACAAATCTTCTACTCGGGCTGGAACGCCGACTACCCCGATCCGGAAAATTTCCTGTTCCTGTTGCACGGGCCGCAGAGCAAGGTGAAGTCCCAGGGTGAGAATGCCTCCAACTGGGAGAATGCCGAATTCGATCGCCTGTTCGACCGCATGAAGAACATGCCCAACGGCGATGAGCGGCAGGAGATCATCGATCGGATGACCGAGATCACCCGCCGTGAGGCGCCATGGTTATGGGGTCTGAATCCGAAGGAATACGGGCTGTCGCATGTGTGGATGAAGAACCGCAAGCCTAACCAGATCGCCAACAATGTCCTCAAATACCAGCGCATCGACGCGGCCCAGCGAGCGGCGCTGCGTGACCAGTGGAATGGTCCGGTGCTGTGGCCGCTCGTGGTTGCCCTGATGGTGCTCGCGGTGTTCGGCCTGGTGGCGCGCGGCGCCTGGCGCCGGCGCGAACGCGGCAAGGGTCGCCTCGACGTCGACGGCACTCACTGATGCTGCGCTATCTGATCCGCCGCGTGCTGTATGCGATTCCGATCCTGATCGGAGTCAACGTACTCACATTCACCTTGTTCTTCATCGTCAATTCGCCCGATGACATGGCGCGCATGCAGCTCGGGGTGAAGCGCGTCACGCCGGAAGCCATCGACAACTGGAAGCGCGAGCGCGGCTACGATCGGCCACTGCTCTGGAACGGATCGGCGCAGGGCATCGACCGGGTGCGCGACACGATCTTCTTCACGCATTCGCTGCGGCTGTTCAAGTTCGATTTCGGCACCGCTGAATCCGATGGTCGCGACATCGGTCACGAGATTCGCACGCGGATGTGGCCGAGCCTGTCGATCGCGTTGCCTGTGTTCATCGTCGGGCTCGCCACGTATGTCACGTTCGCGCTGCTGATGGCGCTGTTTCGCGCCACCTTTCTCGACTTCGCGGGGGTGCTCGTCTGCGTGACCGCGATGGCGATTTCCACCATGTTCTACATCATCGGCGGGCAGTTCCTGGTGTGCAAACTGTGGAACCTCGCCCCGATCTCCGGCTTCGCGCCGGGGATCGGGGCGTGGCGATTCATCCTGCTGCCGGTCGGGGTCGGGCTGGTCGCCGGCTTCGGCGAAAGCAGCCGCTGGTATCGCACCATCTTCCTCGAGGAGATCAACAAGGACTACGTTCGCACCGCCCGCGCAAAGGGCTTGTCGGAGGGGCGGGTGTTGGTGCATCACGTGCTGCGCAACGCGCTCATCCCGATCCTGACCGGCGTGGTGGTGGTGATTCCCGGGCTGTTCCTGGGCAGCCTGGTCACAGAATCGTTCTTCGGCATTCCCGGTCTGGGAAGTTACACGATCGACGCGATCGGTTCGCAGGACTTCGCGGTCGTGCGTTCGATGGTGTTTCTCGGGTCGCTCCTCTACATCGTCGGGCTCATCCTCACCGACATCTCCTACACGCTGGTCGACCCGAGGATACGGTTCGAATGATGGCGGGTTTCCGACCGGTGATCCTGTGGACCGACGCGCTGGTGCTCGGGCTGGTGGCGAGCGTGTTCCTGTTCGCGTTGTACACATCGCGTCACGAGCACCTGCGGGCGCCATGGCGCAAGGTTGCGCGCTCGACCAGCGGCATGGTCGCCGCGACCGTGCTGCTCGGGTTCTTCGTGGTCGGATTTCTCGATTCGATGCATTGGCAGAGGGCGCTGCCGGGCGACAACAAGGCCGGCACCGCGACCCGCTACGCGCCCGAAGTGTTGTCGGTGCTCGATGTCGTGGCCGAGCCCCTGCGCACCCACCCCGAGCGCACGTTCTCGGCGCCGTTCGCGGTGCATGCCCACACCCGTGAGACCGTCACTCTCCCCGACGGCGGCCAGGTGCGCGACTTTCCCCGGCTCAAGTTCGGCGGCCGGCATCTGGCCGATCCCGAGCGCGACCGTGACGCCGACATCTCGCTTGGCGTGCTGCAAGGTATCGCGCTTGCCGTGGTGGCCTGGATCGCCGCGGGCGCCCTGGTCACCGGGATCGCGGCCGCAAGGTCGCGACGCCGGTTTGGCGAGGTCTCCGGCGATCTTTGGCATGGTCGGCTCGACACGCCGCTTCGTGCCGTGCTGATCACGCTGGGCGTGCTGCTTTGCCTGATGGTGCCGCTTGCGCTGCTGTCGGGCCGCTACCACGTGTTCGGTACCGACAAGGTCGGTCAGGACGTTTTCTATCTCACCCTGAAGAGCATTCGTACCGGGCTCGTGATCGGTACCGTCACTACCCTGGTGATGCTGCCCTTCGCGCTCGTCCTCGGACTCATGGCCGGTTATTTCCGCGGCTGGGTCGACGACGTGATCCAGTATCTTTACACGACGCTCAGTTCGATCCCCGGGGTGCTGCTGATCGCCGCGTCGGTGCTGATGATGCAGGTCTACATGGACACGCACGCCGATATCTTCGATTCGGTCACGCGCCGCGCCGATTTCCGTCTGCTGTTCCTGTGCCTGATCCTGGGCGTGACCAGCTGGACCGGCCTGTGCCGGCTGCTGCGCGGCGAGACGCTGAAGCTGCGCGAGCTCGATTTCGTGCATGCCGCCGAGGCGTTCGGCGTGGGGCCATGGCGGATCATGTTGCGCCATGTCCTGCCCAATGTGATCCACATCGTGATCATCACCACGGTGCTGGGTTTCAGCGGCCTGGTGCTGGCCGAGGCGGTGCTCTCCTACGTCGGTGTCGGGGTCGACCCGGCCATGAACAGTTTCGGCACGATGATCAACGCCGCGCGTCTCGAGATGGCGAGGGAGCCGATCGTCTGGTGGTCGCTGGCAGCGGCGTTCGTGTTCATGTTCGTGCTGGTGCTATCGGCCAATCTCTTTGCCGATGCCGTGCGCGACGCGCTCGACCCGCGCATCCGGGCGCAATTCGTGCGCCCCGGTGTCTGGCAGCATCTTGCGCGCGAGGCAAATTCGCGTCTGCGGGTTGGTGCCCGATGACGACCCCGTTGCTGCAGGTCGAGGACCTTCGCACCTGGGTCGCCAGCGGCGATCGCATTGCCCGCGCGGTGGACGGCGTTTCGTTCTCGATCGAGCGCGGCGAGACTTTCGCGTTGCTCGGCGAATCGGGCTGCGGCAAGTCGCTCACCGCATTGTCGATCATGCGTCTGCTGCCCGATGCGGGTGCGATCGTCTCCGGCCGGGTGCGCCTCGATGGCACCGATCTCGTCGCGCTGCCGGAACGCCGCATGCGCGATTTCCGCGGGCGCAAGATCGCGATGATTTTTCAGGAGCCGGGCGCCAGCCTGAACCCGGTGATGAGCGTCGGTGACCAGGTTCGCGAAACCCTCGCGCGACACCTCGGGCTGGTCGGTGACGCGGCTGACCGTCGCGTGCTCGAACTGTTCGATGCCGTCGGAATTCCCGATCCCGAACGCCGGCTCGGCGAATTTCCGTTCCAGCTCTCCGGTGGTCTGAAACAGCGGGTGATGATCGCCGCTGCGCTTGCCTGCGAACCGCAACTGCTGATCGCCGACGAACCCACCACGGCGCTCGATGTCACCATCCAGGCGCAGGTGCTCGAACTGCTGCGGGACATCCAGCGGCGGTCTGGCATGTCGATGCTGCTGATCACCCATGATCTCGGCGTCGTCGCGGAAACCGCGCACCGGGTCGCAGTCATGTATGCCGGCGAGATCGTCGAGACCGCGCCGCGCGAGATCTTCTTCTCGCGCCCTGCGCATCCCTACACGCGCAAGCTGTTCGCGTCGGTGCCCGGCGAGAGTGCCCGCGATGCTCCGCTCGCGGTCATTCGCGGGGCGGTCCCGCCGTTGTGGCAAACATTCGAGGGTTGCCGTTTCGCCGATCGCTGCGACCGCGCTGGTGAGGTCTGTGTCCAGGTCGTGCCGACGTTCCGGCCGGTGGCTCCCGGACAGAGTGCGCGATGCCATCTTTACAACGATGACGGGCCCGGTGTGGTGACCGAAACCGCACCTGCCGCGGTTGCGCCACCGCGAAGCGTGGGGTCGGTCGCGCCCGACACCCTGCTGGAAGTGGAGGGGCTCAAGATCCACTTCCCGATCCGCAAAGGTCTGTTCAAACGCGTGGTGGGTCATGTTCGCGCCGTCGACGGCATCTCGCTCACGATCCCGCGCGGGCGCACGCTGGCGCTGGTGGGCGAATCCGGCTGCGGCAAGACGACGGCAGGCAAGGGTATCGTGCGGCTGCTCCCCGCAACGGCTGGCGCGATCCGGTTCGAAGGCGTCGACCTCCTGCAACTCGATCAGGCCCGGTTGCGGCGTCGGCGCCGCGACTTCCAGATCATCTTCCAGGACCCGTTCGCGTCGCTCAATCCGCGCATGCGGGTGCTCGAGATCGTCGGTGAAGGCATCGCCGCGCTCGGCATCGCCACCACGGCGGGCGAACGCGAAGCCAGGGTCGACATGCTGCTCGCGCAGGTCGGGCTTGCGTACGACATGAAGTATCGCTACCCGCACGAATTCTCCGGCGGTCAGCGGCAGCGGATCGCCATTGCACGGGCGCTGGCCGTCAATCCCAAGCTCATCGTCTGCGATGAGCCCACGTCGGCGCTGGATGTCTCGGTGCAGGCCCAGATTCTCAACCTGCTGCGCGAGTTGCAGGAGCGGCTCGGGCTGTCGTACCTGTTCATCACCCACAACATCTCGGTGGTCGAGTTCCTCGCCCATGAGGTCGCCGTGATGTATCTGGGGCGCATCGTCGAGCATGGCAACGTCCATGACGTGCTGCATTCGCCGGCGCATCCCTACACGCAGGCGCTGCTGTCGGCGGTGCCGCGCATCGATGCCGCCGACCGTCGCAGCGTCGTGAGGCTGCAAGGCGATATGCCGTCACCGGCGGCACCGCCACCGGGTTGCCACTTCGAGCCGCGATGTCCAAAGGCCAAAGTGGCCTGCGCACAGGCCTATCCAACGGAAGTCACGCTATCGGCCGGGCACCGGGTGCGCTGCATTCTTTATCCGGAATGAACAACGGCGTCCACCAGGACGCCGTCGGGTCGATGCGTTTTCTGCCTGGATTCAGTTGCGGGCGAGGTGTTGGCGGCGATCACCCACTCGCCGGACCTTGGGTGCCGCAGGCGTCTTGAGTGCTCGCATCTTGCGTTCGGCGTGCGCTCGCTTCGAGCCTGACGCCGCCGTCCGAACCTTCACCAGACCGACATTGGTCTGGTGTGGCCGGCCTTTGACCATCTGCGTTGGTGGCACGCGCTTGGCGCCCGTATCCGGGTAGATGGCGAGTGCCTGTCCGACGGCAAGACGGCCTTGCAGGTGGTTCCAGCGCTGCAACTGGGCCATCGTGACCCGGTGCCGCAGGGCGATGCTGCGCATGGTGTCGCCGCGCCGTACCCGGTATTCGATGGACTCCATCGCCGCCGGCGCGGGCTGGAAATCGAGAGTGCTGTAGGTGTTGTCGAAGTTACCGGCGTCGATGTTGCCCGGTAGCGGTACCAGCAGGGTATGTCCGCTGCGGACCTTGCGACGCTGGTCGAGTCCGTTGACCTGGCGCAGCGTTGCCGCGGTCATGTGGAAACGTGCGGCCACCTGCTCGATGCCTTCCTTCTGGCGCAGCGTGTAGGTCTGCCAGGTTACCAGCGGATCATCGTTGGCTTCGAGGTTGGCGGTGAAGACGCCGGCCTTGTCCACGGGCAGCAGCAGGGTCCGGCCTGACGAGGTGATCACCGGGCGGTTGTGTGCGGGATTGAGGTAACGGAACTCCTCGAGCGGCACTTCGGCCAATTGGGCGGCACGCTTGAAGTCGATGTGCGCTGGTGCGGCGACCTTGATGAAATAGGGCTGATTGGGAATGTCTTCGAGCACGACGCCGTATCGGGCCGGATCGGCAATGATGTTCTTCACCGCCTGGAGCTTGGGAACATAGTTGGCGGTTTCGGCCGGCATGTGCAGGCTTTCGTAGTCGCCCGACTGGCCCTTGCGCGCGTTGCGTTCTACGGCTCTTGCCACGGAGCCTTCGCCCCAGTTGTAGGCGGCGAGCGCCAGTTGCCAGTCGCCGAAATCGCCGTAGAGCTTCTGCAGGTAGTCGAGCGCGGCAAAGGTAGCTGCGGTGACGTCCCGGCGACCGTCGTACCACCAGTTCTGTTCGAGCCCGTAGTGCTTGCCAGTGGCCGGGATGAATTGCCAGATGCCTGATGCCTTGGCGGTCGAGTAGGCAATCGGGTTGTAGGCGCTCTCGATCATGGGCAGCAGGGCGAGTTCGAGCGGCATCTGGCGTTTTTCGAGTTCCTCGACCACGAAATGCAGGTAGCGCCGGCTGCGTTCCATCATCCGCTGCATGTAGTCCGGGCGATTGAGGTACCAGGCCACGTGGCGTTGCACCAGCGGTGAATCGATGTCGCGCACGGAGAAACCGGACCGGATGCGGTCCCACAGGTTTGCCGACTTCGGCGGTACCGGGCTGTCGGAATAGGTCGGCGCGGGTAACGCGGTCGGTATCGATGCCGGGGGGGCGATCACCAGTGGCAACGGCACGGTTGCGGGCTCGCGTACCACCGACGGGGAAGCCGGCGTGACGATTGCCTCCGGTACGCCGGACGAGGCTGCGGGAGGCGCAGCAACGACATTCGGGAGATGGGGGGCGGCGACGCCCGGCCGTTGGGGTACGGCGTCGGGTGTCACGACAAGTGCGGTGGCGTAGGGCGGCAGCGTGCCGACGGAATTGGCGGCGACCTGGACCGCTTTGGATTGCCTGGGCCGAGACGAATTTCGCCAGGCGAGCAATTCGGCTCGCGAAGACTCTGCGACCGATGGCGAAGGCGTCGGGACCGACAGCGGCATGGCGACTTCGACCGTTTGAGGCCACTGCGGCGCCGGCTGCGTATACGTCTTGGCCGTCGCGATTTCTCCGGCGGTTGCTCGCGGTCCGTTCGTGACGGCGCATGCCTGGTTGACCAGGCCGAGCACCACACACGCCAATGTGAGCCTGGTTGCGTTACGTATCATCTGCCAAATCTGTGCAATCGCATCAAGGATGCTATACAGGCCTTTGATTCTGGTCAACAATTTTTTCTCCTCAGGCCCCGAATAAAGATCTTTACGGCACCTTTGGCCCGGTCTGAAGGGACGGAACTCGGGAAGGACGCCGCCGGGCTGCAGCTGCGCTGCGCCTTCCCCCTCCAGGGGGCGCAGCATCCTCGGGGGGGCCTGTGGTGCCGCTAGAACCGGTTCTTCCATTCACGCAGGACAGTAAAGGCATCGACGGGAGTGGCGAGCAGCCGGTTGGCGTGTCGGGCCGCCGCAGCTGCGATCTCCGGGCGGTGGACGCGGAGAAATGGATTGGTGTCGAGTTCGGTCGTGATGGTCGACGGCAGCGACGGCGTGCCCGCGTCGCGCGCCGCCCGCACGTCGCGCTCGCGATCGGCGAGGTCGAGGTTGTCCGGGTCGACCGTCCGTGCAAAGCGGATATTCGCCGCCGTGTATTCATGTGTGCAATAGACCCGGGTGGGCCCCGGCAGCGCCGCGAACTTGGCGAGCGACGCCATCATCTGCGCGGGGGTACCTTCGAAAAGCCTGCCGCATCCCGCCGAGAACAGCGTGTCGCCGCAGAACAGGATCCCGGGCGCGAAATAGGCGATATGGCCAGCCGTATGCCCAGGAACATCGAGTATCCGGAAAGTGACGTCGAGAGCGTCGACCACCACCGTATCGCCCTCCCGCAGCGCCCTGGTGCGGCCCGGTATCGTCTCCGACGCGGGGCCGAAGACCGGTACGTTATACTCGGCCAACAGCGCTTCGACACCACCGACATGGTCGGCGTGATGGTGCGTGACCAATATGGCGCGCAAGCGCAGTCGTTCTTGCTTGAGGTAGGCGAAGACCGGTTCGGCGTCCCCGGGGTCGACCACCAGCGCATCGGTGGCGTTGCGCAGACACCAGATGTAGTTGTCCAAGAACGCCGGTAGGGGGATGACTTGATTCAGCATGATGCACCGGAGTGTCGGTCGGCGGAGGATGGCGTGTCAATGCAGCCGGATGGCGACAGTCTCGCCCGCTGGTTCCAGACCCCGCTGGGCGAACGGCTGCTCGAACGGGAGCAGGCGTGGTACGACGCCGAACTCGCCGATGTATTCGGCTTCAATGCGTTGCAGCTCGGCTTGGCCAAATTTGATTTCCTGCGCGCCAACCGGATTCCCATGCGGGCACGGGTGGCTCTCGATGGCCCGATGCAATTGCGTGCCGATGTCGCCGAACTCCCGATCGCCTCCGGGGAGGTCGACCTTGTGGTCCTGCCGCACACCCTCGAATTCAGTCCCAATCCGCACCAGGTGTTGCGCGAAACCCAGCGCATCCTGCGCCCGGAGGGACATGTCCTGATCTCCTGTTTCAACCCCTGGAGCCTCTGGGGGCTGGCGCGCCTGTTCCGCGGGCGCAGCGGTGACTACCCCTGGTGCGGACAGTTCATCGGCCTGCCGCGCATCAAGGATTGGCTGGCGCTGCTGGGGTTCGACTCCGTGGCCGGCCGCATGACGGCCTACACGCCGCCGCTGCGCGGTGATCAGTGGCAGCAGCGGTTGCGCTTCATGGAGCCGGCAGGCGATCGCTGGTGGCCGTTCGCCGGCGGCGTGTATTTTCTGCACGGGATCAAGCGCGTCAGCGGCATCCGCCTGATCACCCCGCGCTGGAAGATGGCCACCGCGCGCAAGAAGATACTCGCGCCTGTTCCCCATCGCTTGTCCGACAGCCGATGCGAACCGCGGCGCGGCGCACCACACCATCGTGTTTCAGAGGATCGATGAGCGACCACGTTGAGATTTACACCGACGGCGCATGCAAGGGAAACCCCGGTGTCGGCGGATGGGGCGCCTGGTTGCGCAATGGCGGCAACGAGACCGAGCTGTTCGGCGGTGAACGACACACCACCAACAACCGCATGGAACTGCTGGCCGTCATCGAGGCGCTGTCGACCCTGTCGCCGCCTGCCAACGTGCGCCTTCATACCGATTCGCAGTACGTCCAGAAGGGCATCAGCGAGTGGATTCACTCGTGGAAGCGGCGCGGCTGGCGAACTTCCGACGGCAAGCCGGTCAAGAACGTCGATCTGTGGCAGCGGCTGGATGCCGTCTCGGCACGGCACAAGATCGAGTGGGTATGGGTTCGAGGCCATGCTGGCGATCCCGGCAACGAACGCGCCGACCAGCTCGCCAATCGCGGTGTGGCGTCGATCGGCAACGGTCCCGGTTCATGAGACAGATCGTTCTCGATACCGAGACCACCGGCCTGGATCCGGCGCTGGGGCACCGCATCGTCGAGGTTGCCGGCGTCGAGCTGCGCAACCGGCAGGTGAGTTCGCGCGATTTTCATCGCTACCTCAATCCCGGCCGCGCCAGTGACCCGGGTGCGCTCGAGGTGCACGGACTGACCGAGGATTTCCTGCGGGAGCAGCCGACATTTCGCGACATCGTTGCCGACTTCCTCGACTTCGTCGCCGATGCCGAGCTGATCATTCACAACGCGCCGTTCGATGTGGCGTTTCTCGACCGTGAGCTGGCGCTGCTCGACCTTCCGCCCTTGTCCACCCACGTCGCCGGGGTCACCGACACGCTGCGTCTGGCGAAGCAGCTTCACCCCGGCAAGCGCAACAGCCTCGATGCGCTGTGCGAGCGCTATGGCGTCGACAACACTGCGCGCACGCTGCACGGCGCGTTGCTGGATGCGCGCTTGCTGGCCGATGTGTATCTGGCGATGACCCGCGGGCAGGACAGCCTGATCATCGACCTCGGCGACACCCGCTCGACGGTTGGCCAGGTGCCGTTGCAAATGGGCACCCTCGATCTGGTGGTGCTGCCGGCCAGCGATGTGGAGCTGGTTGCGCATGCCCTATACCTCAACGATCTCGACCAGGCTTCCGGCAACAAGTGCGTCTGGAAGCACCTCACCGTGTAGGGTCGTGACGCCGGTCCCGGATCGCGGGCCCGCACCGGCTCACGGCAGGACGCGGATGCCCTTGAGCAGGTCGAGGGTGTACGCCTTCCGGTAGTCGACATCGGTACGCACCAGCCCGGCCCCGACCATGAAATGGTAGGTCTGTTTCCAGCGGGCGTCGGTCATCGACAGGATGCCCTGGGTGCCCGCTTCGCCGCCGGTCACCAGCGAGTAGCTCTTCATGCGGTCGACGCTGAAGGCGAGCAGCGCATCCTCGACCTCGGGGTTGGCCTTGCGCACCAGTGTATTGCCCGGCGCAGGGTTGGCGAGGTAGCTCTTCCAGCCCTCTGCCGTTGCTCGCAGGAAGCGGGTGAGGGCATCGCGTCGCTCGTGCAATACCTTGTCCGTGGTCACCAGGGTCTGCGCATAGGGCGGATAACCCTGATCGGCCAGCAGGAACACATTGGGCTTGATGCCCGCCTTCTCGATGGAGTATGGCTCCGAAGTGGCATAGCCTTGCTGAGCGACATTGCCGTCGACCAGGAACTGCTGGACGCTGAAGGCATAGGGGCGCTTCTGGGCGTCGGTGAATCCGTACTTGTTCTTGAGCCAGGGCCAGAACGTGGTCTCGCTCGCCTGACCGATGAGCAGCGTGCGCGATTTCAGGTCCGCCATCGTCTTGACGTCGGGATGCGCGATCAGAGCTGCCGGGTCTTTCTGGAAGGTGGCGCCGATGGTGACCACCGGCAGGCCCTGTTCGACCGCCTTGATCGTCTGCAGGTCGTAGCCCATGACCACGTCGGCGCGGCCCGCGAGCAGCAACTGCATCACGTTCACCTGGGGCCCGCCCATGCGCACCTCCACGTCCAGGCCGTTGCGCCGGTAGATGCCCTCGGCCAGCGCCTGATAGAAGCCGCCGTGCTCGGCCTGGGCATACCAGTTGGTGATGAAAACGAATTTTTCGGAAGTCTGGGCGCGGGCCGGCATCGCAGCGACGATGCCCAGCACCAACGCGGCGAAAAAACCCTTCCAGCGCGACGCGAACGAGGGATTCATGATGGTCCTTTCAGCGTGATCGACCGCCATGATGCTGACATGGCGGGCGCGACTCAAGCAGCGATGGTGCTCTCGTGCCAACGACGCAGCGTCAGCCACGCGAGCAGGCTCGCCGCGGCGAACAGCGCCACGCCCGTGGCGGTGATGAGTACGAGCGCGGCGAACAGGCGCGGGATGTTGAGCTGAAGCCCGGCTTGCAGGATCTGATAGGCCAGACCGGAGGCGGTGCCGCCGGTCCCGGCGACGAACTCGGCCACCACCGCGCCGATCAGCGACAGACCACTCGAGACCTTGAGGCCGGCAAAGAAATACGGCAGCGCCGACGGTACCCGCAGCCTGAACAGCGTCTGCCAGCGGCTGGCGCGATTCATCCGGAACAGGTCGAGCAGCCCGCGGTCGACGCTGCGCAGGCCGAGCGTGGTGTTGGCGATCATCGGAAACAGCGCCACGATGGTGGCGCAGATCACCAGCGCCGGCAGCGGATCGCGCACCCAGATGATGATCAGCGGGGCGATCGCCACGATCGGCGTCACCTGCAGCAGCACCGCGTAAGGCAGGAGGCTCATCTCCACCGCACGGCTTTGCACGAACACGAAGGCCGTTGCCACGCCCAGAACCACCGCGGCCAGCAACGCCAGCAGCGCGATACTCAGGGTGACCAGCAGCGACGCTGACAGCAGCGACCAGTCGGCCACCAGCGTTTTCGCCACCAGCCACGGGCCGGGAACCAGATACGACGGCACGTCGAACACGGTGACAAGACCTTGCCAAAACAGGATCACGACGACGCCGACCCCGAGAGGCGCGAGCACCAGCGACCAGCGGTTGGTACCGGCGCTCATGCCGCCCCCGCCCGCAGCATCAAGCTCTGCAACTGGCCGCACAACGCGGCAAAACGAGCACTCAGGCGAAAGCCGTCGTCGCGTGGATGCGGCTCATCGATCACCAGTTCGGCGGCGATGCGTCCCGGCCGTGGCGACATCACCAGCACCCGGGACGACACGAACACCGCTTCGACCAGGCTGTGGGTGACGAACAGAGTGGTGAACCGGCGTTCCTGCCAAAGGTCGAGCAATTCCCGGTCGAGCCGTCCGCGGGTGATCTCGTCGAGTGCGCCGAAGGGCTCGTCCATCAACAGCAGGCGTGGCGCTATCACCAGCGCCCGCGCGATCGACGCCCGCATCTGCATGCCGCCCGACAGTTCACGCGGCAACGCCTGCGCAAAGTCCGACAGCCCGACTCTCGCCAGTGCTTCCGCGACGCGCGCCTCCCGGTCGGTTGCGGGCGCGCCGGCGAGTTCGAGCGGCAACGCCACATTTTTTGCCACCCTGGCCCAGGGCATGAGCGTCGCGGACTGGAATACGAACGCCGTGGCGTCTTCGTCGGCGCGCCGCACGGCGCCCTGGCTGGGCGCGACCAGCCCGGCCGCGATGCGTAGCAGGGTGCTCTTCCCGCAGCCCGACGGCCCGATGAAGGTCAGGAACTCGGCGCGCCGGACCAGAAGGTCGACGGTGTCGAGGGCGCGAACGCCGTTGGCGTGAACATGCGATACCTGAGACAACTCGAGGGCGGTGGCAGGACCGTCGTCCGTCACTTTGTGCATGCTGCTCCAGGCTTGCGATAGATGGACGGCCGCAACTTTGGCATATTCAGGCGCATTCGATCGAAAATAACCGGCAAGAAAACCAGGCGAGTCGACATCACCCGCGCCGAGAACGGCATCACCATCGTCAGTCTTGCCGGACGCCTCGACCTCGAGGGCGCCCGTGATCTCGAAAGCACGTACACGTTGGAGACCACCACCCGGCGCGCTCTCATCGTCGTGAACCTCGCCGCGGTCAGATTTCTCGCGTCGATCGGTATCCGCACATTGCTGGTCAGTGCCCGCGCGCAGGGCCAGTGCGGCGGCAAGCTGGTGTTGGCGGGGGCCGATCCGCTGGTGCGCACGGTGATCGAGACCGCCGGCGTGGATCAACTCATTCCCACCTTCGCGACCGTCGGCCTGGCGGAAGCAGCGCTGCTGAACGGCTGACGGCGCCGCGCCGTGCGCCGTCTGGTCCTTGCGAGCGACGCCGACGCCGTGCTTGCGGCGAGTGCGTGGCTGCGCGCCCTCGCCCAAGACGAACGACTGTCCCACGACACCGAGTTTCGGCTCGACCTGTGCCTGACCGAGCTCGTCAGCAATACCGTGGCCCATGCCCATGCCGGCGGCGCATCGCATCGAAGTCGACATCGTGCTCGATCCCGAAGCCGTGTCGGTACGTCTTGCGGACGACGGCGCGCCATTCGAACCGTTCGCGGCCGAGACGGCCGCATTGCCCCGGTGCCTGGCCGAGGCTGAACCGGGCGGTGCCGGTCTGCGTCTGGTGCGCGAATTCTGCGATAGCGTGAGCTACCGCCGCGATGGACCGCACAACATCGTCGAGTTCGCGGTCCTGCGCGCCCGGCCGCGCGCCCCCGCCACGAGCCCGCCCGGCGAGGTCGGGGCAGATGCGGCAACATCCCTGATCCGCGCCATGTCGCGCTGCGATCTGTTTCGCGATCTCCCCATGGACCAGCTCGAAGCGATCGCGGCGCAGGGCAGCGTGCGCACGGCGCACGAGATGGCGAAGTCCTGCTGCGTCCCGGCGACACCAACCGGCACGTGGCGGTGGTGCTCGAAGGCGCATTGTCGATCCACCTCGACACCGACAGCGCCGACGAGGCGCTCGTCATCGGCACCGGCGAATGCGTCGGCGAGATGTCCGTGGTCGATGCGAGCCCGGTGTCGGCCCTTGGTGACCGCTCGCGGGGACTGCCGCATCCCTGTTGATCGAGGCCGAGGCGTTCCTGAACCATGTACTGCCGCTGCCGTCGGTGGCGACCTGTTCGATGCGTTCTTCGTCGATCCCGATCACCTGTTCCTGGTGATCGGCGATGTCTGCGGCAAGGGAATGCCGGCCGCGCTGTTCATGGTCAGGACGCTCACGCTGCTGCGAACCGAGGTGCAGGCGATCGCCAACGCCGCCACCGGTTCGGTCGCGACCTCGCTCGGGTCGATCATCGCCAGCGTGAACCGCACCCTGTTCGACGATCTGCAGGGTGAGTTGTTCGTGAGCCTGTGGTGCGGCGTGCTGGAAGTATCGTCCGGGCGCTTGTCGTGCCTCAATGCCGGCCATCTGCCGCCCCTGCTGCTGCGGTCGGGCCACATGCCGTCGCTCCTCGACGCCCGGCGCAATCCGATCGTGGGTGTGGTGCCCGATCACGCCTTCGAAGCCTTCGACATCCGATTCGAAGCAGGCGATTCGCTGCTGCTCTACACGGACGGGGTGACCGAGGCGACAGCCTTGTCGGGCGACCTGTTCGGCGACGATCGACTATATGGGTTGGCCGTCGACAGCGACCGGGGTGCGGCGGAACGATTGCTCGATGTCGTGTTCGATGCCGTGATCCGGTTCACCGCCGATCAGGCCATGGCCGATGACCTGACGGCGATGTGTCTGCGGCTCGGACTATCGCCGTCGCTCGGCCTCTCAGTCGAGAGTGACCGCGATGTTTCGCTCGATGGCGGGAGGCGGTGGCGACGATCGTTCATGGTCGACAACATTGGCGACCAGGGGGCCGAGGCCTCTTCGCCGGGCAGGCGGTATGCTCCGTTCCTGCCCGGCGATGCGCATGCGTGGCGTCGCGGTGACGCCAGCGCCGTGCATCGGGTTGTCGACGGCCTCATTCTTCGGAGAACCCCCTATGGATCTCAAGCTTGCGGACAAACTCGCCCTCGTTTCCGGCTCCAGCAAAGGCATCGGCCTGGCCATCGCCAGGACCCTGGCGGTGGAAGGCTGCCGGGTCATCATCAACGGGCGTTCACCCGATGCGGTCGCGGAGGGTGTGGCGAATATTCTCGGGGCCGCACCCGGCGCGGAGGTGCAGGCGTTCGTGGGCGACCTTTCCGTGGCCAGCGTCACGGCGGAAATGGTCGATCGATTTCCCACGGTCGATGTGCTGGTGAACAACCTGGGCATCTTCGAGCGCAAGGTATTCGAGCAGATCGGCGACGACGACTGGCAGCGCTACTTCGATGTCAACGTGATGAGCGGTGTGCGGCTGTCGCGCGCCTACCTGGCCGGGATGAAGCAGCGCAACTGGGGCCGCATCGTGTTCATCAGCAGCGAGAGCGGTATCCAGATCCCGCCCGACATGATTCACTACGGCATGACCAAGACGGCGCAGCTCGCCGTATCGCGCGGACTCGCCGAAACCTGTGCTGGCACGGGTGTCACGGTGAACGCGGTGCTGCCCGGCCCCACCTATTCCGACGGCAACAAGGCGGCAATCGCAAAGCGCGCGCCGGGCAAGCCACTGGCCGAAGTGGAGAAGGAATTCTTCGAGAAAGTGCGCCCGAGTTCGTTGTTGAAGCGCTACGCAACCGTCGACGAGGTCGCCAGCATGGTGGCCTATGTATGTAGTCCGCTGGCTTCGGCCACCAACGGCGCCGCCCTGCGCGTCGAGGGTGGCGTAGTCAGAGCCTGCTTCGGCTAGAGAGTTACCCCCCCGGGCTGCGCTGCGTCTTTCCCCCTGTGGGCGCTGCCCCTTCACTCACAAAGCACTCTTCGCTCCGCTCCAAAGAAAACGGACCCTCGTGAGGCCCGTTTTTGGTTTACTGCTGTCCGCAGCGTCAGGCTTTGCGGCGCCGCGCCAGCGCGCCGATGCCGATCAGGCCGGCAGCGAACAGCGCGTAGGTCGACGGTTCCGGCATCGGTCGCGATCTGGATCAATACGTTCCAGCGCGGAAAGTCGCCGCGGGCGATGGCGCCGAACAGGTCGCGCTGCGCATGGTCGGGGTCGGCGCCCGCGAGGCGAACGGCTTCGGCGGCGGGGAGATTCCTGATGCCCTGCTGTGTCTTCAGGTGCCACTTCACCCATGCGCGTTCGCCACCGGCGTCGATGAGGCTGAAGGTGTGGCTGCCGAAGCCGTCCATGTGGCGATAGCCGTCGGGTGTGCCGCGGTCTGAGAACAGCATCGTCACCTGATGCAGGCTTTCCGGCGCTCGGCTCCAGAAGTCCCACATCATCGCCGGCGATTTTAGGTTGGTTTGCGGATCGCGCTTCTGCGTGTGCACGAAGTCCGGAAACTTGATCGGATCCTTGATGAAGAACATCGGTGTGTTGTTGCCGACGAGGTCCCAGTTGCCTTCCTCGGTGTAGAAGCGGATGGCGAAGCCGCGCGGATCGCGCTCGGTATCGGCGCTGCCGCGTTCGCCGCCTACCGTAGAGAAGCGCACGAAGGTCTCGGTGGTCTTGCCGATGGCCGCGAACAGCTTGGCCTTGGTGTACTTCTGATGTCGTGCGTGACGGTGAAGGTGCCGTGAGCGCCCGACCCCTTGGCGTGTACCACGCGCTCGGGAATGCGCTCGCGGTTGAAGTGCTGCAGCTTCTCGATGAGGTGGAAATCCTGCAGCAAGACCGGCCCGCGCGCGCCGGCGGTGATCGAGTTCTGGTTGTCGGGGACGGGGATGCCGGAAGCGGTGGTAAGCGTGGACAAGATGACGTTCCTTTTCGAAAGGTTCTCCGGCGGGCTACCGAGGCGCCCGCGTTGCCGCAACACTCGTATGAACAATCAATCCGGCCAGCATCGTCCCGAGAACCAGCGATGCCCCGACGGTGCCGAAGCCGAGACCACCGAAACTTTCGGTGGTCGGCAAGTCCCCATCGCGTATTCGCTGAAGGTGCCGGGCACTGCCATTGACCCGAATGGCCGCTATGCGTTGCGGGCGACCATCACCGTGGGCGGAGAGCTGCGCTTCACCACCACGCGCCGCTATCCGGTGCTTACCCCCCCCGGGGGGCGTACCAGGCCGACTTGCGTCTGGATGCCGTGAGAGCGGGCACGGCGGCGGCTAGCCCTGAATCGAACCCGGATGCAATGGTCGGGGCGACGGCGGATCAAGAGACCCGTTCTACCGCCAACCCAAAAGATACCTACTGGAAGCTGATCGAGATCGACGGCGAAAAGGTGACCATGGTGGAGGGCCAGCGCCGGAAGTGCGTATGACGCTGGCGAGCCAGGACACCTGGGTGATCGGTTTCAGTGGGTGCCATCAATGGATGGGGAGCTTCCAGCAGGAGGGCGCCGAGCTGCGGTTCTCGCAGATGGCCGGCACCATGATGGCCTGCATGCCACCGCTGATGGACCTCGAACGCAAGGTGCTGAAGGTGATCGGCGCAACCACCGGCTATCGCATCGATGGCGAGCAGTTGACCGTTCTGGCGGACGGTCAGGCGCTGGCGCGGTTCGAGTCGGTGTACCTGAGATGAGCCCGGCGCCCCCGGGGTCGATCGACAGAAGAGAGATACCGACCACCCGGGGACGATGCCCGCCCGGGTGGTCGGGCCCGAGCCGTCAGACCAGATAGCTTTCGATGCTCGTGCCGCCGTCGATCGCATCGCGCAGCCACCGGGGACGCGAGCCGCGGCCCGTCCAGGTGTTGCCGGCGTTGTCGCGATACTTGATCTTTACCTTGCGGGTCTTTTTCGCTGTCGCTGTCGCTGTCGGGGCGGGTGCCGCAGCCTTCACTTTCGGCGGACGGCCGCGTGTGCCAGCCAGGCCGAGATCCTGGGCCGTGAGCCCGTAGACGGCGATCGCCTCCTTGATGCGGGCGACGACGTCGGCGATCTCTTTCTTCCGAAGATTGTGGGCTTCGCGGGTTAGTGCTTCGATCTGCTTCTGGATTTGCTGAAAGGTCTTGGCCATTAGAGGTGTCGTGTGATTGTGGAAGATAAGGGCAATGAAGCATAAGGGCAATGAAGCACCCGCTATTATGGTAGCCGAAAGGAGCGGGATTGGCTCGATAAATCCGCGTGGTGGAATGCGGCTCCTCGTCGTCCCGTGTGGAATTTGACGTTAGGTTGATAATTGTGGTCATGATGTCCGGTGGAGCTTGTGGGCAGGCCGGTTCAGAAGGTGGGTCTCAATGTCGGCCAAGCACCGGACCGGCTTCAAGGTGGCCAGCCAAGCCAAGCGCCTGAGTTGCCCGGGCTGCGGGGCCAGCGATCAAGCGATCCACGACCGGGTGCGGCGTTTGCCAAGGGCGTCACCGAATCTCTGCCCAACGCCCTGATCAGCTATGACCGCTAGCACGTCGTGGCCCTGGTCAACCAGGCGATGGACCCGGTGCGCAGCGCCGAGTGGGGGACCGGCGGTTGATCAAGGTGGCGCAGCAGTTGGCGGGCAAGCCCACGGCGAGCATTCCCGGGGCGTGCTCGATGCGTGGATGTGGGCGCGCGAGCCGCGCGATGCGCCAACCAGCATCGGGATATTCGGTCGCACCCCCGGCGAAATCGTGATCGGCGGCGGCATCGCGTCGGTCAAGGACATGCTGCATCGGGCGCATCTTTACCGCTGGGGCAACTGCACATGCCACTTGGCGCGCCAGTCGTAGTCAGGTTCAGAGACCGTAAACCGAGAGGCGGACGGTCGAGATTACCGACGTCCTGTGTACCGTATGGCAACCGAACCGACGGAGCGTCGAAGATTAGCGTGTGTCCGACGGGGTACGCCAGTAGATCCGGGAGCGCTTGCTCGAGATGGGAGGGCGCACCTCCTGTCCCGACAGGGGAGAGCTTGCCGTGTTGGCGCCGCGCTGTATGGCGCCCACCAGCACCGTCTTGGGTTTTCCATTGACGGTGACGGTCCCGGCCACTGGCGTCGGCGGCAGGCCTCCGCCGACGAATATGCCTGACCTTGCCCCTCCACATGTGGCCGCCACACCGATCGATCCCGATCCGTTGAGCAGATTGACGAAATAGCCCCTCGCCTCGCCCAATGCGGTCGAGCATGCCGCGGAATTGGGGAGCGGTCGATTCGTGCTGAACGTGGTCATTCCGCCGATGATCAACGCGGAGGTCACGGTCTGTTCGCCGGTTCCGTTGGCTGTCAGGTCCATGTACCAACCGTAGTTGCCAGCACCAGGAAGAACGCCTGCGGTCTGGCAGTTCACCTGGGTCGCGTCCGAGTAGTTGAGCATCCTGTCGCCGTCGAGATCCACGTCATCGTTCCGCGACGGACTGTCGAGGTACACATAGAATCGATTCACGACCGGCGTGGTGTAGGGATAGCTCGCCGCCAGTGGATGTTCGCGATCGCCGGATCCGATTGCCACGTAAACCGAGCCCCGGTACGGCAAGACCGCCGGTGCGAAGAGGAACTTCCGCACCTGTCCGTGCGTATGGGCAACCTTCGTGATGCTCCAGTACAGCGGCCCGCGAGCGGTGAAGTTGTTCGCCGGGTCCGCGAAATCGATGCGGTACAGATTCCCGCCGGTGTCCGCCACATATGCCGCATCTACAGTGCCGTCGAGGTTGATGTCGACCAACGCCACATCCGAGGCGACACTCCGATCCGTCGAGAATGACTTCACGACGGTGCCGCTGCCCGCGTCGAGGACATACACCACGGCTCCCTTGGGGCTCGAGCAGGTCGATGTCGCGCTGTCGGTATCCTCACAGGTGTCGTATCCACCACCCACGATCACCACCGGGGCTGAACTGGAGTAACCCGTGAGGAATGCCGGGCTCGGGGTCGACCAGGTTTGTCCGATGCCGGACATGTTGCTGGTGCACCCGGCGTCGCTGCGTTGGCTGGGGCAACCAACCTTCCACTTGAAGCGCGGGCTCGCCGGCGTGCTCACGTCGAACGCATACAACATCCGTCCGCCTCGCCGCATTGCCGGATAGATCCAGATGCTGGAGTTGTCGGCATTCTGGTACAGGCCGGTCGACCCGTCGAAAAAGAAATCCTTCGGTGTCGTTCCGGCGACCGATATTCCGCCGGGCGGGGTCGGTGATGGCGTCTGGATCAAAGGCGTATTGTCGAGAAGACGCTGGAAAGCACCATAGCTCTCCGGCGCCACGAACGCCCATTTTTCTTGGCCGGTGTTCGCATCGACAGCGCGGTATGCACCGTCTCCTGCGCCGTAGAAGATCACGACGCCATTGGTGCCACCGTAGTCGACCGGCAACGGGCGGGAGTGAACGACGTCCCCGTGAATCGAGGGTCGTGCGCTGGCGGAGGGTGTACCGGCCACTTCGCCGGTCACATCCAGGCCGCGAATGAAGTTCAGGATGTTGTTGTTGACGGTGGAATTGACGGACAGGCCCGTGACGTTGGCTGCCGTGAAATCGACCAGCGCATTGCTGCTCGACAAGGTCTTGACCGTGCGACTGGTCTGCTGCCGCAGCATTTCAGCGGCCCCGCCTTTTTCCACCGTGGGGCCGTCCGGCAGGTCGGAATAGGTGCCGGTCGTGCCGCACAAGCCTTTAGCGAATTTGGTGTCGTCTCCGGCCGTCTGCCAGGCGGTACCTGCCGTCGTGGCCTGCGTGATGAAGATGCGGCTTTGACTATTGGCGGTGTCATACCAGTAGCTTCCGGAATCGGTGGTCCACCAGCTGGTCGCGCACGGCGTGATGAAGCCCGTGGTCGAGCTCACTGCCTGGTTGCCATTGACGTCGGCAAGATCCGTATAGCCGTTGAATACACCGAACTGGTAACGCTTGAGATTCCCGAACCATCTCGGGTGATCGGTGGCGTCCGGCCGGAACATCCCGATGTAGACCTGATTATCGTTTTGCGCGCGGTTGGTTGCGGAGATTGGCAGCGAAGCCGAGGCAAAGGTCGAATTGACCGCCAGGATTTCCCCGAAAATGGACTGGAGTGCAGTGATGATCGCCTGCTCGTTGGTTGCCGTGAAATACTTGCCGCCACCGGCGCGGGCCATGCTGGCCAGCAGCCCGCTTTGCAGGGCGTTGGGTTGATCGTGGTAGACATCGATCGTGTAGGTGGCGACGGTCTGCGAGCTTGGGCCGAGAACCCCCGAAACCGGGATGCCGTTCTGATAGAGAAAGCGTGCCCATTCGTCGGCGTTCAGGCGCTGCGTATCCGTGGCAAAAGTGCCGGTCGGTGTTGTTACCGTCGCCAGGCTGTTGCCGATGACCTGGTAGCGCGCACCGGAGGGGCAGCTCACCGTGGTGGTATCGGTGGCGCTGAAGCTGCAACTGTCGTAGGTCGAGCTCGCATTCGGACACTGCGACGCATAGTCCGTCGGCGTTCCGGACGGGGCGGTCCTGTAGCAGGCCGTCGAGTAGCCCAGGTTGGTGGAATTCGTCTGGGTGCCCTGGATGTACTGGGGGAGCTTCAATTCGCTGGTGGCGCCCCCTAGACTGGCCAATGCCGTGGTGTTGGCGTTGTCATCCGAGGCCGGGCCGCTCGCATTCGGATTGCCGATGAAGATGATGTAGTTGTTCGCGCAACCCGTGTCGACGGAGAGCGGCGACTTGAATTGTGAGAACGTTGTCGTGTAGCCACGCGTATCCGCCAGGCTTGCGACCACGTCAGCGCCGTTGGCGAATGGCCTCGCCCCCGCAAAATAGTTGTACGCGTCATACATCAGGTTGCCGTACGCCGCGTTGGAATTCCGCTTCTCGTTCGGCGAATTGACGTTGTTGAAGATCGTCGTCAGCGTGCTCGAGAAGTTTGCACGGTTGGTTGCTGCCGCCGTCCCTTGCGTTTGGCCGACCGGCGAGATTGCATACCGTACATAGCCCCCGTTGTCGGTGGCGGGTCCGCCGGTCACGAACTCGAGCAGGCCGATATTGATGCTCCCGGGGAGGCTCTGGATCACGGTCTTGATGGCGTCGGCCTCCGCCTGGCCTTGCTGGATCCCGCCCGGCCAATGTTGATTCTGGCGCGCCCAGTTGGAGGTGTTGTCGAGCACGATCAGGACATTGGGCGCGGCGCCCGCCGTGTTCTGGGCATTGAAGATGTCGATGTCCATCGACCTCGCCGGCATACCGGAAAGCGCCACGATCGCGCCCGCCAGGAGCGCCAGGTGGTGCATGGATCGTCCAAGGCTGCGTCGTTCGATGCAAGGTAGGCTCATCGTGTTCTCCTGGATGTCAGATCGTGGTCGGCGAGGTCACGGACAGTTCGACGCCATATCGGTGGCGGCGATTTTTACAGACGCGCCCTGGGCCACCGATACCGTGGTATTCGTGGCGGTGTCCACCGCCTGTGCGTTGATTTCCCAGGTGGAGTTTGCGCAGAGGGAGTTGGCGTTCGTGTTCGCATTAACGACACCGAACGTCTGTTGCGTCTGCACGGAGCAGGCGAGATCTTCCGCATTGGTGAAGTTGAGCTGGCTCACCAGAATCGGTACTGCTACGACGCAGGTGGGTTGCGGCGTCAATGACACCGTGAAGTCGTTCTGCCCGTCGCCGTTGCTGTCGACACAAAGCTTGTTCGAACCGCCTGTGCTGCAATTGCCGGCGGGAATGGCGGCTGCGGGATTGATCGTGAAGTTGGCGGAATGGACGACGGTCTCGATGGCCAACTGCGCGGCGTCGATGCCTTCGTTCTTGTGCTGACTGTTGGCCACGATGACCGTCTGGTCGGTGCCAAGATGCAATGCCGTGATGGCCAGCAAGGTCATCAGCATCAGGATGACCAGGCTGAACATGAGGACAAACCCGGCCTGGGCGGAAGGGGGCCTCAAAAGCTGTTCTGTGCTTTTCATTCGAGTCTTCCGGCGACGTTGTTCAAGCGGGTCACCGTGGTGTACGCATGGCGCTTGTAGGCGTCAGCGTATGGACCGAACGAGTTGTCGGTGCCATCGGCCTTGAGGCCGAGAACGTAGGTTCTGGTGTCCGTGAAGCCACCGGATGTCGCGCTGTTGCGCGCCAGTGCGTGAACCTTGACAGCCGTCACCTGCCGCCAGGCCGCCGCCGTGGCGGGATTTGCCACATATGAATCCGGCGCGCCGTCGCCATTGGTGTCGAGGCCGTATTCGATCTGCAATTGATCGATCCCCGCCACGAGGGGGGCGATCGTGAATTGCCCGGATCGAAGCTCTGCGACCTTCAAGGTCGGGATGGCGTCTCCCGATTGATTGTTGTTCGCGACGAAATAGATGCGCGCGATGAAGGTCCTCTGGACCGCAGGTGTCACACAGTCTTTCTTCGCCAGGAAGGTCGGCGGCGCGGCCGATCCAGTGACAGCCGGATTGCTCGAAATGAACTGGTTGCTGTCGGTGCCGATCAGGAATCGCGTGGCGGCTGTGAGTGAACTCAGCTGGGTTCGACAAAGCGTCGTCTGGAAATAGGTATTTGCACCAGTGTCGAACGCATCACATCCGGTGCCGCCCGCGACGCACGTGCTGGCACGGCGCAGGACAAGGACATCGGACCCGGTGCGACGATCCGTCAGCAATGCGGAGACGCCGGAGGGCAGGCTGGTGCCGTTGTCGTAGCCCTGGATCGGCAATGGCATTGCGGCAGCCAGGCTGACCGCATCGGTGGCTGACGGATCGGGGACCGTGGCTGGGGTGGGTAGCGAACCCGGATTGAATTCGCCGTAGTAGCCGGCCAGGCGAAGGTCCTCGAGCAGCAACTGGGTCGCGTAGCGCCCGTTCTCGATCTGTTCGCTGGTCTTCTCGGTTTCTCGCCGCACGCGATTGTTGTTGACGAACAGCACCGTGACGGTCGCGATCACCATCAGCCCCAGGGTCATGCCGATCATCATTTCGACGAGGGAAAGGCCTGCCACCTGCGACGGTAGCGGCCGATCGTGCCTGGCCAGGTTTCGCGTGTTCATGTCTCAATTGGCCAGGTTCGCGACCGCGACGATGCTCGCGATGGTCCGGCGAAAGCCATCCCGGCCGTACAGGTTCTGGCCGCAGGCCAGACTCGGTGGCTGGAATTCGGCCATTCCTTGCCAGGCGACGGAGATACGGATCACCGTCGGATTGGTCGCCAGTTGCTCAATGCAACCGCGGGCGCCGAGCATGGCGCCCATCGAGGCGCCGGACCCGGCTTGCTGCTCGGAAGTGCCCTTCAGTTCAAGACTCCATTCGCAGAGGTCCTGGGGCACACCGTTCAACCCTGCGCACGAGGTTCCTTGCGAGTCACCGGTGCCCAAGGGGGCGGTCGTCACGTAGTTGGCGGCGTTGGCGCGATTGGCGCTGACGCGGTTTGCCATCTCCTGGATCAGCAGGATCCCCTGCGCTCGCTGGAAGGACTCGGTGGTGTAACTCTGCGTCTTGGCCTGGAGGCCGGCAAGCCCGAGCAGGCCGAAAGCCAGGATGACGATGGTGATCAGCACTTCGAGCAGGCTGAACCCGGCCTGGTTCGCCATCGATGCTGGGGTGAGAAAGTGCTTCATGCGAAACCCGAATTCAACAACCGGAGCTTGTGATCGTGGGCACGCCCGAGAGCGTGATCTGGACGCAACGCATTTCGGTCGAGTCGACAGAAGTGAGCCTGAACATGGCGTCGGCCGTGTCGCTGACTCGTCCGCTACCGCGGAAGACGACGGATCCCGGGCCGGTGATGGTGACCGAGGACAACGCACCGTAGGTGGAAACATTGTTGCCGTTGTCCGGATTCACGACCTTCCAGCCGGCATTCCACTGGCCTGTGAGGACGGGGGACACCGAGACGTTCGCGTTTCGCTTGAGTGCTTCGGCGCGGGTCAGCATTAACGACGACTGCAGCCGCGCCGCCGCCGCTCGCACATTCTGGCTCGCGGAGAGGTGCCGCAGTGAAGGTACCCCGACCGCCGCGAGTGTCGATGCCACGACGACGACGATCATCGTCTCGATCATCGTGAATCCTGCCTGTGCCTCGAGTTTTTTCATGATGTCACCACCGATTGGAGGGGGTCTTGGCGCCCGAGCTGTCTATGGTCAGATCGCCATCGGACACCTGCGCCCCGACGGCGGTCGCCGTGATCGTGAATGTTGGAGGTGTTGCCGCCGTGGCAACTTGAACGGTGTAGAAGCTGGACAGACTGGCGGGCAACGGGTCGTTGAGGGTCGCCACGTCGGTCGCGTAGGCGCGGCTGTCGGTGAAGTACTGCTGCTGCCTCTGGACCAGATCCATGAGAAACGCCTGGGCATCGGCCCGACGGCCCTTGCGGATGTGGCTCTGGTAGGAACCGAAGGCGACAGCGGCCAGAACGCCGATCACCACGATGGTGACCAACAGTTCGACGAGAGAAAATCCGGTGCTGCGATGATTTGTGATGCGCATGGGTATGCCCTCCATTACGCTTTGGTTGACGGCGGCTGACCGGGCATCTTTAGGGTTCGCGTAGTCGATCGGCGACGAGCGGCAGGGCGGCGGTGACCTCGGTGCTCGCCTGGACATTCTGTTCCGGTGCAGTCGCTGGCAACATCAACGGCAACTTTGGCAATGAACTTGCCGAGGTGGCTGCTTTGGCCGGCCCCGGTTTCTGGCCTTGTTGGTGTCGGCTTCATGGCGCGTCGTCGCAAGAGCTGATCGTTTCAGTCTCGAAAATGCAAACGGCCCGGAGATTTCCGGGCCATTTGTTTTTCTGGTCTTCAACCAGAGCGATCCTGCGAAATCGAGCAAAGCAACCGGACAGCGCCTCCGCGTACGGGTGTCCGCACACGAGATGAAAGCTCGCTCCAGTTCCTTGCCTGGTGGTGGGCGGTACTGGGATCGAACCAGTGACCCCTGCCGTGTGAAGGCAGTGCTCTACCGCTGAGCTAACCGCCCGAGAAAAGCAACCCGAATTAGATCACGAGGCCGACGACAGGGTCAAACTGGTCGGGTGGGCGGCTACAATCCTGCTCTTGCCCCCAGCCGTGTTGCCGCCCCGAACAATGTCCGTCATCCGCACCCGTTTTGCCCCCAGCCCCACCGGTTATCTGCATGTCGGCGGCGCCCGTACCGCCTTGTTCTCCTGGGCCTTCGCGCGGCGGCATGGCGGCACCTTCGTGCTGCGGATCGAGGACACCGACACCGAGCGGTCGACCGTGGCATCGACCCAGGCCATCCTCGATGCCATGACGTGGCTCGGGCTCGACTATGACGAAGGGCCGTTCTATCAGATGCAGCGGCTGGATCGATATCGCGAGGTCTGCGACCAGCTGGTGCGTGATGGCAAGGCCTATCGTTGCTATTCCTCGAAGGAAGAGTTGGACGAGATGCGCGAGCAGCAGCGCGCTCGCGGTGAGAAGCCGCGCTACGACGGGCGCTGGCGGCCGGAGAACGCCGTGGGCAAGGTGCCGCCGGCCGGTGTGCAGCCGATCGTGCGCTTCCGCAACCCGGACGATGGCGTGGTGGTGTGGGACGATCTGGTGAAGGGCGAGATCAGCTTCGCCAACGCCGAACTCGACGATCTCGTGATCATGCGGGCCGACGGCGTGCCCACCTACAACTTCGGCGTCGTGGTCGACGACTGGGATATGGCCATGACCCACGTGATCCGCGGCGACGACCACGTCAACAACACGCCGCGGCAGATCAACATCTACCGCGCACTGGGGGCCGAGGTCCCGCGTTTCGGCCACGTGCCGATGATCCTCGGGCAGGACGGCGAACGGCTGTCGAAGCGTCACGGGGCGGTGAGCGTGATGCAGTATCTGGAAGAGGGCTATCTGCCCGAGGCCTTCTGCAACTACTTCGCGCGCCTGGGCTGGTCGCATGGCGACGAAGAAGTATTCTCGATCGCACAATTTGTCGAGTGGTTCGACCTCGCCCACATCAGTCGCAGCCCGGCCCGCTTCGACCCCGAGAAGCTGAGGTGGATCAACTCGCAGTACCTCAAGGTGGCGGATGATTCGCGACTCGCCGCGCTGGCCGAGCCATTCCTGCGGCAGGACGGCTGCGATCCCTCCACCGGGCCACCCCTGGAGCGCGTGGTGCGCCTGCTCAAGGAGCGCGCGGGAACCGTGGTCGAACTCGCGGATGCCGCCGTGTATTTCTATCGCCCGCTCGTGCCCTCGGAGGCGCTGCGGGAACAGCACTACGGCCCCGGCCTGGGTGTGATGATCGATGCATTGATGGATCGGTTCGGCAGTATCGACTGGAACCGTACCGCCATCGCCGACGCCATGAAGCAGGTGGTGGTCGCCCACGGCTCCAAGATGCCCCGGCTGGCCATGCCGCTGCGGGTGATCACCACCGGCGAGGCGCATACCCCGGCGATTGACGCAGTGCTCGAATTGCTCGGTCGCGAGGAAACCCGCATCCGCGTCGGGCGCGAGCGTGCGCGGCTTCCGACCTGATCGGGGTTTACACCAGGGGGCGCGCTACCTATAATTCGCGCCTCGTTCGGGGGGGTATAGCTCAGCTGGGAGAGCGCTTGCATGGCATGCAAGAGGTCAGCGGTTCGATCCCGCTTACCTCCACCAACCTGATCCGGACGTGTCAGTTCATCAGCAGTGACGAAGTCCCCATCGTCTAGAGGCCTAGGACATCGCCCTTTCACGGCGGTAACCGGGGTTCGAATCCCCGTGGGGACGCCATATGAATCAACGGTTTGCGCCAATCATCAGGCGGCGCGCCGTTGGTTTACCAAACGGTTACCAAGCGGCGCGGGTTGTACCACCCGCATCGCCGTTTCGACCGCAAAATCGTCGAGTCCCTGATTTGTACGTGCGGGCTGCCTGTGGGCTGCCTGTGGGCTGAGCGTGCGATAACGGCGTCGAGTGTGCTCGACTCCCACTCAGTCAGGGAGAACTTGAGCGATACCACGCGCGCGGTCGCTTAATTCTGGCTTGGTGGATCGAGGGTGTCCGATGTGCCCGGTGAGGTTCGCACTCAATCCGGACTACACAGCGCATCCCTACGTTTGGTCGTGATGCGCTGGGAGCGGACAACGAAACAGCGAACCGCCGGGCGGCCGGACAATCAACTTCCACGATGTGGGACGGCACCGCAGCCTGGGCCGATGCGCCACGCCCCAAATTTGCGCCGCGAACCTGGACGGCGACAGCGACTGGTGCGTCCAGGACCGCAGAGCGACCATGATGGGCCAGAGGAGGGTAGTCAGTGGAACCCCGCCGGTTCCCGCCACGGATCAGACCTTGAGGAGGCTAGCCATGACCTCGCCGTCCATCGCCGGTTGATCGCCCCAGCCCCGGGGCGATCCATTGACGCCGCCCGACTGGAATGAGGAGAAGGAGCGCCAGTTGCGCGCAAGGGTCAAGCGGGTAAACGCACGCTACGCGAAGCTGTACTCATCCAGTTCCTTGCATCAAGCCAGAGCAGCGAAAGACCCGGACTACTGGAAGACGCTCCCATGAACACATTTTCCCCAGGTGATGCCGTTGTCGCATCGATGTAGCCTCTGGGCTACAATCGGCAAATGTGAGTCGAGGAGACCGAGGAGTACCGCGACTGGATCGACGGTCTGAAGGACCAGGCCGGACGAGCGCGAGTGCTGATGCGAGTTGATCGCCTGATCCACGGCAATCCTGGCGTGCATCGCAATCTGACGGAGGGCGTATTTGAACTCGAGGTCGATGTGGGCCCCGGCTACAGGGTGCACTACTCGCAACGTGGGGACAGACTCCTCCTCCTGATTGTCGGCGGTGACAAGTCAACGCAGGCCGAGGACATCGCCAAGGCACTGGAACTCAACCGAAACTTCGTGGAGTAGTCCTCATGACCAAGGTTGCCACCAAGAAATCTACGAAAACGAAGACCACGGTCTACGACATGTCGGCGCATCTGCGCACGCCGGCGGAGATGGCAGCCTACTTGGACGCATGGCTAGAAGAAGCACCCGAGGACGCGGCCGGCATTGCCCGCGCCTTGGGCGACATTGCCCGAGCCAAAGGAATGTCGCAGGTAGCCAAAGACGCTGGTCTCAGCCGCGAGAGCCTCTACCGCGCGCTCAGCGCCGAAGGCAATCCAAGCTTCGCTACTGTCCTCAAGGTCGCCAAGGCACTTGGCGTTAGGCTTCACGCCCAGGCCGCGCCCAGTGGCGGCTAACCTTCGCGGCGAGCCGCGGCGAAGTCTTGCATGAACACATTTTCCCGGAGTGATGCCGTGGTCCCCATGCCGCGGTCACGGCCGCGATGGCATCATCCGGTTCCCGACCGATCTGGCTGTTGCCGATGCAGACCTTCTCCGATTCGAGTTTCACCGCAGATCCCGTTCAGGCCTTGCGCCAACGTGGCTTCGCGTTGCTGGCGCCGGCTGCGCTGGCGACGGTTGCCGATGTTTCCCGGTCCGATCTCGATGTGCTGCGTCCGAGCTGGAACGATCTGCCGCCCGACTCGCACCTGCGGGATGGCGGCGCCTACCGCTTCCGGCGCCATGCCTGCTTCATTCAGGATCTCGACGCGCGCGACCCGGCCGTGAGCCTGCAGCCGGTGCCGCACCGGGCGCACTGGCAGCCCACGTCGTACAACGCGCTGCACGGCGGGATCAAGCGCTGGTTCGAGCCGGTGATGCCGACTGTGACGGCGGCTGCCGGCTGGCAGGCGCTGATCGTACGGCTCGGCGAGCTGTTCGCGCAGGTGTCCTCTCAGCCGCGCTGGTTCATCGAGGCGCATCAGTTCCGGATCGACACCGCATCCGGTGTGGGGCGCCCGACGCCTGAAGGCGCGCATCGCGACGGCGTGGATTTCGTGGCGGTGATCCTGGTCGACCGGCACGCGGTGCGCGGCGGCGAGACCCGGGTGTTCGACGCCGATGGCCCGCATGGCATCCGGTTCGTGATGGAGCAACCTTGGACTGCCGTTCTGCTCGCCGATGCGCGCGTGATCCACGAGACCACGCCGATCCAGCCGGATGCGCCGGGCGGTTATCGCGACACGCTGGTGCTGACCTACCGCGCCGGGGGCTTCCAGGCGCCTTGATTTGTGGAGTTGCCTGGCGGCAAGGCACGAAGGCGGCGACACTGTTTGGCGACAGTGCTCAGTTTCCCTCACCCTCGGTCCCTCTCCCGGGGGGAGAGGGATGTCTAAGTACCTCGTCGATCAGCTCGATCCAGTGCTTGACCGGCATGGCGGTGCCGCCTTGCAGGTGCGTGAGGCAACCGATGTTGGCGGTGGCGATGACCACGGGGTCGCCCGAGTGCAGCGCCTCGAGCTTGTTGGTCAGCAGCCGTTGCGACAGTTCCGGCTGCAACAGCGAATAGGTGCCGGCCGAGCCGCAGCACAGATGTGAATCGGGCACATAGGTCAGGTCGAAGCCTGCGGCCTTGAGCAGCGTCTCGGCATGCCCGCGCAATTGCTGCCCGTGCTGGAGCGTGCAGGGCGAGTGGTAGGCGAGAGGGCGCCGCGGCTTGCCGCTGGCAGCGCGTTCGAGCAGGGGCACGAGACTGTCGGTCTCGGCGGCGAGCAGTTCCGAGAGATCCCTGGTGGCGCGGGACACCTGCTTTGCCTTTGCGGCCCAGGCCGCATCGTTCTCGAGGTGGTGCCCGTATTCCTTCACGGTCACGCCACAGCCGCTCGCGGTCATCACGATCGCTTCGGCGCCGCCGTCGAGCAGCGGTAGCCATGCAGTGACGTTGCGCCGCATGTAATCGCGGCCTTCCTCCTGGAAGTTGAGATGGAACGACACGGCGCCACAGCAGCCAGCCCGCTCGGCCTTGACCAGCGAGATGCCGATGCGGTCGAGCACGCGCGCCGCCGCCGGATTGATGTTCGGCGCCAGCGTGGGTTGCACGCAGCCGTCGAGCACCACCATGCGTCGAGTGTGGCGCGCCGCCGGCCATGGCGTGACCGACGATTGCACGGCGGGTATCTTTTTCTTCAGGGTGGCGGGCAGGAGCCCACCCACGGCACGACCGATCGCGAGGCCGGTGCCGAACAGCGATGGCCGCGGCAGGCCTGCATTGAGCACCTTGCGCTTGAGACCGTCGATGGTGCCGCGACCCACCTGGTCTTCGACCACCTTGCGGCCGATGTCGATGAGCTTGCCGTATTCGACCCCCGACGGACACGTGGTCTCGCACGAGCGGCAGGTGAGGCAGCGGTCGAGATGCAACTGGGTCTTGGCGGTGGCCGGCGTGCCCTCGACCACCTGCTTGATGAGATAGATGCGCCCGCGCGGGCTGTCGAGCTCGTCGCCCAGCAACTGGTAGGTGGGGCAGGTGGCGAGACAGAAGCCGCAGTGCACGCAGGTGCGCAGGATGCGCTCGGCCTCGCGGCCTTCGGGCGTGTCCTTGATGAAATCGGCGAGATTGGTCTGCATCGAATCGGTGACGGGGGGCGAAGGGTCAGAACGTCGGATGCAGGCGCCGCGCGCCGAACACGCCGTGGGGATCGAGCGCCTGCTTGAGACGCTGCTGCAACGCCAGCATACCGGGCGCCAGGCGCTGGATGCCGCAAGTCTTGTTGCCGCCGCGGTAGAGCGTGGCGTGGCCGCCGGCGGCCGTTGCAGCCTCATGGATTTTTTCGGGGTCGGCGTTGCCGGCGATCCAGCGCAATGCGCCGCCCCATTCGATCAGGGTCGGCCCCAGGTCGATCGGCAGCACGGTGCTGCGCACCGACAGCCGCCACAGCGTGGTATGCCGGACGAAATGACTGTGCCGCTGGTTGCGTACCGATTCCCAGAAGGCGGCACCGTCGGCCACGATCTCGCCGCCGATCGAGGCACGCGCGGCGGCGACCGCCGGTTCGGCACCGGACAACCGCACGCTCAGCACATCGTCGTGGTGACAGGTGGCCGAGATCGGCAGCGGGGTGCCGGCCAACCGGTTCATGGTGGCGATGGCGTCGGCCTCGGGCAATTCCAGGCGCACGGTGAGTTCGGTGCGCGGCACCGGCAGCACCTTGAGCGACACCTCGGTCAGCAGCCCGAGCGTGCCGCAGGCGCCGGCCATCAGGCGCGACATGTCGTAGCCGGCCACGTTCTTCATCACCTGCCCGCCGAAGCGCAGTTCGGCGCCGTCGCCGTTCATGACCTTCACGCCGAGCACGTAGTCGCGCGCCGAGCCGGAGGTCGCGCGGCGGGGGCCTGAGAACCCCGCGCTGATCACGCCGCCGATGGTGCTGTCAGGGCCCAGGCGCGGCGGCTCGAAGGCCAGCATCTGACCCTTGTCCGCGAGAACCGTTTCAAGATCGGCGAGGCTGGTGCCCGCCCGCGCGGTGACCACCAGTTCGGACGGTTCGTAGTCGATCACGCCGGCGTGCGCGCGCGTATCGATCACGTCGCCGTCGAGGGCGACACCGTAGAAATCCTTGGTGCCGCCGCCGCGGATGCGCAGGGTGCGCCGGTCGGAGACCGCGCGGCGGATGGTGTCAGCGAACTGTTCGATCATGGATGTTGCGGAATGTGCCGGCGCCGATGCATCGAGTCGGTAGCAGAGGAGGGATGTGGTGCGGGCGCGGTGGGTGAGAAGTGCGGTGCGACGCGAGCCCGCTAGAACCGCGGCAGATCGGAAAACGCCTCCTTGCCGCGACTGACATGCATTGCACCGTACTCCGCGCAACGCTGCAGCGTCGGGATGGCTTTGCCCGGATTGAGCAGGCCCACCGGATCGAACGCGTGCTTCACCGCGTGGAAGGTTTCGATCTCGGCGGTGCCGAACTGCACGCACATCTGGTTGATCTTTTCGATGCCCACGCCGTGCTCGCCGGTGATGGTGCCGCCGACCTCCACGCACAGCTCGAGGATGCGGGCGCCGAATTCCTCGGCGCGTTCCTGCTGGCCGGGCACGTTGGCGTCGAACATGATGAGCGGATGCAGGTTGCCGTCACCGGCGTGGAACACGTTGGGGCACTTGAGATCGAACTGCTGCGACAGCGCGGCGATGCCCTTGAGCACCTCGCCCAGGCGGCGCTTCGGGATGGTGCCGTCCATGCAGTAGTAGTCGGGCATCAGCCGGCCCACCGCGGGGAAGGCGGCCTTGCGGCCCGACCAGAACAGCAATCGCTCGGCATCGTCGCGTGACAGGCGGCATTCGGTGGCGCCGCTGTCGCGCAGCACCTGCGACATGTGCTCGATCTCGGCCGCCACTTCTTCCGGCGTGCCGTCGGATTCGCACAGGATCACGGCGGCGGCATCGAGCGGATAGCCGGCATGGACGAACTGCTCGACTGCGCCGGTCGCGAGCTGGTCCATCATTTCGAGACCAGCCGGAATGATGCCGGCCGCGATGATGTTTGCCACCGCTTCGCCAGCTCTTTCGAGCGAGTCGAACGCCGCCATCACCACGCGGGCGAGCTGCGGCTTGGGCAGCAGCTTGACGGTGATCTCGGTGACGATGCCGAGCAGGCCTTCGGATCCGGTGATCAGCGCCATCAGGTCGTAACCGGCGGCATCGAGGCCTTCGCCACCGAGTTCGAGAATCTCGCCTTCGATGGTGACCAGACGCAGGGCGAGCAGGTTGTGGACGGTGAGGCCGTACTTGAGGCAATGCACCCCGCCGGAATTCTCGGCGACGTTGCCGCCGATGGAGCAGGCGATCTGCGACGACGGATCGGGCGCGTAGTAGAGGCCGTGGCGGGCCGCGGCTTCGGAGATGGCGAGATTGCGCACGCCGGGCTGCACCCGCGCCGTGCGCGCCACCGGATCGAGCGCGAGGATGGATTTCATCTTGGACAGGCCCAGTGTCACGCCGCCCGAATGCGGTTGCGCGCCGCCGGACAAGCCGGTGCCCGCGCCGCGCGGCACGATCGGCACCCGAACCTCGTTGCAGATCTTCATCACGGCGGCGACCTGCGCCTCGTTCTGTGGGAGCGCCACCACCAGGGGTACCGTGCGCCACGCCGACAGGCCGTCGCACTCGTAGGGCGTCATGTCTTCGGTGGCATCGAACAGGCATTCGGGCGGCAGCACGGCCGCGAGGCGGCGCACCAGTTCGGCCTTGCCGGCCAGCGGCGGCAGCAATGCGTCGATCGATTCAGGCTTGCCCAAAGCGGTTACTCCTGAGCGGTGATCAGCACCGCCCGAAAATCGTTCACGTTGGTGAGTGTCGGGCCGGTGATCACCAGGCTGCCCAACGCGGAGAAGAAGCTGTAACCGTCATTATCGGCGAGGTGCTTTTTGGCGTCCACACCGAGGGCGGCGGCTCTTGCGAGCGAATCCGGCGCCAGCAGCGCGCCGGCGTTGTCTTCGGTGCCGTCGATGCCGTCGGTGTCGCCGGCCAGCGCATACACCCGCGGCAGGCCGTTGAGGGCCACGCCCAGCGCGATCAGGAACTCGGCGTTGCGTCCGCCGCGACCCTTGCCGCGCACCGTGACCGTGGTTTCGCCGCCGCTCAGGATCACGCAGGGCGCAGGCGCGGGTTGCCCGTGGAGGATCACCTGCCGGGCGATGCCGGCGTGGACCAGGGCGACCTCGCGCGACTCGCCTTCGATGGCGTTGCCCAGGATCACCGGTGTGACGCCGGCCTCGCGTGCAACCTGCGCGGCGGCTTCGAGCGCCATCTGCGGCGCGGCCACGAGGTGGGTTTCGCAGCCGGCCAGGCGCGGGTCGCCCGGTTTCGGGGTCTCGTCGGCGGCGGCGCGCAGATGCTGCAAGACGCTGACGGGTTCGGTGATGCCGTACTTGGCGAGGATGGCCAGCGCGTCGGCGAAGGTTGTGACGTCCGGCACCGTGGGCCCGGAGGCGATCACGGCCGGGTCGTCACCGGGTACGTCGGAAATGGTGAGTGTTACGACCTTCGCCGGTGCAGCGGCGGCCGCGAGGCGGCCCCCTTTGATGGCCGAGAGGTGCTTGCGCACGCAGTTCATCTCGGCGATGGTCGCGCCGCAGCGCAGCAGCGCCTTGCTCACGGCCTGCTTGTCCTCGAGTGTGACGCCTGGGGCCGGCAGGGCGAGGAGCGCCGAGCCCCCGCCGGAGATCAGGCAGATCAGCAGGTCGTCGGCGGAGAGGCCGTGTGCCAGCTCGAGGATGCGGCCGGCCGCGGCATGGCCGGCCGCATCCGGCACGGGGTGCGCGGCCTCCACGACCTCGATGTGCTGGCAGGGCAGGCCGTGGCCGTAGCGCGTGACCACCAGGCCCTCAAGCGGGCCGCGCCACTCACGCTCGATGGCCGCGGCCATGCTGGCCGCGGCCTTGCCGGCCCCGACGACGACCGTGCGGCCGGAGGGCGGCGGCAGGCGGCCCGGGAGGTGCCGGGCCGGGTCCGCCGCCGCTATCGCCGCGGCGAACAGCGCGCGCAGGAAAGCCGGTGCGTCAGCCGCGAGAGGCACGAGCGCGGGCCGCAACGTAGTTCTTGATCGCCGCGCATTGGCCGGCGCCGTCGAGCCCGGCCTCGCGCAGGACCACGTCGCCCTGTCCGCTGCCCAGGAAGTGTCCGTTGCGGAAGGGATGGAGCGATGCGGCCAGACCCTGCTCGGAGCGCACCCAACGGTACATGGTGGGCAACGTGAAGCCGGTGATGCCGATCGCCACATGAGCGTGTTCGTCGCCGAAGAGACGGTGCTGCTCGGCCTCGGGCAGGAGATCGAAGAGCTCGGCGCTGGCGACGTAGTAGACCAGCGCGTCGATCCCCTCTCGGGCCAGCAGCGGCAGCGCCTCCTGGACGAAGGCGTAGGCGACGGCGCTCTCTTGGACGACGACGACGACATCTGGCTCTCCCTGCGGCTGCCGCAAGACGTACAGTCCGGTGGCGGCGGCCTCCGGTGGCGTCAGCCCCAGGGCCTCGCGGTCGAGCACGGGCTCGGTGGGACGCGTGACGAAGGCTGAGAGGACGGCCGGCCGCTGCGCCAGCGCCGTCGCGGTCAGCGTCCAGATCTCCTGGGGATCCCAAGGCGTCAGAGAGATCGCCGTGCCCTTGGGGAAGCTCTCCTGCAGGATCTGCAGGGCCTGCGGGTCGGCGTGCGTCGGGCCGTCCTCGCCGGTCTTCAGACCAGTATGCCCGCACACGAGGACCATCGGCCTGTAGGCATCGCCCGACACGGACTCGCGCGCCTGGGCGCCGATGGCGTGCAGGCGCGCAGCGATCTGCCCCAGCGGCGCCAAGAAGGCGCCGTACGAGGAACCCACACCGACGTGATGACCGAAGGCGGTCAGCCCCGAAAGGATGCCCGACATGCCGTCTTCGCAGATGCCGCCCGTCGAGAGCAGACGGGCGCCGGGGTTGGACGCCGCGTTCCAGAAGCCGGTCGGGAAGCCTTCGGCGATCGTGTTCACGCTGGTGGAGCCATACAGGTCGGCGGACGCGGTCAGGAAGGCGCCGCCGGAGGCGCGGTTGAGGTAGTGCAGCGACCGCGCCAGCTGTTGGCGGAGCGTGGTCGACGAGCCGCCTACGAGGCGCAGTTCGTCGGGAGTGCGCGCGGCCTCCCGTCCGGCCGACTCGTAGGCTGCGGCAACGTCAGGTGCGCCCTCTCTTGGCTTGCGGGCGCGTCCGTCGAGGCGCTCACGCGCCGCCCGCCAGCGGGCGGCCAGCGCCGTGGCCATGGCGGCACGTCGCTCCACATGACCACGCACGGTCTGGAGCGCCGCCCAGAAGCACTCTTCGCGGATCTCGTCGCCGCCTTGGCCCTGGCAGCGCTGGTCACCGGGCTCGCAGGTGGGCAGATCAGGGGCGTCGCCAGTGAGCTCTGCCAGGGCTTCGTAGAAACCGTCCGCGCAAAGCTTGTGGCCGGCGCCGTGCGAGGCCTTCCCCTCCACGCCGTAGCGCCAGCCCTTCTGGGTGTGGTAGACGATCGCCGTGGGCTGCCCGGTCTCGAGCCCGAGCGCGTGGCGCTGCGCCGCCACGACTTGCTGGAGGTCGTGGCCGTCGGGCACGTCGATGACGTTCCAGTCGTGCAGATAGAACAGCTCCCGCGGGTCCCACTGCACATAGTCGCCGGGCCCCTCAGAGTCTCGACACACGTGGTCGCTGTCGATCGATGCCTGGTTCCAGTCGATGTGCATGACCAGGTTGCTGAGGGACGCAGTGCCGGCCGCGGCGAGGACTTCAGCCACGCGGCCCGGCGTCAGGCCGCCCTCGCCCTCGAGGACGTGCACCCGCGGCGCGTCGGCACCGAAGTAGTCGCGCGCGCCCAGGGCGAGGCCGATAGAGCTGGCCACGCCGACGCCCGAGGCGCCCGTGGACAGGCGCACGAACGGTGTCGCCGGCGTGGGGTGCCCATCGAGCGCCCTGGCGCCGAATCGCCGGAAGAGGGGGGTGCGCGTGATGGGGTTCCGGCGGAAGCCGAGCAGGTCTTCGAGGCGGAGGCGCTGCTTGTCGCTTGCGGGCAGCAGCGCCGGGTCGCCCACCCGTGCCACCTCGTCGCGGAGCGCCCACATCGCGTACAGGCCCATCGCCTTGTGGCCCGCCGCGTACGAGACGAGGTCGGCGTCCTGCCGGTCGGGGTCGCTCAGGTCATAGTCCATCGCGTCGAGCAGGAGCCCCGCGACGATGCGTCCCGAAGAGACGGACCCGCCGGGATGACCGGACGTCGGCACGTAGTTGTACATCAAGGCGCAGAGCGAGCGATAGAGCATGTCGAAGGTCTCGAGGTTCCCGACCTCGTCTGCCGACAAAGGCGCAGTCTCCGGTGTCGTGGTGATGTCGAGATACGTAGCGCGGCGGGGGCCGAAGGCGACGGTCATGGTGCCGCTCCTTTCGTGGTGTACGCTGGCCGGCACGTCAGATCAGCTCGTGCAGCCGCTGCACGAGCGGGTCGAAGTCGAGGCCCTCGAAGCAGTACTTGAGCTCCGTGAATCGCGAGCGCAGCCTGCTTACGTCGGCCGACACGGTGGCGTCGTCATTGACGACCGCCGCCAGCAGCACGGCCACCTCGGCGAAGTCCGCAGGCTCCATGCCGAAGCGTGTCATCTCGCCGACTCCGAGGCGAAGGGCGCCGGACGCGGTGAAACCCTCTTCGTCCGGCGCCGCCTGGTAGTTGCAGATGATGTTGCTGTCCTCCAGACGACCCGCGAGCTCCGCGCCGCGGCCGTAGCCGACGTTGACGATGACCTGATGAGTCTCGGTGTAGTCAACGGCCGGGTCGCCGGCCACGTGCAGCCCAGCCTCCTTGAGCGCGACTGCGAAGGCCTTAGCATTGCGGATCACGGCCTGCTGGTAAGCATCCTTGAAGTGATTCATCTCGAAAGCCGCCATGAGGAGGCCCATCAGGGTGCCGAGATGGTGGTTGCTCACCGAGCCGGGGAAAGCGCGCCGTTCGATGGCCTCCCAGAGGTCCCACTTCTCCTCCGGTTCCTGCCAGCGCCCGCCGATCAGGCCGCGCTGGGTGCCGAAGAACGTCTTGTGGGTCGAGCCCGTGACGATGTCGGCGCCTTCACTGAACGGCTGCTGAAAGTACGGGCCGATGAGGCCGAGAACGTGCGCCATGTCGTACATGAGGACGGCGTCGATGCCGGAGGCATCGAGGAAGGTGCGGATCTCGTAGACCGGCTCCGGGTGCAGCACCATGCTCTTGCCGAGGATGATGAGCTCCGGGCGCTCCTGCTCAATAAGATCGAGGAGCGCCGGCACGTCCGCCTTGTACGGGTTCTCGGCCAGCACCGGGATGTCCACCACAGCCGGCATCTCGGTGCGCGGGTCGCGGGCCACGTAGTCGCGCAGGGCGCCCATGGGTTGGGCGCTCAGGTGGCCGCCCTTGGCGATGTGGTTGTTCATGACCTTGCCGATGCGGCGCGGCTCCGCCCTGCGGTCGGCGCGGTTGAGGTAGTCGACCAGGGCGCTGAACACGGCCGTGTTGGCCATCTGGCCGCTGATCACGCGGGTCTCGACCTCGGGGCAGCCCAGGTAGGCGCGCAACTCGTTGGCGAGCAGACGCTCGACCTCGTGGATGAAGCCCGTGCCCTGGTAGTAGAAGACCTCGAGGTCGTAGAAAGCCTCGGTCTTCTTGTGCTCGGCGTAGCGGAACGACGGGTCCATGATCGAGAGCAGCCGCGTCATCGGCGAGGCCGTCATCTCCGAGGGTATGAGGTCGATACACTGGTCCTGCCGCCAGACGTGGTTGCCGATGGCGCCGGCCAGGAGCCGCAACGCCTTCTCGCCGGCCTCTCCGCCCTTCAGTTCGCCGAGCTGCGGCGAGTGATCCCACACGATGGCGCGGGCGCAGGGCGGCGCGTCGCTGCGCAGGTGGAACGGGACGACGAGCCCGGGGACATGCTTGCCGCGG
>JANXYG010000009.1 GCA_025350245.1 Betaproteobacteria bacterium
GGAACTGCCATGTGTGAAGGTTTCCGGCGATACCTGTCCCTGCGCCTGCTGCTGCAACCGGTCATCGCCGATCGCCGCCGCCGCTGCCAGACCTTCCTCGATATCGCCGGCCTGAAGGACCCGCCGCGAACGATTGGCAAAGTGTCCCCAGATGCCCGCCAGGCAATCGGCCTGGAGTTCCTGGCGAACCGACAGCTGATTGGCACGCCCAGGTGAGCGCTGACTAGCGGCCTGCACCTTCTCGGATATGCCGAGGAGGTTCTGTACGTGATGGCCGACCTCATGGGCGATGACATAGGCCTGGGCGAAATCGCCCGGTGCCCCGAAGCGGTCGGCGAGCAAATGATAGAAATCCAGATCGATGTAGACCCGACGGTCGCCGGGGCAATAGAACGGTCCGACAGCCGACTGGGCCGTGCCGCAAGCCGACTGCACTGCCCCGGTGAAGAGCACGAGTTTCGGCTGCTCGTAGTGGCTGCCACTCTTGGCGAACAACTCGCCCCAGGTGTCTTCGGTGTCGGCCAGCACGACCGACACGAAATCCTTGAGTTTGTCCTGCGCCGGGTTCGGGGGAGCGGCCGGTTGCTGGACTCCGCCGCCGACCTGCCCGGCGCCTTGGAGAATGAGGCGCGGGTCGACTCCGAAGAACATCGCGACCAGGGCGATGACCACCACCCCGATGCCGCCGCCACCGGCCAGACCGCCAGGAATGCGCATGCCGCGACGATCTTCGAGGTTGCCGCTGCGCCTGCCGTCTTCCCAATCCATGATGATTCTCCGGATGTCGAGAGCATGCTATCACCCGCGCCGGTGATTGGCGCGCCACACGCTAATCGAACGAATCGCGCCCGCATCGCTGCGAGCCATCGCGACCGGGACAGGTTCCGCGTCAGCGCTTGGCTCTGGTCGCGAACTGCTCCCGCAAACGCGCCTTCTGCACTTTTCCCATGGCAGTTCGCGGCAGATCGTCGACCACGTGCACGCGCTTGGGCACCTTGTAGTTGGCCAGTCGCGTCTTGAGATGCGCTAACAGAAGAGCCTCGTCCAGCGTCGCACCGGGCCGGGCCACGACGACAGCGGTGACCGCTTCGCCGAAATCCGGATGCGGAACGCCGATCACGGCGGACTCGAGGACACCCTCGGCATCATCGAGGACCAGTTCGATCTCCTTCGGGTAGACGTTGTAGCCGCCGGTGATGATGAGGTCCTTGGCGCGGCCGACGATCGAGAGATAGCCCGTGGCGTCGAAGACGCCGACATCGCCGGTACGGAACCAGCCATCGGCGGTGAATTCCTCGGCGGTCTTCTGCGGCAGGTTCCAGTAGCCGGCAAACACGTTGGGGCCGCGTATCTGTATGGCGCCGATCCCGTCTTGCGCGAGCGCGCGGTCTTCGCTGTCGGCAATCCGCACGTCCACGCCGGTGAGGGCCGGTCCGACGGTGCCGCCCTTGCGTTCTCCCGCGAGCGGATTCGAGGTGATCATGCCCGACTCGCTCATGCCGTAGCGCTCGAGGATGCGTTGGCCGATGCGTGCCTCGAAGTTGCTGAACGTATCGACCAGCAGCGGTGCCGATCCGGACACGAACAGCCGCACCTTGGCGGCAACGGCGCGAGTGAACCGGGGCTCGGACAAGAGCCTCGTGTAGAAAGTGGGCACGCCCATCAGAACCGTGGTGCGAGGCAGATCGCGCATCACCAGCGAGATCTCGAACCGGCGGTGGAACAGCATCCGGGCACCCGCCAGCAGCACGCAATGCGTTGCCACGAACAGGCCGTGGACGTGGAACAGCGGCAGCGCGTGGATCAGCACATCGGCGCCGGTGAAGCCCCACGCCCGGACCAGCGTTTCGCCGTTCGACAACAGGTTGCCATGGGTAAGCATCGCGCCCTTGGAACGACCGGTGGTGCCCGAGGTGTAGATGATCACGGCAAGATCGCCAGCAGCGGCATCGACCGGATCGAATCGAGCGACGTGCTGCCGCGCTTCGGTCATCAGGCTGCCACCGCCGTCGGCGTCGAGCGTCAGGACCGCCCTGACGCCAGCGGCCGCAGCGATGTCACCGAGGACGTTCTCGTCGCCGGCACGGCAGACGAACAGGGCCGGTGAGGCGTCCTGAAGGAAGTAAGTGACTTCGGCGGGCGTGTAAGCCGTGTTCAGAGGCAGATACACCAGGCCGGCTCGCAGGCAGGCGAGATACAGCGCCAACGCCTCCGCCGACTTGTCCACCTGAACGGCGATGCGATCGCCACGACGCGCCCCGGCGCCCACCAGTGCCTGCGCGAAACGGGCCGACAGATCGGCGAGACCGCCGTTGGTCCAGATATCGCCGATGTCGGTTTCCAGCAGGGGGCGATCACGATCATGCAGGCTGCGCACGAGGAAATGCGCGAACAGGTTTGCGTTCATGGGTGCCTTTCAGGCCGACGCCAGGCGGCCTGCCCGCCTGTCGATCACGCCTGCGGCGACGAGGTCGGGGTGCGCCGCGACGTCGCGCCCGCCCAGTACGCCGACAATCGCCGCCCGCGGCAAGGTGCCGATGCTCGCACCGGGCCATGCGACAACGGTGTCGGCCGCGCCAGCGAGCGCAACATAGACCGCTCCGCCCGCTTGCCCCGTGATCCACAGTTGCACACGGCGCCCACTGGCACGCAGGCGAAAGAGCATGGCTCCCAATTGTGCGAGCAGCATCGAGAACGGTTCTGCCTCATCGCTCGACGCCGCGGATTGCCCCGGCGAATCGAGCAACAGGATCACGGGCACGACACCCGGTTCGAGTGCTATGGCGGCGAGCAACGACGTCATCCGTTTGCAGGCCGCCGGGGTGACAGGCACGCCATCGACCAGCCCGGCGACACGATGCATCGTGTCGGTGACCGGCGCCGTGCCTTCCACTAGGTGCCCGGACGCGCGCAACTCGCCCCCTTTCGGGAACCACCTGGCGAATGTGCAGGCGTCGACTCGCTCGCCCTGCAGGTCGAACCTGGCCGCATCGACCGCTTTCGGTGGATATTTCGGAACCGGTTGGTCGAGGCAACGGGCGAGCGCCGTGCGGACGGTGCCGGCGTCATCCACCGACAGCGTGCCGGACCTGTCGGTGAGCACCCGACGCTCGTTGGCGTACAGCGCCAACAGGTCTGTTGGCCTGGCTGCGGGATCCAGTGCGAGGACAGCCTTGGGACCGGACAACCCAAACTGGCCACCGGCGATGTAGAGGCGGGCGAGCGCGCCGAACGCAACCAGGCTGGCGCCGCCGAAACAGTGACGGCCAAGCACGGCGAGCACCCGGACTCCCGCGTCCTCGGTTTCGAGCATGACGCGCTGCAGACGACGGAAGGCACCGAGTACTGCAACACCGTCCGTGAGCCTCGCACCAGCGGAGTCGAGCAAGAGCACGAGCGTCGAGCGCTGGGTCTTGGCACGCGCCAGTGCGGAGATGAGCCTGAAGGCATCGGCCGAACCGATCGACCCTGCCGCATGGCTTGGGTCGGTGGCGGCAATGATGACGGGTCGCCGGTCGAGCATCCCGCTGGCTACGATTACCGACGTGTCGTCTGCCTGGTCACACCATCGAACAGTGTCCGGATCGAGCAGGAAGCCGATTCGGGCCGATACCGGGAGATCGAGAAAATTTGGCACAGCCCGGGTCAGGCTTTGCACCAATGCCGCATGATCTCGATGAACGCGTCGGTCGATTGAACGACTCGCTCGAGCTCGCAGTATTCGTCGGTCTGATGCGCCATCTGCGGTTCGCCGGGCCCGAGGATCAGAGTAGGCGGGTTGCCGTAAGCCGGCTTGAGCGCAGCCGCATCGGTGAAGTAGGTCGCGGTCCGGGCTTCCGGACGGGTACCAAGATAGGGTTGCATGACATCGAAGACGCTCTGCACCCATTCGTCATCGGGGTCGGAGTAGACCGATTCGACGTCGAGCAGCGTCTCGAGGTGCACGTCCGGACCAAGCACCGCGCAAAGTTCATCGCGGATGTGGGCATGTTTCTGCGTTGGCACGGTACGGATATCGATACCGATCCGCGCCTGATCGGGCACCGAGTTGATGTTGAGCCCGCCATGGAACGTGCCGACATTGAGCGTGCCCTGACCCATCATCGCGTGGGGTGGCGTCGAGAACCGGAACTGTTCCAGCCTGGTCACGGCGTGGGCGCCCTGGTAGACGGCGTTGATTCCCCGCTCTGGCATCGAGCCGTGGGCGGTGACACCGGTGGTCGTGGCGTTGAGCCAATAGGCGCCGCGATGCCCGACATACGGGTAGTTTGCCGTGGGTTCAGCAACGACGATGGCGCCGGCACGGCCGATGGCACCGGGGGTCTTGAGCAGTTCGAACGCGCCCATGCACCCGGTCTCTTCACCCGCGGTGATGACCAGCGAGACCCCAGCGGTACGTTCGAGGTGCGGCGCGAGCGCGATCGCCGCCGTCACAAACGCGCCGACACCACTTTTCATGTCGCTGGATCCGCGGCCGTAGAGGCGGCCTTGGTCGGTCTCGCCGGCGAAGGGATCCTTTGACCACGCGGCGACGCCGAGCGGAACGATGTCGATGTGTCCGGTGAAACAGATCGGCGCCCGTTCGTGCTGGCCACCGATGGTGGCGATCAGGTTGGCCCGGCCTTCGCCGCACGGGTGATAGCGCACCCGATAACCCGCCGCTTCGAGCAACGTACCGATATGCCGCGCACAGGCTTCTTCCTGCCCGGGAGGATTGATGGTGTCGAACCGCAGCAGGCGCTGCGTCAGGGCGATGACTTCGGCGGCTTCAGGCATGGTGGCGGGCGGCGCACGTTTAATGTTGCCGAGAGTGTCGCATCAATCATGGCGCAGAACATCAATCGGGCAGCCACCTGCCGCCCCATCCAGGTGCGAAACGCCGAGGATTATCTCAGAGCCGGCGTAAAGGGAAATCGGAAACGAAGGGGCAGCGCCCACAGGGCCCCCCGAGTACGCTGCGCCCCCTGGAGGGGGAAGGCGAAGCGAAGCGCAGCCTGGGGGGGGACGTCAACTCCTCAGCGCTTGCGCAGCCTGCGAATAGCGGCGAGTTGTGCCGCCAGTGACGACAGTTCTGCTTCGACCGTTGCGATCTCGGCGTGGTCCTTGGCGGAACGCAACGCCTCTTCCGCGAGGCGTTTGGCTTCCAGCGCCCTGGTTTCATCGAGATCGGCGCCGCGGATGGCGGTGTCGGCGAGTACCGTGACCACCTTCGGCTGCACCTCGAGATAACCCCCGGAAACGAAGATCAGCTCTTCGTCGCCGCCGCCAGCTGGCTTGATCCGTACGGCGCCAGGCCGGATGCGGGTGATCAGCGGCGTGTGCTGAGGATAGATGCCGAGTTCGCCGGCCTCCCCTGGCAGCACGACGAACTCGGCCGCACCCGAATAGATCGCCCGTTCGGCGCTGACAACTTCTACCTGGAGAGTATTTGCCATTTGAGTCCTTGCCAGCGCGGCAGCTGGAATGGCCGCCACGCGATATGCATCAGTTCAGCGTCTTGGCTTTCTCGAAGGCTTCCTCGATCGCGCCGACCATGTAGAAGGCCTGCTCGGGCAGCGCATCGCACTCGCCTTCCACGATCATCCGGAAGCCCTTGATCGTGTCCTTCAGCGACACATACTTGCCCGGCGCACCGGTGAACACTTCGGCAACGTGGAACGGCTGCGACAGGAACCGCTGGATCTTCCGCGCCCGCGACACGGCGAGCTTGTCTTCCGGCGACAACTCGTCCATGCCGAGAATCGCGATGATGTCGCGCAGTTCCTTGTAACGCTGCAGCACCGCCTGGACTGCACGGGTGGTGTTGTAGTGTTCGTCACCGATGACATTGGGGTCGACTTGGCGGGAAGCGGAGTCGAGCGGATCGACGGCAGGATAGATGCCAAGCGAAGCGATGTCGCGCGACAGCACGACCGTGGCGTCGAGGTGGCCGAAGGTGGTGGCGGGCGACGGATCGGTCAAGTCATCCGCAGGGACATACACTGCCTGGATCGAGGTGATCGAGCCGACCTTGGTCGAGGTGATGCGCTCCTGCAGCTTGCCCATTTCTTCGGCCAGGGTGGGTTGATAGCCCACCGCGGAAGGCATCCGGCCGAGCAGAGCGGACACCTCGGTGCCGGCGAGGGTGAAGCGGTAGATGTTATCGATGAAGAAGAGGATGTCGCGGCCTTCGTCACGGAAACGCTCCGCCATCGTCAGGCCGGTGAGCGCCACCCGCAGGCGATTGCCCGGCGGCTCATTCATCTGGCCGAACACCATGGCCACCTTCGATTCGCCGAGGTTGTCGAGCTTGATGACGCCCGCTTCGGACATCTCGTGGTAGAAGTCATTGCCTTCGCGGGTGCGTTCGCCCACACCGGCGAACACCGACAAGCCCGAATGCTGCTTGGCGATATTGTTGATGAGTTCCAGCATGTTGACCGTCTTGCCGACGCCGGCACCGCCGAACAGGCCGACCTTGCCGCCCTTCGCGAACGGGGCGACCAGATCGATAACCTTGATGCCGGTCTCGAGCAGTTCAACCGACGGCGACAGTTCATCGAACTTCGGGGCGAGTTGATGGATCGCGCGGCGTTCGTCGGTGACAATGGGCCCGGCGTCATCGATGGGGCGGCCGAGCACATCCATGATGCGACCGAGGGTGCCAGCGCCGACCGGCACCGATATCGGGGCGCCGGTACCGAACACTTTCATGCCGCGCCGCAGACCGTCGGACGAACCCATGGCGATGGTGCGAACGATACCGTCACCGAGCTGCTGTTCGACTTCGAACGTAAGACCCTTTTCCGCCAGCAAGTTGGTGGGATCGTCGGCGAGCACCAGGGCGTCGTAGACCTTGGGCAGGATCTCGCGCGGGAATTCGATGTCGATCACAGCGCCGATGCACTGGACGATGGTGCCTTGAGCTTGGGACATGATGTGACTTCCTGGGAGGAACGAATGCGGTTGTTCAGACGGCGGCAGCGCCGCCGACGATTTCGGATAGTTCCTTGGTGATCGCGGCCTGCCTCGACTTGTTGTAGATCAGGGTCAGTTCGTCGATCACGGTGCCGGCGTTGTCGGAAGCGGACTTCATGGCCACCATACGCGCCGACTGTTCGGATGAGATGTTTTCGACCACGGCCTGGTAGACCAGCGCTTCGATGTAGCGGGTCAGCAGTCCATCGAGCACGCTCTGCGCGTCGGGCTCGTAGATGTAGTCCCAGGTGCCTTCGGGCACGGCGAGCTTGTCGCCGGACAATGGCAGCAACTGGTCCATCGTGGGTTCCTGCTTCATCGTGTTGATGAACCGCGTGCTGAACAGCACGAGGCGATCGAAGCGGTCGTTGGTGTAGCCGTCGAGCATGACCTTGATGGCGCCGATCAGTTGATCGATACCCGGCCGGTCACCGAGTTGCACAGCCGAGGAGACAATGTTCGCCCCCAGGCGCTGCATGAAGCCCAGCCCCTTGTTGCCGATACAGCACACATCGACTTCTTCACCCCCCGCCTGCCATTCCTTGATGTGCTGGAGCACCACGCGAAGAACATTGGTGTTGAGGCCGCCACAAAGGCCCTTGTCGGTGGTGATCACGATCACACCGATCCGCTTCACCGTGTCGCGCTCGATCAGGTAAGGATGGCGATATTCCGGGTTGGCGTACGCCAAGTGCGACGCCACCGAACGGATCTTCTCGGCGTAAGGACGCGAAGCCCGCATGCGCTCCTGCGCCTTGCGCATCTTGGAGGCCGCTACCATTTCCATCGCCTTGGTGATCTTGCGCGTGTTCTGGACGCTCTTGATCTTGGTGCGTATTTCCTTGCTGCCCGGCATGGGTCGGTTCCTGGCTGGATATCGTGCCGAAGAGATCGGCCGTCATCGACGATGGCGGCCGGTCGAACGTCGGGTCAGTAGGTGCCGTTCTTCTTGAAGTCTTTGATGGCGTCGCTCAGCTTGCCCTCGTCGTCCTTCGAGAGATCCTTGGTGGTTTCGATGCGGTCGACCAGATCGGCGTACTTGGTCTTGATGTGATCGCGCATCGCGCGTTCAGCCGACAATGCCTTCTTGACGTCGACATCATCGAAGAAGCCGTTGTTGACACCGAACAGGGTGACGGCCATCTCCCACACCTGTAGCGGCTGATACTGCGGCTGCTTCATCAGTTCGGTCACGAGGCGGCCACGCTCGAGCTGCTTGCGGGTCGCTTCATCGAGGTCGGAGGCGAACTGCGCGAAGGCCGCAAGTTCACGATACTGCGCCAGCGCCAGACGCACACCACCGCCGAGCTTCTTGATGATCTTGGTTTGCGCGGCGCCGCCCACCCGCGACACGGATATGCCGGCATTGATGGCGGGTCGGATGCCGGCGTTGAACAGGTCGGTCTCGTGGAAGATCTGGCCGTCGGTGATCGAGTTCACATTGGTCGGCACAATGGCGGATACGTCACCAGCCTGGGTTTCGATCACCGGCAACGCCGTCAGCGAACCGGTCTTGCCCTTGACCGCACCCTTGGTGAACTTCTCTACGTAGGCCTCATTCACGCGCGCGGCGCGTTCTAGCAGACGCGAATGCAGGTAGAACACGTCGCCAGGGTAGGCTTCGCGACCAGGCGGACGGCGCAGCAGCAGGGAGATCTGGCGATATGCCCAGGCTTGCTTGGTCAGATCGTCGTAGACGATCAGTGCATCCTGCCCGCGATCACGGAAGTATTCGCCCATCGTGCAGCCCGAATAGGCCGAGATGTACTGCATGGCGGCCGAGTCGGACGCAGTCGCGGCAACCACGATGGTGTATGCCATGGCGCCATACTCTTCGAGCTTGCGCACGACGTTGACGATGGTGGATGCCTTCTGCCCGATCGCGACGTAGATGCAGATCAGGTCCTTGCCCTTCTGATTGATGATCGTGTCCACCGCGACCGCGGTCTTGCCGGTCTGGCGGTCGCCGATGATCAGCTCGCGCTGGCCGCGCCCGATCGGCACCATCGCATCGATCGACTTGAGGCCGGTCTGCACCGGCTGCGACACCGATTTGCGGGCGATGACGCCGGGGGCGACCTTCTCGATCACGTCGGTTTCCTTGGCGTTGATCGGGCCTTTGCCGTCGATCGGCTTGCCCAGCGAATCGACGACGCGGCCGATGAGCTCGGGGCCGACTGGCACGGACAGGATCTGGCCAGTGCACTTGACCGTGTCGCCCTCCGAGATGTGGCGGTATTCGCCCAGGATCACCGCGCCGACGGAGTCGCGTTCGAGGTTGAGTGCGAGGCCGAACGTGTTCCCGGGAAACTCGAGCATTTCACCCTGCATGACATCGGACAATCCGTGGACCCGGACGATGCCGTCGGTGACCGACACCACCGTGCCCTGGGTACGCACGTCCGCCGCGAGAGTGAGGCTCTGGATGCGCGACTTGATCAGTTCGCTGATTTCGGACGGTTTCAGCTGTTGCATGACGATTCCGATTCGAGTGGTGTTGGGTGGGTACGGAGTAGCGCGCCTACGCTGAAGCGAGGCGGGTGGCCATCGCGGCGAGTTGCCCGCGCACCGAACTGTCGATGACCTGATCACCAACGGCGATCCTGACACCGCCGATGAGGTCGGTGGCGATGGTCACTGTGGGCCTGATGCGGCGGCTGAACTTGCGCTCCAGGTTGGCAACCAGGTCAGCGAGTTCGGCGCCCGCGAGCGGGAAGGCCGATTCGATGTCGGCGTCCACGGTACCTTCGCGCTCCTGCTTGAGGAGATCGAACTGATCGCGGACCGACTCCAGCGCGGCAAGACGATCGTTGTCGACCAGCATAGCGAGAAAATTACGGATCTCCGCCGAGGCATCGCCCGAGGCTGCCGCGAAGATCTCCACCAGGTCGGCATTGGACACCAGTGGATTGCCAACCAGTTCGCGGACTTCGGGACGATCGGCCGTGGTTGCCAGATTACCCAGCATCACGGACCAGCGGGACAAATCGCCCGACTTCTCCGCGACCGCAAATGCAGCTTCGGCATAGGGGCGGGCGATGGTGCTGATCTCGGCCATGCGTTACATGTCCTTCTTGAGCTGGGCCAGCAATTCCGCGTGCGCCGCGGGGTTGATCTCACGTCGCAGAATCTTTTCCGCGCCCGCCACGGCGAGGGCAGCCACCTGATCGCGGAGAGCCTCCCGTGCCCGGGAGACCTCCTGCTCGATCTCGGCGTTAGCCGCGGCTTTTTCGCGACCGCTCTCCTCGCGTGCGGCAGTCTTCGCCTCATCGATCATCTGTGCGCCACGCTTCTCGGCCTGAGCGATGATCTCCTGGGCGCGGTGGCGCGCCTCGGCGACGGTCTGTTCGGCCTGCTTCGCCGAGGTCCGAAGCGACTGACGTCCCTCTTCAGCCGCGGCGAGACCACCGGCGATCTGGGCCTGGCGCTGTTCGATGGCCTTGACCAGCGGTGGCCAGACGAACTTCACCGTGAACCAGATGAAGATCGCGAACGATACGGCTTGCGCGATCAAGGTGAGGTTGATGTTCATGCCAGTTTCCTACCGATTGGTGTGCGACAGGACGCCGAATTACTGCAGAACGGCAAGCAGCGGGTTGCCGAACGCGAACAGCATGGCAAGGCCGACGCCGATGATGAACGAGGCATCGATGAGACCCAGCAGCAGGAACACCTTGGCTTGCAGGGTAGGAATCATTTCGGGTTGACGCGCCGCGCCCTCGAGGAAGCGGCTGCACATGATGCCGACACCGATACACGCGCCGGCCGCGCCGAGGCCGATCATGAGGCCGATGCCGATACCGGTGTAGGCTTGGACCAACGCGAGCATTTGCAGCTTTTCCATCAGAGTTTCCTTTAGTGGGACAGAACGTGAGACTCGGGAAGAAGGCGGATCAGTGGCTCTCGTGCGCCATCGAGATGTAGACGATGGTCAGCATCATGAAAATGTAAGCCTGGAGCACGACGATCAGGATGTGGAAGATGGCCCAGCCAACGCCGAGGATGGCACCGAACACGGTGCCCACGACGCCGGTGCCGGCCCAAATCCACAGCAGGAGGAAGATGATCTCGCCTGCATACATGTTGCCGTATAGCCGCAGCGAATGCGAAAGCGGTTTGGAGATGTACTCGACGAGGTTGAAGAGGAAATTGGCCGGCCAGAGCGCTGGATGGGCGCCGAACGGCGAACAGAACAGCTCGTGCACGAAGCCGCCGATACCCTTCACCTTGATGGAGAAGAAGATCATCAGGAGCCACACCGACAACGCCAGTGCGAACGTCGTGTTCACGTCCGCTGTCGGCACCATGCGCCACTCGTGAATGCCGACTGCTGCCAGCGCGGCTGCGATGATGTCGACCGGCAGGAAGTCCATCGCATTCATCAGCAGGACCCAGACGAACACGGTGAGCGCCGTCGGCGTGATGAAGTCGCGCTTGCCGTGGAAGATGCCTTTGACCTGCTCGTCGACGAAGTCGAACACGAGTTCGACGAACGCTTGCCGTTTGCTCGGGACCCCCGCAGTGGCGCCACGCACCACCCAGGCGAGGAACGCGACACTGACCAGCCCCAGGATGAAGGCGGTGACGATGGAGTCGACGTGGATGGTCCAGAACGCGCCATCACCGACGGGCTTTGCGAAGAACCCGAGGTGATGCTGGATGTATTCGGTGGGGGTCAGTTCGTTAGTTGCAGACATCGGTCAGTCACGTAGTGCGTCATGCCTCTCGCACGAAGATTGCCAGGGAAAAAATCAGGATCGCCAGGGAAAATGCCCCGATGAACGCTATTGCAACCACATCCTTGTAGATCGCGAACACCAGCCAGAGCAGCAGTACGCTCGCGCCGACTTTCACGCTTTCAGCACGTAAAGCCACCCTGAGCGTTGCACCGGCATTGGTTGCACTGTTCGAGGTCTGTGCCACCAGCACGAACCCGAGACCAGCAACGAGTCCGACCAGACCACCGAGCAATACCGAAACGGCAGCAGATCCACTGAGCAGAACCCAGAACCCGGTGGCGGAAAGCACGGTTGCGACGAGCTGCCAGCCCATGACGTTTCGATACGCCCGGCTTCGAACTCGCAATAACAACCAAGGTTGCTGCACTGCAACCCTCACGAGTGTACTGATCTCAAGGCCTCAGCGTCAACGGTCGCCGTACCAGAAAGCCCCTGAATCGCCTGAATTCGAGACCGTGCCGACACGGACGCGCGAGCGGGACCGGAGTCATTGGGGTCGGCCACGCAACTTTTCGATCAAGGTGTCGAGATGGTCGAGAGAATGATAGGCGACCACCACGCGGCCATGACCCTTTCGTCCGGGCTCCAGACGAACGCCGGTACCCAATGCTTCAGACAGCGATTCTTCGAGTGCGCGCAAGTCACGATCCGCCTGGGATTGTCTTCGTGCCGGGGTGGTTCGGCCTGCGGTAAGCGCCGCCAGACGTTCGGTTTCGCGCACCGAGAGGCCCCGGGCGCCGATCGTTTCAGCGAGTTCGAGTTGCCGCGTGGGCGGCAGTCCGAGCAGCGCGCGGCCATGACCCATCTCGAGTTGGCCCCCCAGCATCATCTGCTGCACGCTGCGCGGCAGTTGAAGCAGGCGCAGCAGGTTGCTGACCGCGGCACGGGAACGCCCGACCGCCTCACCGGCAGCGTGATGGGTCATGCCAAATTCATCGATGAGGCGTTGCAGCCCTGCCGCCTCTTCGATGGCATTCAGGTCTTCGCGCTGGATATTCTCGATGAGCGCCATGGACAAGGCTGCTTCGTCGGGCACCTCACGCACCAGCACCGGAACTTGCTGCAGTCCCGCTTGCTGCGCGGCCCGCCACCGGCGTTCTCCGGCAATGATCTCGTACTGCCGGTCGCCAACCGGACGCGCGAGAATCGGCTGGATCATTCCCTGGGCCTTGATCGAAGCGGCCAGTTCGGTGATTGCCTCTGCGTTCATCTGCGTGCGCGGTTGGTAGCGTCCGGGCCGCAGCGCGGATGGCGGCAGCTCGATGAGCGCATCGCCGATGGTGGTTGGGCCTTCGCCGGAAAGCAATGCATCCAGTCCGCGCCCCAGCCCCTTGTTCCGGGCCATGATCAGGCGACCTGCTTGCCGAGAATTTCGCCGGCGAGGGCCAGGTAGGCGAGCGCCCCTTTCGATTGCCGATCATGGCTGAGCGCCGGCATCCCGAAACTGGGGGCTTCCGCAAGGCGGATGTTCCGGGGAATCACCGTACGATAGACCTTGTCACCGAAATGCTGCTGAAGCTGATCCGACACTTGTTGGCCCAGCGTATTGCGAGGGTCATACATGGTTCTGAGCAACCCTTCTATTTCCAGCTTGGGATTCAAGTTAGTGCGTACTCGCTTTATTGTATTCACAAGATCGGAGAGCCCCTCTAGGGCGTAGTACTCGCACTGCATGGGAATCATCACGGCGTCGGCAGCCACCAGCGCATTGACTGTCAGCAGGTTCAATGCGGGTGGGCAATCGATCAGAGTGAAGTCGTAGTCTGCGGCCAGCTCCGAAAGCGCGCCTTGCAAGCGGGTTTCGCGTCGGTCCAGATCGACCATTTCGATTTCGGCACCCGCCAATTCCCGGTTGGCGGGCAGGATGTCGAAATTTCCGGTTGGCGACCGGTGAAGCACGTCTCGCGGTGCCATTTTGCCGAGCAGCACCTGGTAGACCGTTGCGGCCAGCAACCGCTTGTCGATGCCGCTTCCCATGGTGGCATTGCCCTGAGGATCGAGATCGACGAGCAGCACCCGCCTCCCGGCCAAAGCGAGGCTCGCCGCGAGATTCACCGTCGTGGTGGTCTTGCCGACGCCGCCTTTCTGGTTGGTGACAGCGAGCGTCTTCACCATGTGTGCTTACGCATCAGGCTGGACCGGCGATCTTTCCATGACCACCAGGTGTCGCTCACCCTCGACGCCCGGCACGTTAAGCCGGATCACATCGAGAACACGAAATGCCGGTGGTATCTGCGTGATCTCTTCGAACGGCTCCAGCCCTTTCATTGCCACCAGCTTCCCTCCCGGCGCCGCCAGATGGCCGGCCAGCCTCACAAAATCCTGCAGCTCCGCGAAGGCCCGTGAAATCACGATATCGAAGCCGGCTGCGGGGTGCCATGCCTCCACACGATCCCGCTGAATCGTGGCGTTCTCGACCTTCAGTTCTCCGATCACCTGTGTCACGAACGCGAGCTTCTTGTGGTTGGAGTCAGCCAGGGTGACAGACCATTGCTGGTTGGCCAACGCCAACGGAATCCCCGGCAGACCAGCCCCGGTCCCGACGTCGACGACGCGCTGCGCCCGAAGGTGCGGGAGCGCGGCCAGGCTATCGAGCAGATGATGACTGACCATGCGTGAACTCTCCCGGATTGCGGTGAGGTTGTAGACCCGATTCCATTTCTGCAGCAAGACCAGATAGGCAAGCAGACGGCCGACGGTGTCGTCGCTCAGATCCAGTCCGAGCTGGCAGGCCCCGTCGGCCAGGGCATTCGCCATGGACTTCATGATGTACTGGCCACGACCGGGTTCGAAGCAATGTCCGAATCAGCCGCATGGCGGCCTGCCGTCAGGCGCCGCAAATGAACCAGAAGCAGCGATATCGCTGCCGGTGTTATCCCGGATATCCTGGATGCTTGCCCCAGCGTCTCGGGACGATGTTCGGTCAATCGCTGGCGGACTTCATTCGACAGACCCCGGACCGTGCCATAGTCGAGCGCTGCTGGCAACAACTGGTGTTCCACACGGGCCAATTTTGTGATCTCGACCTGCTGGCGTTCGATGTAGCCCTGGTACTTGACCTGGGTTTCGACCTGGTCCGCGGCAGCAGGGTCGTTGATCAGCAACTCGGCGCCGGGCAAACGACCAAGCGTCCGGTAGCCGATCTCGGGGCGACGCAACAATTCTTCGAGGGTGCAATCGCGCTCCGTGCCCTCGCCAAAAATTTCGCGGGACACGGCAGCGTCCAGCAGTCTCGGGTTCAACCATGTCGTCCTGAGCCTCTGGCGCTCGGTCGCAATCAACTCTCGTTTCCGCTCGAAATGCGCCCACCGGACGTCGTCGACGAGACCGAGGCAGCGACCCGGTTCCGTCAGGCGGAGATCCGCGTTGTCTTCGCGAAGGCTCAGTCGGTACTCGGCACGGCTGGTGAACATGCGGTACGGCTCGGTCACGCCCCGAGTGACAAGATCATCGACCATGACACCAAGATATGCATCGCCCCGACCCGGGCACCACGGTGCCAGACCCCGCGCGTGGAGCCCCGCATTGGCACCGGCCAACAATCCCTGGGCGGCTGCCTCTTCGTATCCTGTGGTGCCATTGATCTGACCCGCGAGGAACAAGCCATGGATGGCTTTGGATTCAAGAGAGGCCTTGAGCGCCCGGGGATCGAAGTAGTCGTATTCGATCGCGTAGCCGGGACGCAGGATGTGCGCGCGCTCGAGGCCTCGGATCGATCGAACCAGCGCCAGTTGCACGTCGAAAGGCAGACTCGTGGAGATACCGTTCGGGTAGATCTCATGGGTATCGAGGCCCTCGGGTTCGAGGAAGACCTGGTGCGAGCCCCGATCGGGAAAGCGCACAACCTTGTCCTCGACCGACGGGCAATATCGCGGACCGACACCTTCGATGATGCCAGTGAAAAGCGGCGAGCGATCGAGGCCACCACGGATCAGATCGTGAGTGCGTTCGTTGGTATGTGTGATCCAGCACGGAAGCTGCGCCGGATGCTGCGTGGTGGTTCCGAGAAAGGAAAACACCGGCACCGGGGAATCACCAGGCTGCTCGGTCATCACCGAAAAGTCCACGGACCGGCCGTCGATGCGGGGAGGAGTTCCGGTTTTCAGTCGCCCTGCCGGCAGCGCGAGTTCGCGCAGCCGGTGCGCCAAGGTCGTTGACGGCGGATCACCAGCCCGTCCAGCGGGATGATGTGACAGGCCCACATGAGTCAGACCAGCGAGAAACGTACCCGTTGTCAATACGACGGTGTTCGCCTCGAACCGCAAACCCATCTGGGTTTGCACGCCAGAGACCTTGTCGCCATCGAGCAGCAGATCGTCGACCGGCTGCTGGAAAAGTGTCAGGTTCGGTTGATTCTCGAGCCGACGACGGATTGCCCGCCGATACAAGACCCGGTCGGCTTGGGCACGGGTGGCACGGACGGCAGGACCCTTGCTGGCATTGAGGATTCGAAACTGGATACCGGCCTCGTCGGTCGCTGCGGCCATCGCTCCGCCAAGCGCGTCGATCTCCTTGACCAGATGACCTTTTCCGATCCCGCCGATGGACGGATTGCATGACATCTGACCGAGGGTCTCGAGGCTATGGGTAAGCAACAACGTTTCGCAGCCCATGCGTGCTGCCGCCAGGGCAGCCTCGGTACCAGCATGCCCTCCTCCGATAACGACGACTTCAAATCGTTTTGGAAAAAACATGATGTATTCCAAGATTCAAGGCGGTGAATGATACCGGAGATGGCTGATCCGGCGATTGCGGCAAGGGATGGTTTCACGTGAAACTCGATATTCGGGCTTGGTTTCACGTGGAACCAAGCCCGGATAAACTCGATATGCGTCTCTATTTGCCGATACAGAATCGCGCGAAAATCTCGCCGAGCAAATCATCGGGAAGCGTCCGCCCCAGGATTTCTCCCAAAGCGTCATGAGCTTGGCGCAACTCATCCGCCACCAGCTCGGGCGAGCCTGGGTCGGCGTCAGCCCCCGCCACAAGACACATCAATGCACGCTCGAGACTGACGACATGCCTTGCCTGGGCGGCAAACACCACATCACCTCCATCGCCGAGACGCCAGCCGGCCGCCTCGAGCAACCGTACTCGCAGGTTAGCGATTCCGTAGCCGGTGAGCGCTGAAACCGCCACCTCGTCTCCATCGCAAACGAATTCAGCTTGGCGAAGGTCGCTCTTGTTGCGCACTCGCACGATGGCCGCATTCATAGTGTTCCATGCCAGATCGTACCGTTCGGAATCTTCTGCTCCGCACTCATTGTCACTAACCAGCACCACGACATCGGCGCTGCAAGCCGCCGCTCGAGCACGCTGAATCCCGATCTGTTCCACGCGATCAGAGGACTCCCGCACGCCTGCCGTATCGAGCAGCCGGAACAGAACCCCTTCAATACAGAACTCCGCCCGCAAGATATCGCGGGTGGTGCCAGGGGTGTCCGTGACAATAGCGATCTCGCCTCCGGTCAGGCAATTGAACAAGCTCGATTTGCCCACGTTAACCGATCCCAAGAGAACCACCGACACGCCATCGCGCAGCAACCTCCCCCGTTGCGCCCCTCCCAATACGCGTCGGACTTCGACTGTCAGATCGACTATGTCACGCCGCAGCCGCTCACCGACCGCGACATCAGGATAGTCATCGGGAAAATCCAGTGCCGTTTCCAGCAAAGCGCGGAGATCCAGCAGCCTTCGATCAATGTGCTTCACCTGGAGATTCAACTCCCCACGTAATGCGCGTACTGCCGCTCTGGCCGCCTCCATCGAAGAAGCTTCGATGATGTCGGCAACCGCTTCGGCCGCGGATAGCGCCAGCTTGCCATTGAGAAAGGCGCGTTTGGTGAACTCCCCAGGTTCGGCGAGGCGAGCGCCGAGCTGAACACAGCGATCGAGCATGGATGCCAAGATCACCGGACTACCATGACCCTGGAACTCGACCATATCGTCTCCGGTATAGGAGCGAGGTCCGGGAAAATAGAGCACGAGACCATCGTCGAGACAGCCTCCGACAGCGTCGGCGAAGACCGCGCGAGTCGCTACCCGAGCAACTGGAAGGCTGCCCAGAACCGCGACGGCAATGGCAACGGCTGCAGGCCCGCTGACACGGACGATGCCGACGGCGCCACGGCCCGTTGCCGTCGCGACCGCCGCGATCGTGTCACCGCTTCCCTGCTCCAAGCCCCACCCGTTCCAACTGACGTGTAATCGTCCACTGCTGGGCAATCGACAGCACATTATTGATTACCCAATACAGCACCAGACCTGCCGGGAAAAAGAAGAAAAACACGCTGAAGGCGATCGGCATGATCTTCATGACCTTGGCCTGGATGGGATCCGGCGGTTCCGGATTTAGCCGCGACTGGATGATCATGCTCAAGCCCATGAGAATGGGGAGTACGTAGAAGGGGTCGGGACGGGAAAGGTCCTGAACCCAGAGCATGAAAGGCGCATGGCGCATCTCGACAGTACCGAGCAAGACCCAGTAAAGCGAGATGAAAACCGGGATCTGAACAACGATAGGGAGACATCCACCGAGAGGATTGATCTTCTCTGTCTTGTAGAGATCCATCATTGCCTGATGCAGCTTGGGCTTGTTGTCCCCGTGAAGCTCCTTGAGCTTCTGCAGCTTCGGTGCCATCAGCCGCATCTTGGCCATCGATTTGTAGGACGCCGCGGAAAGGGGAAAGAACAAGAGCTTTATCAGGACCGTGACGATGATGATTGCGACGCCCCAGTTGCCCACGACGCCATGAATCGCCGACAAGACCCAGAACAACGGCGCCGCAATGATCGTCAGCCAACCGTAATCGACCGTGAGATCCAGTCCGGGCGCAAGACTGGCGAGCTTCTTCTGTTCCTGCGGCCCGGCATATAACGGCACCGACCAGGTTGCGCTCCTGCCCGGCTCGACGCGCCCGACCGGCACAATGACACCTGCGGCGAACAAACCACCACCCAACGCCCGAACAAAAAACTCCTTAGGAGCTCCGGGGAGGGGCAACCATGCGGACACAAAGTAGTGCTGCACCATCCCGATCCATCCATCCTGGCTGTTCTTGACCGCTACAGCCTTGCCTTTTCCAATGTCACCAAAGGCCAACTTCTTATATTTGTCCTGTTCGGTGAACTGCGCCACACCGTTGAACGTCGGTACCCACCGGGAATCTCCCGCAGGCGCCTTGTCGTCGCGTACGAGCTGGAAATACGCAAACGGTGTCAGGGCGCTGGCGCCGGTGTTCTCGATGGTCTGCGACACATCGATGCGGTACTGACCCCGGGCGAAAGTGTAAATCTTGGTCAGGCGCGGCTTGTCGGCGTCGGTCGAGGTGAGCGCCAGCTTCACCTCATTCTCATCATCTTTCATCACTACCTGTGAAACGGAGGCGGCGAACACCGACTTGTGATTCGGCAAGGAAGGCCCGATTAATCCCGTCTGCGCGACCAGGGTGTGCTCAGCGGACGAATCCATCAACAAAAAATTGCGTTCGGCGTTGATGGTGTCACGATGCTGCAGGAGTTCAATTCGGCGAAGATCACCACCGATAGCTGAAATTTCAACTTTGATGACATCGGTTTGCACAACGAATACTGCACTTGGGGCCGGGGCAACTGGATCGGCCACATCGCTCGACGTCCGCGGCTGAACGGTGGCGGGCACGTTCGTGCTCGCAGATTCCGGTATTGGTGACGGATCGCCGATCAAGCCGCCGGATTTGCCCGCAACGGCCGTCGATTCTTGCTTGGGCCAGTACTGCTTGTACCAATTTTCCCCGAGCATGAACAAAGACACGGCGAAGATCATCAGCAAAATCAGGCGTGGCGCTTCGGAAAATTTCATTTGAGTCAAGGAACCGGATCATGGCCACCCGCATTCCACGGGTGGCAACGGCAAATACGCTGAAGAGCCAACCGCGAGCCTTTTGCGGCGCCGTGCCGCTGGATCGCATCGATAGCGTAGGTTGAACACGACGGGCTGAATCGGCACGACGGCGCCAACCAAGGGCTCACGAGTAGCTGATATCCGCGAACCGTACCGATGAGCGCCCGCGCGACGAATTGTTCGACTAGAACAGGCGCGCCAGGTCGGTCCTTGCCGCATTCACCGCCGCCTCTGGAACCCCTCGTCGTGCCCGGATTATCCAGTCCCATCCCGCCAAGTCCCCTTGTCGCAATCGGAAAGACTCTCGGATCAAGCGCTTGATCCGGTTCCTGGAAACACTGGATCCGGCCGTCCGCACGGAGACGACCATGCCAAGTCTCGGACGAGACAAGCCGTTGGCTACACGATGCATCGAGAAATACTCGCCGCTTCTGCGAACCCCAGCTTCGAAAGCCCGCTTGAAATCGGCCCCCACCACAATCCGGAGTTCTCGACCGAACGCCTGGGCACCGCTGCCAGTCCGTGAGGTCAGACCGCCAACCTGGCGCGACCCTTTGCTCGACGCGCATTGATCACAGCGCGACCACTCTTGCTTTTCATCCTGACCCTGAACCCATGGGTACGTTTGCGGCGTGTTACCGACGGCTGATAAGTTCGTTTCATCACATTCTCCGCATATCTTGTGCAAAGTCGCGCATTACACACGCGGTCGCCAGGGATTGTCAATTCCGGATGGCATTGGCCGGTCAGCCTGTGGATAACCTGGGGCGGGTCCTGCTAACATCACGAACCCTGAATGACGAACAACATGCCCCTTCACCCACCTCGCGCCTGCCCACTTCATTCGTGACCACAGCACCCGAATTCATGCCAGACCTGTGGGCACGTTGTCAGGCCGAACTCCGCGACTCCTTGTCGGAACAGCAGTTCAAAACCTGGATCAAGCCACTCGAAGCGATTCGCCGTGACCGCTTGTTGCTGCTGTCCGCACCCAACCGCTTCGTGCTCGAATGGGTACGAGAACGATTTTTGAGGGTAATCGAACAACTCACTGCAACCCTGTCCGGTGGCGAAGTCCTAGTTGAACTACAGTTGTCCGCCGATACGGAACGAAATCGTGCCACACCTTCACTGACTTCGGTGCCCCCACCGACAGCCCCTGCCGTATTCCCGGACACTCAAACGCCGCGAGAACGCGGCAGACTGAATCCCGGTTTTACTTTCGACGGATTTGTTGCGGGCAAGGCCAACCAACTGGCCCGGGCAGCTGCAATACAGATCGCGGAGCATCCCGGTACCGCGTACAACCCCCTTTTCATCTACGGCGGGGTCGGGCTCGGCAAGACCCATCTGGTCCAAGCTATCGGTAATCTCGTCCATGCCAAGAATCCGCAAGCGCGAATCCGGTACATCCATGCCGAGCAATACGTGTCGGATGTCGTTCGTGCCTACCAGCACAAGTCTTTCGACAGTTTCAAGAAATCCTATCACTCGCTCGATTTGCTGCTGATCGACGACATCCAGTTTTTCAGTGGCAAGAACAGGACCCAGGAAGAATTCTTCTACGCCTTCAACGCCCTGGTCGATGCCCACAAGCAGGTCATCATCACCTGCGACACCTACCCAAAAGAGATCTCCGGCATGGAAGACAGGCTGATCTCGCGATTCGGGTGGGGTCTGACCGTGGCGATCGAACCCCCCGAACTCGAAATGCGTGTAGCCATCCTCCTCAAGAAGGCAGAGGCGGAACGGGTCTCGGTATCGGAGGATGTGGCGTTTTTCATCGCAACCCATATTCAATCCAATGTCCGCGAACTCGAAGGCGCGCTGAAGAGAATCGTCGCCTACACCCGTTTCGCCGACCTCGCGATCACTGTCGATTCGACCCGAGCGGCATTGAAGGACCTCCTCGCCATACAAACGCGCCAGATTTCCTTGGAAAACATCCAGAAAACGGTGGCCGAATACTACAAAATCAAGGTTTCGGAGATGTATTCCAAGAAGAAATCCCGGGTGGTCGCACGACCCCGTCAGGTTGCGATGGCGCTGGCAAAGGAATTGACGCAACTCAGTCTTCCGGACATCGGCGACGCCTTCGGTGGCAGAGACCACACCACCGTTCTCCATGCGTGTCGACGAATCGCGGCACTGCGCTCCACCATGCCTGACATCCAGCGTGACTACGATGCTCTCATCATGGTCCTGCGGGGCTGAGCCATGCGGGATAACTCCTGTGTGCTTTGTGAACACTCGTGGACCGATCGAGGAACCGGAAATTCATCCAGAATCGATCCACAACCCATACACAACTTCTACCGCACTTCCCGCTCCCTCGACCACCGCGCCGATCCTGCATCTCCGACGTTCTTCCACAATCGCGGGCATTCCTTATCAATTACTATTAGTTAAAAAATGAAATGAAGAAACTACAGATCGACCGCGATGTGCTGCTTCGTCCACTCCAAGCGGTCACCGGTGTCGTCGAGCGTCGCCAGACACTGCCGATTCTCGCCAATGTCCTGATCGAGGCGAAAGCGGGCAGCTTGTCGTTGCTCGCCACCGACCTGGAGATCCAAGTCGCGTCCTCCATCGCCAGTGACGCGATCGCGAATGAATTCTCGGTGACGGTATCCGCCAAGAAGCTGCATGACATCCTGCGCGCGTTACCGGAAGGCACCTCCGTGACACTCGATCAGCAGGAATCCCGCATGCACCTGAAAGCAGGGTCCAGCCGTTTCAACCTGCAAACACTGCCAGCCGCTGATTTTCCGCGCGTGGCGGCTTCACAGCCGCCAACGGCCGAGATATCGATGCCGCAGAAAGACCTGCGCAAGTTGTTGTCGCTGACCCAGTACGCAATGGCGCAGCAGGATATCCGGTACTACCTGAACGGGATGCTGCTGGTCGTGAATGGAACCGAACTCACGCTCGTGGCTACCGACGGACATCGTCTTGCGCTGACCACCCGGATGCTGTCTGACAACTACACCCATACCGAAGTCATCCTGCCACGAAAAGCGGTTCTGGAACTTTCCCGACTGCTCGCCGACAGCGACGAACCCGTAATGGTGGCGCTGCATGGAACCCAGGTGCGGTTCTCTTTCGGTGGAATAGAGTTGACCAGCAAAGTGGTGGACGGCAAATTTCCGGACTATGGCCGCGTCATTCCGTCGGGCTACGACCGCCGGTTCGGACTGGATCGCATTCGCTTGCAGCAGGCCCTGCAGCGGGCCGCCATTCTCTCGAATGAAAAATTCCGCGGGGTGCGCTGGGTCGTTTCATCGGGCAGCCTCCGGATTGTCTGCACCAACACTGAGCAGGAAGAAGCAGAAGAAGAACTGGAAATCCCCTACCAGGGCGATGGCCTGGACATCGGCTTCAACATCACCTATCTACAGGACGTCCTGAACAGCGTGGACGCAGAGCAGATCGAGTGTTCCTTCGGTGATGCCAATACCAGCATGCTGGTCACCTTGCCGGGACAAGCCGAATTCAAGTACGTCGTCATGCCAATGCGCATTTGAATCGCATGAACCAGGATCCCAACAGCATGGACAGCAGCAGCAGCGACTACAACTCCGATTCGATCAAGATGCTCAAGGGTCTAGAAGCCGTACGCAAACGACCTGGCATGTACATCGGTGACACCAGCGACGGTACCGGCTTGCATCATATGGTCTTCGAGGTTGTCGACAACGCGGTCGACGAAGCGCTGGCGGGGCACTGCAACGAAATCCGCGTTGTCATCCATGGGGACAACTCGATTACCGTGACGGACAACGGTCGAGGCATACCGACCGATATTCATCCCGATGACGAAGAACATCGCTCAACCGCCGAGATCGTCATGACGGTCCTGCACGCCGGTGGAAAATTCGACAACAACTCCTACAAGATATCGGGAGGGTTGCACGGCGTAGGTGTTTCAGTGGTGAACGCCCTGTCGGAAACGCTGCGTCTGACCATCCGCCGCGATGGCAAGACGCACGCGATGGAGTTTCGTCATGGCGATCGAGTGGCCCCGCTCGCACAGACCGGTGTCACCGAGAGGCGTGGGACGGAGATCCATTTTCGCCCTAGTGCCGCGACCTTCGACAACATCGAATTCCACTACGACATCCTGGCCAAGCGATTGCGCGAACTTTCGTTCCTGAATAACGGGGTGAAAATCGAACTCCACGACGAGCGTTCGGACAAGCGCGAGAGTTTCGCGTTCTCCGGCGGCGTGAAGGGTTTCGTCGAGTATCTGAATCGGCACAAGACCGTACTGCATCCGAACATTTTCCACTCTGTTGGCGAACGCAGCAGCCTTATCGTCGAGGTCGCGATGCAGTGGAACGATTCCTATCAGGAGACGGTTCTCGTATTCACGAACAATATTCCGCAGCGCGATGGCGGTACCCACCTCACGGGTTTGCGTGCCGCCATGACGCGCACCATGACCCGCTACATCACCAGCAACGAACTCGACAAGCGCGCCAAGGTCGAGATCAGCGGTGACGATCTCAGGGAAGGTCTGACCTGCGTGCTGTCGGTGAAAGTCCCGGACCCGAAGTTTTCGTCCCAGACCAAAGACAAGCTGGTGTCTTCAGAAGTACGGCCAGTCGTGGAGGAGGTCGTCGCTCGCGCACTCGACGACTGGCTGCAGGAACGACCGCAGGACGCGAAACTCGTGGTTGGCAAGATCATCGACGCCGCACGGGCGCGAGAAGCAGCGCGCAAGGCGCGCGAGATGACTCGTCGCAAGGGCGTTCTCGATGGATTCGGGCTACCGGGAAAGCTCGCGGACTGTCAGGAAAAAGACCCGGCAAAGTGCGAACTCTATCTGGTCGAAGGCGATTCGGCGGGCGGATCGGCCAAGCAGGGCCGGGACCGCAAGTTCCAGGCGATCCTGCCGCTGCGCGGCAAGATCCTGAATGTGGAACGGGCACGATTCGATCGCGTGGTCTCGTCGCAGGAGATCGCGACGCTCATCACGGCGTTGGGGACCAGCATCGGCAAGGACGAATACGCCCCGGAAAAGCTGCGTTACCACCGAATCATCATCATGACCGATGCAGACGTCGATGGCTCGCATATCCGCACGTTGTTGCTGACGTTCTTCTACCGCCAGATGCCGGAGCTGGTCGAGCGCGGCCACATCTACATCGCGCAGCCGCCGCTGTACAAGGCCAAGCACGGCAAGGAAGAGCGCTACCTGAAGGATGAGCAGGAATTGAAGCAGTATCTGCTGCGTCTCGCTCTCAAGGATGCCGAGTTGATTCCGCGTACCGACGCAGCTGCCATCGGCCAGGAAGCGTTCGAAGGCCTGGCCAAGGAATACCTGCTGGCGGAAGCCGTCATCGAACGGTTGTCACGGCGGATGGACCCGGTCGTGTTGACGGCGCTGATGCGAATGCGGGAGACGAGCCTGCTGACCGACGGCGATTCGGCCGATTCCGCCACCGCGCTGCGAACGGCGCTCTCGAGGCACGACGTGGAGGTGGTCTCGGACTATGACGTGGTGGCCGAAAGTCGTTTCCTGCGTGTCGTTCGTCGCCTTCACGGTACGGAGCGCGTCACCACCATCACACCCGAGTTTCTCGATAGCGGTGACCATGCACAAATCCGGCATGTCGCCAGACTCCTGCAGGATCTGATCGGCCCCGGGGCGATCCTCAAGCGTGGTGAGGATCGACATCCGGTGGTGGATTTCGGTGAAGCGCTCGCGCGCCTCATCGAGCAGGTCAAGAAGGGCGTATCCATCCAGCGCTACAAGGGTCTGGGTGAGATGAATCCCGACCAGTTGTGGGAGACCACCATGGACCCGGCATCGCGTCGCCTGCTGCGCGCCCAGATCGAGGACACCATCGCTGCGGACGAGATTTTCAGCACCCTGATGGGCGATGTCGTCGAACCGAGGCGTGCCTTTATCGAGAGCAATGCGTTGGGCGTACGGAATCTCGACGTCTGAAGCGCTGGCCCACCCAGCAGTCAGAATGAATGAGGCGGGTCAGCCGCTCCCGGCACTGCGTTTTTTCGGTTTTGCCGTCGGCGGTGAAGCGGGCGGTGCAGTGGCTGGCTTTGCGGCTGCCTTGGCTGGACGCTTTCCCGCCTTCGCCTCGCGCGGTGCAAACTCGAAGCCAACCTTCCCGTCTTCGCCGCGCACCAGGAACGCCGCGAACGGACGCCCTTTTTTGGATACGAATTTCGGCAGTAGGTCAGTACGGCCGGTGGCGAGGAGTTTGCGCATCTGCTCGGGTTCTATCGGTCGCTGCAGGATGATCCTGCCGCTGCGGAAATCACAGGTGCGCTCGCTCCCGACGGCCTTCTCGCATACGTAGGACAACCCATGTTCGTATACGTTGGAGCCACACTTCGGGCATGGCCCGAGGCACTCCTGCGCGCTGAAATCCACCGGCGTGGCGTCACCATTCCCGTCCCCGGTGGGATTGCCGAAGTCGAATTCAGGTGTGAAGTCGTCCTTGAGGCGGATGATGGCGGCGAATGGCCTGCCCATCCGGCTGCGAAAGCCCTGCAACGGACCGATGGTGCGGCTGGTCAGCAGGGTCTCGATCTCGTTCGCCTCCATCCGCCGTCCGGCAACCACTTTCCAGAGCGAGAAGTCGCAATTGGTGCAAACGAATTTGCGGTAATTCTCCACCACCGTGTGCTCACATTTCGGGCATGGCACCGCGAGCGTCGCAATCGGTTCGTCGCTCAGCGTTCCCTGCTTGATGCGGTCGACAAGTTCCTGGGTCGTGTCGGTGATGTGCCGCATGAACTCCGGTCTTCCGAGGAGCCCCTGTTCCATCTGCTTGAGCTTGAACTCCCAGGTGCCGGTCAGTTCAGGGGAGCGGAGTTCGTCGATGCCAAACTTGTCGAGTGCATAAAAAAGATCGAAGGCCTTGGCAGTCGGTAACAGATCACGGCCTTCGCGGATCAGATATTCCTCGAAGATCAGACCCTCGATGACCGCCGCGCGCGTCGCGGGTGTTCCCAATCCCTTCGCGCTCATCGCGGCACGCAGGTCTTCGTCTTCTACGAGTTTTCCGGCACCCTCCATCGCCGACAGCAGCGTAGCTTCGTTGAAGCGAACCGGAGGCCTGGTCGCGAGCGGCTGTGCTATCACGGACAGCGTATCGACCTCGCCACCGGTGACCGCAGCAAGGGTGGCATCGGCATCCTGCGCTTCCTTGCCGTAGACCTCAAGCCAACCGGCGTTGACCATCACCTTGCCTTCGGTGCGGAACGGATCATCGCCGATGCGCGTGATGCGGGTGGTGATCAGGTACTCCGCCGACGGAAAGAACACCGACAGGAAACGGCGAACGACGAAGTCGTAGAGCTTTAGTTCGACCTCGGAAAGACTCCTGGGCGCCTCCAGTGTCGGAATGATGGCGAAGTGATCTGATATCTTCTCGTTGTTGAAGATACGCTTGTTCGGCTTGACCCAGTTCTCGCGCAGGACACGATCGGCCAAGCCCCCATAACCAAGCACCGCAGGCGCGTCGGCGCGCAACATTTCGAGCGTCTGGCGCACCGTCGGCAGATAGTCTTCCGGCAGTGCCCGAGCGTCGGTACGTGGATAGGTCAGAACCTTGTGCTTTTCGTACAGCGCTTGAGCGATCGACAACGTGGTCTTGGCGGAGAACCCGAAGCGCCCGTTGGCCTCGCGTTGCAAACTGGTGAGATCGAATAGCAGCGGTGGCGCCTGGGTGCTCGGCTTGGCCTCTTCGGTGACGACACCACGTTTTCCCTCGCAACGCCCGGCAAGCGCCACGGCACGAGCCTCGTCCCAGATGCGTTCGGGGCGGATATCGGCGTCGTCCGCCTTCTTCGATTTGTCGAACGCTTCATCGAACCAGCGGCCGGCATAGTCACCGGCATCGGCGCCGAACGTCGCGTGCACTTCCCAGTAGTTGCGCGACACGAACGCCTTGATCCGCCGTTCGCGTTCAACCAGAACCGCCAGAGTGGGAGTCTGAACCCGACCCACGGTAGTCTTGTAGAAGCCGCCATCCTTGGAATTGAATGCCGTCATCGCACGGGTGCCATTGATGCCCACGAGCCAGTCCGACTCGCTCCGGCACATCGCCGCATCGGCGAGTGGTTGCATCGATTCGCCGCTGCGCAATTGCGAGAAGCCGTCCCGGATGGCACTGGGCGTCATCGATTGCAGCCAAAGCCTCTCGACTGGCTTGCCCGAGCCTGCATGTTGCACGATGTAACGGAATATCAGTTCGCCTTCGCGCCCCGCGTCGCAGGCGTTGATGACACCGACGACGTCCTTGCGTTTGAGCAGACGGGTGAGGAGCTTGAGCCGCTCGGCTGTCTTCTCGATCGGCCTGAGGTCGAAGTGCGGCGGGATCACCGGCAGGTTCGCAAACGACCATTTGCCACGCTTGACCTCGTACTCCTCGGGCGCCGCAATTTCGAGCAGATGCCCGATCGCCGACGACAGCACGAATTCGTCGCTCTCGAAGTAGTCGCCCTGCTTGGTGAAGCCACCCAGCGCACGCGAGATGTCGGTGGCCACCGAGGGCTTCTCGGCGACGATGAGCTTCTTGCCGCCGCCCGAGGGAATCTTGGGCACCTCGGTCTTGCGTGCGGGCTTCGGCGCAGGGTCACGCGACGAAGTTACCGCTGCGGTGGTGGTTCGCTTGCGGGCGGTGGGCATGGGTAAGGGAAAGGCCTTCATGAGCCCGGCCGGGCTCGGGGATGTCCGGCAAAGGCGCCGAATGATAAGCGCACAAAATCGGCAGGTGCAAGCCGGGATCGTCGCGCCGGTGGTTTCAGGGCATTCGCTGCACGCGATTTCCAGGCAGCGTCGCGACGGCACCAGCCAGCTCAAGCTCGAGCAGTCTTGCGCTAAGCACGTCGGCAGCCATCCCGGTCCGACGCGCCAGTTCGTCGAGGGTACACGGATCGTGCCCGAGTTGGTGCAGGATCGGGTCATCGGCGGCCGACTCGTCCACCGGCACAGGCATCACCGGGGTCCATTGCATCCGTAATTCTTCAAGCACGTCTTCGGCGCTCTCGACCAGTTTCGCTCCTTGCCTGATGAGGGCGTGGCATCCTCGCGATACCGGCGAGTGGATCGATCCGGGGATCGCGAACACTTCCCGCCCCTGTTCGGCGGCGAACCGGGCGGTTGTCAGCGAGCCACTTCGCACCGCCGCCTCGACCACCAATACGCCCCGTGCGAGTCCGCTGATCAGCCGGTTCCGGCGCGGGAAGTTCCAGGCTGCGACGCCAGTACCGAGCGGGAATTCGGACAGCAGCAAGCCGTCCGCGGCGATCCGATGGGCAAGCTCGCGGTTGCGGGACGGGTAGACGGTATCGAGCCCGGTACCGGTCACGGCAATGGTCGAGCTGCGTGACAGCAGCCCACCTTCATGTGCGGCCGTATCGATACCGAGCGCCAGGCCGCTCACGATCGTCAGGCCGGCGTCACCCAGGGACCGGGAGAAGTTGCGGGCCGTCGCCATCCCTTGAGGGGTGGCGTTACGGCTGCCCACCACAGCCAGGGCGTTGTTATCGAGCAATTCGAGGCGGCCCTTTGCATACAGCAGCACCGGCGGGTCCGCTGTCTCCAGGAGCGGTCGTGGGTAGGCGGTATCTCCCAGGGTAAGGATGTGGTTGCCCGGCGCATCGGCCCAGCGGCAAGCGATCTCGACCACATCTTTCGGCGGCCCGGCCACGACGGCATCGGCGACCTTGCGAGCAACACGTTGTCGCAGGAGAGGGGCACCCGCATTCAGGACTGCGTCCGGTGAGCCGAAAGCGGCAAGCAGCGCACGCGCCGCCGCAGGACCGACTCCCGGGGTGAGAGTCAGGCGCAACCAATCGAGCAGCTCGGCACTAATGGTCATGCCCGCCGCGCCGCTCGCGGCCGCATCCCGAAAGCGGTCAGGGCGCCCGAACGATGTCCAGCAGGTTCACCGGTCGGGACGTGTTCATGATGAGCGCGTAGGAGACTTTCTCGAATACCCGAAACACGAACACTAGGCCGTATCGCTGGTCGGGAAGCACCACCGGACCGGCGTTGTCGGTTTTCTTGTTTTCGCTGTAGACCGAACTGACCGACTCGCGCGCCTCGTCGTTCGTCATGCTGCGGGGCAGGCTGCGCGGCACCACCGCGCGGCCGGTGCGATAGAGCGCAAACACGTTTCCGACCTCGATCCCTTCGCGGGCCCCGCGGTTGATCACGACCACCTGCTGTTGCCCGATTTCGGAGATCACGTTGTCGGCGGTGGACATCACGATGCCGTTCGTCCCCGGCTTGGCCGGTCGCGGCATGTAAGACCGGACATCGGACGCCGGGGCCTGCACCAGCCTGTCGCCGGTCCCGATCTCCTGTCGTGCCGACACCACGCTCACCGAGGAAATTTCGCCGAACTCGCGCACCCGGACGTCACCGAGGTAGATCACCTCATTACCAAGTAATTCGCCCGAGATCGGGTCGCGCAGCGGTTTCCCCGGCCGGTAGACCTGCCAGATCAACGCGCTGTCGGCCGGCAGGCCTTTGACGAATGCGGAATCGCCGATGCCCAAAACGACCCGGTTTTCCTGAGTCGCGACGATTCGAGGGGCTTTCTCGAACTGATCCTGCGCGACGATCAAGGGCCGGTTCAGGAACGGTCCGATGATGCTCGACGAGATGCTCGGCACCGGCGTGGCGGAGAGCAGGTCGGAGCGAATCTTCGGTGACAGTTTGACGGTACTGCCGACGGCACCGCCCTGATTGCCGCCAGCGACGCCGTCACCTTCCAGTCGGAGGCGCGGGATACCCCCGCTGGTATCGAGGATCAGAACATTGCCCGGATAGATCAGGTGCGGATTACGGATTTCGTCCTTGTTCATGCCCCACAGATCCGGCCAGCGCCACGGACTCTTGAGGAAGCGCTTGGAGATACCCCACAGCGTATCGCCCTTGACGACCACATAGCGACCCGGCGGGTTATCCACCATATCGAGTGGTTGCTCTTCAGCCAGGACGCTCGCCACCGAAGCGAGAACCAACGAGAATCCCACGACTGCCGATATGATTGAACGGTGCATGTGCATCCCCACCTCTGGGCCACGGAAGTTGATGCGACAATCTCCGAGTTTGCGCATCTTTACTATATTCTGCATTAGATTTTGGTCGTAATCGACTCACTTAGCAAGCTTTTATGCCTGTCCTGCCGATCCTGAAGTACCCTGATTCCAGACTTCATACCATCGCCCGTGCCGTTACCCGCTTCGATGGGGAACTCAACTCGCTGGTCCGCGACCTCGCCCGAACCATGTACCACGCGTCGGGCATCGGCCTCGCGGCGACCCAGGTCGACGTGCACCGACGCGTTCTGGTGGTGGATGTTTCCGAGTCCCGCGACCAGCTCATGGTGATCGTGAACCCTGTCCTGGTCGAGGGCGTTGGTGAATCCGAACTCGATGAAGGGTGCCTTTCCGTGCCCGGAATCTACGAACGGGTGAGTCGATTCGATCAGGTGGTGATCCGTGCGCAGGACGCAAACGGTGACAGCCGGGATATCGCCGCCGGTGGCCTCCTGTCGGTTTGCCTCCAGCACGAGATGGACCATTTGGAAGGACGGGTGTTCGTGGAGTACTTGTCGCGACTCAAGCAAACGCGCATCGCCGCCAAACTTGGCAAACAGTCGCGGCGACCCCGGTAGCGATCGGTCTTGCGCCTCGTTTTCGCAGGGACTCCACGGTTTGCCGCCGTGTCACTGGATGGCCTGCTAAGGGCAGGCCACGAGGTGGCGTTGGTGTTGACGCAACCCGACCGCGCGGCAGGGCGCGGTCTGAAGCCTTTGGCCAGCGAAGTGAAACAGATCGCCGCGCGTCGAGGGCTCGAGGTCGCTCAGCCCATAACCCTCAAATCGCCCGATATCCTCGAAGCGCTCAGGTCCACCGAGGCGATGGTCATGGTCGTGGTGGCCTACGGGCTGCTGCTGCCGCAAGCGGTGCTCGACCTTTTCCCGCTCGGTTGCTTGAACGTCCATGCGTCGCTGCTGCCGCGATGGCGGGGCGCGGCACCGATACAGCGGGCGCTACTGGCCGGCGATGCGGAGTCCGGTGTCTGCATCATGCGCATGGAGGCGGGACTGGATACCGGTCCGGTTTTTCGTCGCGAAGCGATTCCGATCGCTGCTCGTGAAACCGCGGGCACGCTCCACGACCGCCTTGCCCAGGTCGGTGCCGTCGCGCTGGTGACGGTGCTGGAGAACCTGGCTGCCGGGTCGATGCAGGCCATCGCGCAGGACACCATCGCCGTCTCGTATGCTGCCAAGGTGCGTAGCGAAGACGCGATAGTGCGCTGGGCCGAGCCGGCAATTCATCTCGACCGGGTGATCCGGGCATTTGATCCGGTACCTGGCGCCCACACGCAACTGGGTGACGGGAGGGTGAAGGTATGGCGGGCAGTGATGGAGCCGGAGATCACCGACGAAACCACCGATCCTGGCCGGATTGTCCGGATCAGCGATGCCGGTTTGCATGTGGCCTGCGGGCAGGGTTCGGTGCTGATCATCCAGGAACTTCAACGCGAGGGCGGGCGGCGGCTCCCGGTTTCCGAATTCCTGCGCGGGCACCCGCTGATGGCAGGCGACCGGTTCGGCGACGGCAGGTGAAATGAGCCGGCTGCCGTGATCGAGGTCCAGCGTGCCGCCGCGATCAATGTCGCCACCGTGCTTGGCGGTCACAGTCTGGCGCATATTCCGGGCGGGATCGACCTGCACTCGTTCACTCCCTCCCAGCAAGGCGCGCTACGCGATTTGACCCAGGGCACGCTGCGTCACCTCGGCCCCCTGCGCATTATCCTGGGGCTGCTGGCTGAGCGCGGGGTGAGTGATCGTGCTGTCGAATCCCTGATTCTGGTTGCGCTGTATCAGTTGATTCATACCCGGGCAGCACCGCACGCGATCGTGAATCATGCCGTCGCGGCGGTACGAGCGGGTGGCGCGCGCCAGGCTGCGGGTTTCGTCAACGCCACGTTGCGTCGCTTTCAGCGCGAGCGACCGGACTTGCTAATCGCGGCCGCGCGTTCCCCGATGGGTCGCTGGTCGCACCCGGACTGGTGGATCGAGCGGCTGCGACGACAATATCCGATCGAGGCCGACGAGATTCTCGGACAAGGACTGGGCCGGCCACCGATGAGCCTGCGGGTGAATCGCCGTCGTATCGATTCCATGGCCTACCAACAGCGGCTCGCGGAGGCGGGCATGGAAGCGCGTATTCAGCCGCATGGCGCGATCACGCTCCTGAAACCGGTTCCAGCCGCGGCATTGCCGGGGTTCGCGACCGGACTGGTATCGATTCAGGACGCCGGCGCGCAATATGCCGCGCAACTGCTGGATCTGCGGGATGGCCAGAAAGTGCTGGACGCCTGCGCGGCGCCCGGTGGCAAGACAGCCCACATGCTGGAGCTGGCGGACGTTTCGCTGTTGGCGCTGGATCGGGACGGTGCTCGTCTGGGTGATGCCCGCCGCAATCTCGAGCGTCTGGGCCTGGCGGCGGCTACCGCCGTGGCCGACGCTTCCGACCCGTCGATTTGGTGGGATGGCGTCGCTTTCGATCGGGTACTACTGGATGCACCCTGTACGGCTTCGGGCATCGTCCGCCGCCACCCGGACGCCAAGTGGTTGCGCCGTGAATCCGACATCGCTTCGTTCGCGCAGACGCAGCGACAACTACTGGCTGCGTTGTGGCAGGTGCTGGTGCCGGGTGGTAAATTGCTTTATGCCACCTGCTCGGTATTCGCGGAGGAAAACCGGGACACGCTCGCCGCGTTTGTGGCTGCGCATGCCGACGCCGTTGCGATCGCCATGCCGGGGCTCGTTTCCCCGTCCGGCCAACTGCTGCCGAGCCTCGATCACGATGGTTTCTATTACGCGCTGCTGCAGAAGACTCCGCGCTAGCCTGCTGCTGTTGCTGCTGTCGCTTTGCGTGGGCGCTCCGCCGGGGTTCGCCTTCGGTGCCGCCGACCCGTCGATCGACGTGCGCTCCGCCGAGATCGCGCTCGGGAGCGACGGCTACGACCTCGACGCCGTATTCCAGATCGAACTCGGGCACACCCTCGAGGATGCCCTGGCGAAAGGCGTGGCGCTCAATTTCGTCACCGAATTCGAGATGGTCTACGAACGCTGGTACTTGCTCAACCTGTGGAATCGGACCGTGTCGGGGTTCGATCAGCGTTTTCGTCTCACCTACAACGCCCTCACCCGTCAGTATCGGGTCGCTGCCGGTGCCCTCGCCCAGAACGTGGACACCCTGCAAGAGGCGCTGGCGGTGATGGGTCACGTACGCGGCCGCTTCGTCGCCGCCCGTGATGATCTCGAAGCCGGCACCGCCTACAGTGCGCAGATCCGGATGCGGCTGGACACCTCCCAGTTGCCGAAGCCCTTCCAGATCAATGCCATCGGTTCCCGTGGCTGGAACCTCGCCTCCGACTGGTATCGCTGGACGGTGAAGCCGTGAGACACGTGACGCGGGGCCCCGCGCGCAGCGAGGGGATCGGCACTCGGTCGAGCGGCATCGGCGGCCGACACGAGGCTGCATGCGCTCGGGCAGTGGCTCGGAGGCTGAAGCCGTGACCTCGCGCCTGCGCCGGATGCGGGTCGCGATGGCTTCGCGGGGAGGCAAGGTACTGGCGGTACTGGTAATCACGCTCGGCGTTGCTCTCCTGTTCCTGCTGTCCACTGCGAGCAGCAACACGCGGATGTTCGCCTCATCCCTGCCACAACTGCTGCTGGGTGGTGTGGGTGCAGTCCTGATATTGCTGGTGTTCACCGGGTACCAGTTGCTGATCCTGAGGCGGCGCCTCAAGCAGCGGGTGTTCGGCTCGAAGCTCACGATGCGGCTGGTGTTGCTGTTCTCGCTGGTTGCGGTGCTGCCGGGTGCGCTGGTCTACGCGGTATCGGTGCAGTTCCTGGTGCGTTCGATCGACGGCTGGTTCGATGTGAGGGTCGAGAAGGCCCTGGAAGGTGGCCTTTCACTCGGTCGCAATGTGCTCGACAGCATGCTCAGGGATCTGCGCGGCAAGGCGGTGACCATGGCCGTTTCGCTGTCGGACCGCGCGCCACGCGACCGCATCAATGCTCTCAACGCGCTGCGCGAGCAGGCCGCAGTCCAGGAGGCGGCGGTCATCAGCGGGTCGGGCCAGGTGCTGGCGTTCTCGGGTGACGAGACCACCGGCCTGGTGCCGGAGATGCCATCGCCGGCCGCCATGCGCGACATCCGCATGCAGAAGTCGTACAGCGCCATCATCGCCCGACCCGAAGGTGGCTTGCTCCTGCGGGTCGTTGTCCCGCTCAACACCCCCGAAGGTGAGGTATTGGCACTGGCGCTGGTCCAGCGCGTGACCGACCAGGTGGCGAGCAATGCCGAGGCGGTGCGGTCTGCCTCCGCCGAGTACCAGGAACTGTCGTTGTCCCGTCTCGGCCTGAAGCGGCTGTTTGGCCTTACGCTCACCCTGGCCCTGTTGCTCGCCCTGCTGTCTGCGCTCCTGCTGGCAATCTTCTTCAGTCAAAGGCTGTCGGCGCCACTCGGGATTCTGGCGGAGGGGACTCGCGCCGTCGCCCAGGGTGACTTCAGCCAGCGCACGGCGGTTCGCAGCTACGACGAACTCGGGCTGTTGACGCAATCGTTCAACGCCATGATGCGTGACCTTGCCGTCTCGCAGGGACAGACCGAGCGCTACCAGGCCCAACTCGAGGAAGCCAAGACCGCATTGGAAAGCATTCTCGGAAACCTGTCGGCGGGCGTGATTTCACTGGATGCGGATCGACGGCTGAGATCCGCGAACCCGAGCGCGAGTCGGATCCTGGGCGTGGATCTCGAGCGCCTGGTCGGGCACGGCGTCGCGGAATGGCGGCTCGCCGATGAGCGCCTTGCAGCGGTTGCCGAACCGCTCATTGCGGCGTTGCCGGCCCTGAACGAGCGCGACTGGCAGGGCCAGATCGCCTACCCTGCGGCGCAGGGCCAACTCACGTTGTTGACCCGCGCATCACAGATTGCTCAGACCGGACCCGGTGTGTACGTTGTCGTGTTCGACGACATAACCCGCCTGCTGCGTGCTCAGCGCCAGGCAGCGTGGGGCGAAGTGGCACGTCGTCTGGCGCACGAGATCAAGAATCCGCTCACGCCGATCCAGTTGTCGGCGGAACGCCTGCAACACCGGTTGCATGGCAAGCTCGACGCCACCGACGGCGACATGCTCTCCCGTCTTACCCAGACGATCGTCAATCAGGTCTCCGCGCTGAACAGCATGGTGGACGCGTTCAGCCAATATGCCCGCTCGCCAGAAGCGGAACTCAGTCCGGTCGATCTCGGTACCTTGACCCGGGAGGTGCTGGGACTTTACGAATCGATGGGTTGGGTGATGGCGTTGTCGGTCGAACCCCGATTGCCCCAGGTGCTCGGCGACGCGACCAAGCTGCGGCAGGTGTTGCACAACCTGCTCCGTAACGCCGAGGACGCGGTCGGCGCCAGCTCATTGCCGCGGATCTCGGTCCACCTCGGGCGATTCGAGGGCGGTGTCGCATTGAGCGTGACCGACAATGGCAACGGCTTTCCGCCGGCGCTGATGGGGTCGGCGTTCGAACCGTATGTCACCACCAAGCCGAAGGGCACCGGGCTTGGGCTCGCGATCGTTCACAAGATCGTCGAGGAGCACCACGGCACCATCCTCCTCGAGAACATCGAACCGCACGGCGCGAAGGTGACCGTGGTGCTGCCGGCGACCACGGCGACGGCGCGCATCGGCGCCAACACTGGTTTACCGTCCATGGATGACGATGCTGCATTCACTCGTGGAGGTCGGTCGGAAGGTCATGCCTCGCGCCGGTGTACCCCGGTATTCTTTCCCGAGGCTGAAACGCGAAACGGATCGGGAGTGGTGTCGTGAGCCAGATCCTGGTGGTCGACGACGAGATCGGCATTCGTGAATTGCTATCCGAAATCCTGTCCGATGAAGGCCATCAGGTACGACTCGCGCAGAATGCAGCGGAGGCACGACAGGTTCGCAGCCGCACCCGGCCCGATCTGGTGCTGCTCGACATCTGGATGCCGGACACCGACGGCATCACACTGTTGCGCGAATGGGCCTCGACCGGCCAGCTCACGATGCCGGTGGTGATGATGTCAGGCCACGGAACGATCGAGACCGCGGTGGAGGCAACGCGCATCGGCGCCTATGCCTTTCTCGAGAAACCGGTGGCGATGCAGAAGCTGCTGGTCACGGTTGGCAAGGCGTTGGCACAGCAGGCGACGGTAGCGGCTGCGCAACCGGCGCATTCGCTCGCGTTTCTGGGGCGGGCGCCGATCGTGTCGGACCTGCGCGAACGTCTCGAGCGCGTGCGCGATCTGCGCAATGCGGTACTGCTCACCGGCGATCCGGGTTGTGGCAAGGGGTTGTGCGCACGCTACCTGCATCGCGCGAACACAGCGTGGATTGCGCCCACGGACGCGGGCTTCCTGAACGATCCCGAGCGCCGGGAACTCGCCGCCGCCGCGGATGGCACCTTGTTCCTCCGCCGGGTGGATCGACTGGCGCCGGCCGACCAGGAAGCCCTGACCCGGGTATTGCCCGCGCTGGCCCAGGCTAATACCCGCGTCGTGTCCACTGCACCGCCGGATCTGCCGGAACGCGTTGCCGAAGGCAACTTCGACTCGCGGTTGTACGCCACGTTGGCCGCCATCAGCCTGCGTGTGCCGGCACTGGCGGAACATCCCGAGGATGTGCCGGAGATCGCCAAGCTGGTCCTCGAGCGGCTGTCGGAATCCCGTGCGGTGCCCGCCCGCAGTTTCGGAACCGCTGCGCTCAATCAGCTGCGACTCTATCGCTGGCCCGGCAATCTCACCCAGCTCGAGTCGGTGGTGAGGTCGGCGGCACTGGTGACCGATGGCGCCGAAATCGGACCCGCCGATGTCTCGGTCACGCTCAACCGCATGCCTGATGCCCCGACCGCATCGCTGGGCGGTCTGGCTCTCGACACCAAGTTGCGTACTGCCCGCGACGCATTCGAGCGCGCCTATTTCGCCCATCATATTGCGATCGAGGGCGGCAACATGAGCCGGGTTGCCGACCGCGTCGGACTTGAGCGCACGCATCTCTATCGAAAACTCAAGCAGCTCGGCATCACCCTGCCACGCAAACCGGAGGGCTGAGAGTTGAGGCCCCCCCCAGTCTGCGCTGCGCTGCGCCTTCCCCCCGAGGGGGCGCAGCGTCCTCGGGAGACCCTGTGGGCGCTGCCCCTTCGCTTCGGGGTGTCCCTACGTTCGAAATCCCACGGCTGCGCTGCGCTGCGCCTTCCCTCCGAGGGGGCGCCGTTCGCTTGGCTGGTCTGTGCCGGCCGTTGGACGGCGGACGCCGGCCACTGGCGGCCCGGCGCGAACTGCGCCTGCGCGCCGCGCTCCGCCTTCCCCCCGAGGGGGCACCGCGCGCTTTGGAGCGGCCTGGCGGACAATCTACGATGACTGTCACCGCTTATCGACTGGTTGCCGACATCGGTGGCACCAATGCGCGTTTTGCCGTGGTCCCCGTGGATGGCCACGAGCCAAGCCATGAACTCACCCTCCCGTGTGCCGCGTTCGAAGACCTGTCCGCCGCCATCCACCGATACCTTGCCGACGTCCAGGTCGGTCCGGTCGCGCAGGCAGTGATTGCCGTCGCTACGCCGCTGACTGGTGACCAGGTCAGCTTTACCAACAATCACTGGTCATTCTCGATCGAACAGACGCGTCGGGACCGGGGGTTCGAGGTGCTGCGGCTGATCAACGATTTCACCGCACTGGCGCTGGCGCTGCCGCACCTCGACGCCGCCGAGACCCGCCAGGTCGGCGGCGGGGTTGCGATCGCAGATGCGCCGATGGCGCTGCTCGGTGCCGGCACCGGGCTGGGGGTATCCGGCCTGCTGCCGTCCGCCAGCGGTTGGATTCCGATCCAGGGCGAAGGCGGACATGTGGCGCTGGCACCGATGAACCCGCGAGAATCGGAGGTGTTGCGCGTCCTGTGGCACCACTATGACCATGTGTCGGCGGAGCGTCTGGTCAGCGGCCCCGGCATCGTGTTGTTGCATCGGACGCTGGCGACGATAGACGGTGAAGATCAAGGTCCCGACACCGCCGAACAAATCGCTGCTGCCGCGCTCAGCGGCGACGGCCGCTGCGCCGCGACCCTCGACCAGTTTTGCGAGTTGCTCGGCACTGTCGCCGCAAACCTGTGCGTGACGCTCGGTGCCCGCGGCGGTGTCTTCATCGGTGGTGGTATCGTGCCGGCGCTGGGCAAATGGTTCGATCGTTCCGGGTTTCGCGCCCGGTTCGAGCACAAGGGGCGTTTCCGCGATTACGTGCGTGCGGTACCCACCCGTGTGATCACCGCGCGCAACCCGGCTCTGCGTGGCGCAGCCCGAGCATTCCCCCGGCCCTGACTGACCCCCCCCGCGACCGAGGTAAGATGCCGTCTTCTGCTGACAGGAGCCTCGAATGCCCATCCGCGTAGCCATCAACGGCTTCGGCCGTATCGGCCGAAATATCCTCCGCGCGCTCTACGAATCGGGCCGCAACGGCGAGATCCAGATCGTTGCCATCAACGACCTGGGCAGCCCGGAAACCAATGCACACCTCACGCGCTACGACACGGCGCACGGCCGATTCAAGGGCACGGTCGCGGTCGATGGCGACTCGATGGTGGTCAATGGCGACCGCATCCGGGTGTTCGCGGAACGCGATCCGGCGAAGCTGCCCTGGGGTTCGCTCGACATCGACGTGGTGATGGAATCGACCGGCATCTTCACCTCCAAGGACAAGGCGGCCCTGCATCTGGCGGGCGGCGCGAAGAAGGTCATCATCTCGGCCCCCGGCAACAACGTCGACGCGACCATCGTCTACGGCGTCAATCATCACACGCTCAAGTCGACCCATACGGTCATCTCCAATGCGTCGTGCACCACCAACTGCCTGGCGCCGATGGTCAAGCCGTTACACGAGAAGATCGGCCTGGTCGCCGGACTCATGACCACCATCCACGCCTATACCAATGACCAGGTGCTGACCGACGTGTATCACGAAGATCTGCGGCGCGCCCGCTCGGCCACCATGTCGATGATCCCGACCAGGACCGGCGCTGCGGCGGCGGTCGGACTGGTCCTGCCCGAACTCGACGGCAAGCTCGATGGCTTTGCGATGCGCGTGCCGACCATCAACGTGTCGCTCGTCGACCTCTCTTTCACTGCCAGGCGCCCCACTACGGTCGCCGAAGTCAACGGCATCATCGAGGCGGCGTCGCTGGGCGAGCTCAAGGGGATTCTCGGCTACACCACCGAACCGCTGGTCTCGATCGATTACAACCACGATCCGCGCTCGTCGATCTTCGACGGCACTCTCACCAAGGTGTCCGAGGGCACGCTGGTCAAGGTGTGTTCGTGGTATGACAACGAGTGGGGATTCAGCAACCGCATGCTCGACACCGCGGTTGCTTTCATGAATGCCAAGTAGCGACCGCGTGGCACGCACGACCACAACCGGCAGATTTGCGCTGGCGGCCATCGACCGGTGTACCGCGCGTCGTCCGTGGGGCCCCATGAGCCTGGTCGTTGCTCGGCTGCCGATATTTTTGATATGACCGTACGCAAGCTCTTCGATGTCCCGATTGCCGGCCAGCGGTTGCTGATCCGGGTCGACCTCAATGTACCGTTGCATGAAGGCGCGATCGGCGACGACACCCGCATTCGCGCCGTGCTGCCGGGCATTCGTTACGCGCTCGGGCATGGCGCCGCCGTCCTGCTGGTGTCGCACCTCGGGCGTCCGACCGAAGGCAGGTTCGATCCGGTGGCGTCGCTGGCACCGGTCGCGGCACGGCTCTCGGCGTTGCTGGCGCAGCCGGTCCCGTTGGTACGCGACTGGCTCGATGGCGTCGACGTCGCCCCGGGTAGCGTGGTGCTGCTGGAAAACTGTCGTTTCAACATCGGTGAGAAAAAGAACGACGAGGCGCTCGCGCGTCGCATTGCGTCGTTGTGCGATGTGTACGTCAACGACGCCTTCGCGACCGCCCATCGTGCCGAGGCAACGACCCACGGCGTCGCCAGATTCGCGCCGGTGGCTTGCGCCGGGCCGCTGATGGCCGCCGAGATCGATGCGCTGACCCGTGCGCTGAGCCGGCCCGCGCGGCCGATGATCGCGATCGTCGGCGGGTCCAAGGTGTCGACCAAGCTCACCATACTCGGCGCCCTGGCCGAGAAAGTGGACCAGTTGATCGTCGGTGGCGGGATCGCCAACACGTTCATGCTCGCGGCCGGACTGCCGATCGGAAAATCGCTGGCAGAGGCCGAGCTGGTACCGGAAGCTGCTCGTATCATGGCGGCGGCAACGGCGCGCGGTGCCGCCGTTGCCGTGCCGACGGATGTCGTTGTCGCCAAGGCCTTCTCCGCAACCGCCGAAGCGACGGTGAAGGCGGTGGCCGACGTTGCCGGGGACGACCTCATTCTCGACATAGGCCCCGAGACCGCCGTGCGATTCAGCGCCATGCTCGCCGCCGCCGGCACGATCGTGTGGAACGGGCCGGTCGGCGTGTTCGAGTTCGACGCTTTCGCCGGCGGTACCCGTGCGCTTGCCCATGCGATCGCCGGTTCACACGGGTTCTCGCTGGCCGGTGGTGGCGATACCATCGCAGCGATCGCCAAGTTCGGTATCGCCGATCGCGTCTCCTACATATCGACTGCCGGCGGGGCCTTTCTCGAATTCCTCGAAGGGCGCAAGCTGCCGGCGATCGAGATTCTCGAAGCGCGCGCTGGCGGCTGATGCCGACGCCCGATGCCTTTTCCCTTTCATTCGCCTCCGGTCCTTCCCAAAATGCAACGCAGCACCAAGATCGTTGCCACCCTCGGCCCCGCCTGTTCCGAGCGCGAGGTACTGCGCAAGATGGTTCTGGCTGGCGTCAATGTCGTGCGCATGAACTTCTCCCATGGCACGGCGGAGGACCACCTCGCCCGGGCCGAACTGGTGCGGGAAGTGGCGCGCGAAGCTGAACTCACCGTCGGCATCATGTGCGACCTGCAAGGGCCCAAGATTCGCGTCGGCAAGTTCGCGGAGGGCAGGATCACCCTGGCCACGGGCGACCGGTTCGTTCTCGATGCCACCTGCACGCTGGGCAACCAAGAGCGGGTCGGGCTCGATTACCCGGATCTCCCTCAGGACGTCCGCGCCGGCGACATCCTGTTGCTCGATGACGGCCGTATCAAGATCGCGGTCGAGCGCGTGATCGGAACCGAAATCCATACCGTGGTGCGCGACGGCGGCGTGCTGTCGAACAACAAGGGTATCAATCGCGAGGGTGGCGGGCTGACGGCGCCGGCGCTCACCGCCAAGGATATGGAAGACATCCGCACCGCCGCGCGCATGAAGGCCGATTTTCTCGCGGTGTCCTTTCCCAAGAGCGGCGCCGACATGTACATGGCGCGCGAACTCATGCGGGCATCGGGTGGGCGCTCGTTGCTGATCGCGAAGATCGAGCGGGCCGAGGCCATCGGCGCGCTCGAGGGGATTCTCGACGCTTCCGACGGCATCATGGTGGCGCGCGGCGACCTCGCCGTGGAAGTCGGCGATGCCACCGTGCCGGCGCTACAGAAGCGGATGATCCGGCTCGCGCGCGAGAAGAACAAGCTGACCATCACCGCCACGCAGATGATGGAATCGATGATCGAGAGTCCGGTCCCGACGCGGGCCGAAGTCTCGGATGTCGCCAACGCGGTGCTGGACGGCACCGACGCCGTGATGCTGTCCGCCGAGACGGCGGCGGGAAAGTATCCGGTGCAGACGGTAGAGGCGATGAGTCGCGTGTGCATCGAGGCCGAGAAATCCGCCGACCTCACGCTCGACCGTGAATTCCTCAACCGCGTGTTCACCCGGGTCGACCAGTCGATCGCCATGGGGGCGCTGTTCACCACCTTCCACCTCAAGGTGAAGTGCATCGCCGCCCTCACCCAGTCGGGTTCGACGGCGCTCTGGATCTCGCGCCTGAATTGCGGCGTCCCGATCTACGCACTGACGCCCGAGGTCGGGACCCGCTATCGGCTGTCATTGTTTCGCGATGTCTATCCGCTGATGATCCAGTACCAAGGCACCGACCGCGAGGCGCTACTGCTCGAAGCCGAGGATCGGCTCAAGAGCCATGGTGCGGTGGTGGACGGAGACATCATCGTACTGACGTACGGCGAGCCGATCGGAAAATCCGGCGGTACCAACACCCTGAAGATCGTCAAGGTCGGTGAAAGCAGGGTCTGATGCCGGTGACCGACGCAACGCCGAGAGTCGGCATCATCATGGGTTCGAACAGCGATTGGGATGTCATGCGCAATGCGGCCCAGACTCTCGAGCGCCTGGGCGTCGTGTGGGAAGCGAAGGTGGTGTCCGCACATCGGACGCCCGACGCCATGTTCGAGTACGCCGCAACTGCTGCCGCTCGCGGGCTGCGCTGCATCATCGCCGGTGCCGGGGGAGCAGCTCATCTGCCGGGCATGACCGCCGCGAAAACCACGCTGCCGGTGCTCGGGGTGCCGGTGCCCGGCAAGGCGCTTCAGGGGCTCGATTCCCTGCTGTCGATCGTACAGATGCCTAGAGGGGTCCCGGTTGCGACCTTCGCCATCGGCGAACCCGGGGCGGTCAATGCGGCGTTGTTCGCCGCGCAGGTGCTCGCCCTGTCCGATCCCGCGCTGTCGCTTCGCCTCACTGGCCTGCGCCGCGAGCAGGAAGCCGCCGTGACCGCGGTCGAACTGCCGCCACTTCCATGAAACCCGTCGCACCCGGGGCCTGGCTGGGCCTGCTCGGCGGGGGGCAGCTCGGCCGGATGTTCGCCATGGCGGCGCAGAGCATGGGGTACCGCGTGATCGTGGTCGACCCCGGCGAGCACAGTCCGGCCGGATCGGTCGCCGACCACCATGTTCGTTCCGACTACTTCGACACCTCGGCGCTCGACCAATTGGCGCATCGCTGCGCGGCGGTCACCACCGAGTTCGAGAACGTACCCGCCGAAGCTTTGCGACGGCTCGCCAGCCATTGCGTGGTGAGCCCATCCGCCGACAGCGTCGGCGTTGCCCAGGATCGTGCCCGTGAGAAGCGTTTTCTGGCCGGTATCGGCCTCGACACCGCGCCGTTCGCCGTCATCGCCTCGGAAACCGATCTCGAGCGGGTCGAGCCCTCGTTGTTTCCCGGCATCCTGAAGCGGGCGCGATTCGGCTACGACGGCAAGGGTCAGGCACGGGTTGCAACGGTTGCGGAGGCGAAGGTCGCCTTGCGCGCGATGGATGGCGCCCTGTGCGTGCTGGAGCGGCATCTGCAACTGGAGCTCGAGCTTTCGGTCGTGGTGGCGCGTGGCTTCGACGGCGAGGTCCGCACCTACCCGGTGGCCGAGAATCGGCACGTGGATGGTGTGCTCGATGTCAGTGTGGTGCCCGCGCGCATCCCGCCGCCGCTGGCGCAGGCGGCACGCGATGCCACCGTGCGCGTGGCGGAGGCGCTCGACTATCGCGGCGTGCTCTGTGTCGAATACTTTGTTGTTGGCGGCAAACTGCTGGCGAACGAGATCGCACCGCGGCCCCACAACAGCGGCCACTATTCCATCGATGCGTGTTTCACGTCGCAGTTCGAGCAGCAGGTGCGCGTCATGTGTGGCCTGCCTCTCGGCGAAACAGCGCTGCACTGCCCGGCGGTCATGGTGAATCTGCTCGGGGATCTGTGGTCGGGCGGCGAACCGGCATGGCGCCACGTGCTGGCACATCCTCGCGCCAAGCTGCATCTGTACGGCAAGAGTGAAGCCCGGCCAGGCCGCAAGATGGGCCACTACACGCTGCTCGATGCGGAGGTCGCGGGCGCATTGCAGGCCGCCGCGCAGATCCGGTCCGCGCTCGAGGAAAACGCCCGGCTGTCGGCACCGGCCGCCCTCGCCGCGGCCGCAACACGATGAGCGATCAGCCGCTGCTCGAATCACATCTGCGCTCGCTGCCGCTGGTGCATCGAGGCAAGGTTCGCGATCTCTACGACGCGGGCGCCGACCGGTTGCTGGTGGTCCAGACCGACCGCCTGTCCGCCTTCGACGTGATCCTGCCCACGCCCGTGCCGGGCAAGGGCCGGGTGCTCACCGAGCTGTCGAACTTCTGGTTCGCCCGGCTCGGGCATGTCATCCCCAATCATCTCACCGGCATCGACCCCGAGACCGTGGTGGCGCCGGACGAGCGCGACCAGGTTGCCGGCCGCGCTTTCGTCGTGCGCAAGCTGCAACCCTTGCCGATCGAGGCCATCGTCCGCGGTTACGTCGCCGGCTCGGGGTGGAAAGACTACCGTCGCACCGGCGCCATCTGCGGCATCGCCCTGCCGCCCGGTCTGGATGAAGCAGCGCGCTTGCCCTCGCCGATCTTCACGCCGTCGACCAAGGCGCCCAAGGGTTCGCACGACGAGAACATCGGTTTCCCGGAAACCGAAGCGCTGCTCGGCGCCGATCGTGCAGCGCAGGTGCAAGGCGTCGCGATCCGCCTTTACACCGAAGCCGCCGCGTTCGCCGCGACCCGCGGCATCATCATCGCCGATACCAAGTTCGAGTTCGGTACCGACGCTGCCGGCCAGTTGTTCCTGATCGACGAGGTCCTCACGCCGGATTCCTCGCGTTTCTGGCCGGCCGATCGCTACCGCACCGGCATCAGCCCGCCATCGTTCGACAAGCAGTTCGTGCGCGACTGGCTGGAGACGCAGCACTGGAACAAGCAACCACCGGCGCCCGCTCTGCCGGACGCCGTGGTAGCCCGGACCGCGGCGAAGTATGAGGAAGCCTTGCGCATGCTTACCCGGTGAGCGCCCGCGCCCGATGAACCGGCGATGGGAGCCCGCACCAGGCTGCGAGCGGCTGGCAACGCCATCGGCCTCGCGGCAATTCCGATGACGACGATGGCATCCGACGCGGCGATTCGCCGGGCGGTCGCGGCATTGCGTGCCGGCGAGCTGGTCGCATTTCCGACCGAAACCGTTTACGGGCTGGGTGCCGACGCCATGAATCCCGATGCCGTGCGCCGGATCTTCGCCGCCAAGGGTCGCCCGGCGGATCATCCGGTGATCGTGCATTTGCTCGATGCGGCGCAGCTGGCGTACTGGGCGCGGACCGTATCGCCGGTTGCCGCAGCGCTCGCGCGGCATTTCTGGCCCGGCCCCCTCACCCTCATCCTGCCGCGGGCAGCGTCGGTTCCTGATGCCGTGACCGGCGGGCAGGACACCGTGGGTCTGCGAGTTCCTTCTCATCCGGTCGCTCGCGCCCTGCTCGCCGCTTTCGGGGGCGGCCTCGCGGGACCGTCGGCCAACCGCTTCGGTCGCCTTTCGCCCACCAGCGCTGCCGATGTGCGTGCTGAATTGGGCGCCGAGGTGGCGCTGGTTCTCGACGGTGGCGCGAGCGAGATCGGGATCGAATCGGCCATTGTCGATTGCTCTGGCGAGGAACCGGCACTGCTGCGCCCGGGCATGATCGGCGCGGACGCGATCGCCGCCGCACTTGGCCGCCCGCTGGCGTCGGCGACCCGGTCGTCGCCACGTGTGCCGGGCATGCTGCGATCGCACTACGCGCCGCAGACACCCGTTTCGATCGTGAATGCCGACGAACTGCGGCGACGGGTGCGCGATGAGGCAGCCGATATCGGCGTGCTCGCCTTGCGCCCGGCGCCGCCGGCCTTCGATCCGGCGCGTTGGGTCGAAGCGGCCGCCGAGCCGGCTGCCTATGCCCGCGAGCTGTATGCGCAGCTGCGCCGACTCGATGCCCTGGGTTGCAGGCAGTTGCTGGTCGAAGCCGTGCCCGATACCGCATCGTGGACCGCCATCCGCGATCGGCTTGCGCGCTCGGCTGCCTGAACGCGCACCGGATCAGGCCACCTTCCCGACGCCATGGATCTCTGCGGTCTCGACGAGGTGGCCGATGGTGCCGGGCGCGCCTTTCGCCTCGGCGATGAAGCAGCGGTGCCGGACCTCATCGTGGTTCGGCGCGGCGATCACGTCTGGGCCTACGCCAACAACTGTCCGCACAACCACATCCCGCTCGACTTGCTACACCCGCGTTTCGTGACCCACGATGGCGAATGGATCGTGTGCTCCACGCACGAGGCGGTGTTCCGGTTCGAAGACGGGCATTGCGAAGACGGGCCCTGCAAGGGGCGCAGCCTCGAGCCGGTAGCGATCACGGTGATCGCTGGCCGTGTTCATGTGGACCCGGTACCCGACCCCGATGCATGATTCGGGCTGCAAGCGATCACCATTGGGCCGATGACTATGCTGAACCAACCCGCCAATTCAGGATGAATGCCCCATTGCGAGCAGTGGCCCGCGCGACCGCGGACGCCGCGTCCATCGCGCAGCGATTGCGGCGCGAAATCGAAGGCGACGTCCTGTTTGACGCGGCCAGCCGGGGCCGCTATGCGACCGACGCCTCGATCTACCAGATCGATCCGGTCGGCGTGGTGGTGCCGAAAACCGAACACGATGTGCAGGTGACGTTGCAGGTCGCTCGCGAGTCCGGGATTCCGGTTCTGCCCCGCGGCGGCGGCACCTCGCAGTGCGGCCAGACTGTCGGCGCCGCGCTGGTGATCGATACGTCCAAGCACCTTCGCGGTGTGGTCGAGATCGACGCGCAGGCGCGGCTGGCCCTGGTCGAACCGGGGCTGGTCCTTGACCACCTCAACGCCCTGCTCCGGCCTCACGGGTTGTGGTTTCCCGTCGACGTATCGACCGCCGCGCAGGCAACGCTCGGTGGCATGGCCGGCAACAACTCCTGCGGTGCGCGTTCGATCCGTTACGGCAACATGGTGCACAACGTCGAGGCCATCGACGCCTGGCTGGCCGATGGCGCGGCCTACCGCTTCGGTCCGGTGGGCGACGTGGCCGGCGCGCCGGCTGGCTATCGCGCTCTGGTGCAACGCATCCACGCCATCGCGGGTCGCGAAGCGGCCGAAATCGAGGCCCGCTGGCCGCAGGTGCTGCGGCGGGTCCAGGGCTACAACCTCGACATGGTCCAGCCACACCGTGAGCACAATCTGGCGCACCTGCTGGTCGGCTCGGAAGGAACCCTCGCCTGGTCGCGGCGGCTGTTGTTGAGGCTGGCACCCGTGCCTACGCACAAGGTGCTTGGCATCGTGCACTTTCCCACGTTCTACCGGGCCATGGAACTGACCCGGCACATCGTCACCCTCGACCCCGACGCGGTCGAACTCGTGGATCGCACGATGATCGGCCTGGCTCGTGACAGCGCCCGCTTCCGGCCGGTGGTGGACCAGTTCTTCATGGGTCACCCGGAGGCGATATTGCTGGTGGAGTTCGCGGGCGAGACGCGCGACGACCTGCTGCGGCGCCTCGATCGCCTGGAACAGATGATGGCGGACTTCGGCCTCGCCGACGCCGTCGTGAAGATCGTCGACGGCGCGCAACAGCGCGCGATCTGGGAAGTGCGCAAGGCTGGTCTGAACATCATGATGTCGATGAAGGGCGACGGTAAACCGGTGTCGTTCATCGAGGATTGCGCGGTGCCGCTGGAGCACCTCGCCGAATACACGCGGCGTCTCGACGAGGTGTTCACCCGGCACGGCACGCGCGGTACGTGGTATGCCCATGCGTCCGTCGGCACCTTGCACGTTCGGCCGGTGCTCGACATGCGACGCGACGGGGCGGCCAAGATGCGCGCCATTGCCGAGGAGGCGTGTGCGCTGGTGCGAGAGTACAAGGGCGCCTTTTCCGGCGAACATGGCGACGGCCTGGTCCGCTCGGAGTGGATCGAGCCGATGCTTGGCGCTCGTCTCACCGCGGCCCTGGGCGAGATCAAGGCACTGTTCGATCCGGACAACCTGTTCAACCCCGGCAAGATCGTGCGCCCGTCGCGCATGGACGACCGGAGCCTGTTCCGGTTCAAGCCCGGCTACGCCGTGGCTGCGATCGACACCGCGCTCGACTGGTCGGACTGGGGCGGCTTCGGTGGCGCGGTCGAGATGTGCAACAACAACGGCCACTGCCGCAAGTTCGACGCCGACACCATGTGTCCGTCCTACCGTGTCACTCGCGACGAGCAGCATGTCGTGCGCGGACGCGCAAACACCTTGCGCATGGCGTTGTCGAATCAGCTCGGTCCGGACGCACTCGCCTCCGATGCGATGCGCGATGCAATGGCGCTATGCGTCGGTTGCAAGGGGTGCAAGCGCGAATGCCCGACCGGTGTCGACATGGCGCGCATGAAGATCGAATGGTTGCACCAGTATCACCGGGTACGGCGTTACCGGGTGCGCGAACGGATGGTGGCTTCGTTGCCGCGCCTCGCACCGGTTGCCGCGAAGCTGGCGCCCCTGTTGAACCTGCGCGACCGCTTCGGTGCCCTCGCCAAGCTGAGCGAGCGGTGGCTCGGGCTGTCGGCGCGCAGATCGTTGCCGCGCTTTCGCAACGACTGGTTCCGCGACCACGAGGTCGGTCCGTCTGCAGTCGCCGGCCGAGCGGTCGTCTTGTTTGCCGATACCTTCAACCGTCACTTCGAACCCGAGAACCTGCGCGCGGCCGTCCGCGTGCTGGATGCTGCCGGGTATCGCGTCTCGATCGCGCAGCCCGTGGACGGCGGTCGGTCGCTATGCTGCGGCCGCACCCTGCTCAGTGTGGGCATGGTGGATCGGGCGCGTGTCGAAGCCCGGCGCGTGCTCATCGCATTGCGCCCGTTCGTGACCGCCGGGGTTCCGGTGATCGGTCTCGAACCGTCCTGCCTGTTCACCCTGTCCGATGAGTTCCTGGCGATGCTGCCGGGTCCGGACGCCGCCGCACTGGCACGCGTCGCGACCACGTTCGAAGGATTTCTCGCTCGCGAACATGCCGCCGGGACCTTGAATCTGTCGCTGCATGCACTGCCGCAGGCAAACGCCCTGCTCCATGGTCATTGCCATCAGAAGGCGTTCGGTGACGTAGTGGCCAGCGAGAACGTGCTGCGTCTGATTCCTGGTCTCGCCGTCGAAACCATTACCTCGAGCTGCTGCGGCATGGCCGGTGCGTTCGGCTACGAGGCCGAGCACTACGACGTGTCGATGGCGATGGCGGAGGTTGCACTGCTGCCGGCGGTTCGTGGCGCGGGCGCCGATACCCTGATCGTGGCCGACGGCACCAGCTGCAGGCACCAGATCCGGGACGGCGTCGGGACCAATGCCGTTCATGTCGCGCGAGTGCTTGAGCGAGCGCTCGCCAACCGGCAAGAGCACCAGGAGAGGCATCGTGCCGAATGAGTCCCCATGGAAGTACCGCGGCGTCCGGGTGGTCAGGAGCGGTGAACTCGACGGCAACACCGCGCAGACCGCCGGGATGAATCGCGCGGCGGCGATCACGCAAGCCCGCTGCGGCGCCGAGAAACTCTGGGCCGGGACGGTGGTGATTCACCCGCGCGCGAAGACCGGCGCCCACCATCACGGGCCGGTGGAGAGTGTCATCTACGTCGTCAGCGGCCGGGCGCGCATGCGCTGGGGCGACCGGCTTGAGTTCACTGCCGAAGCCGGGCCCGGCGACTTCATCCACGTGCCGCCGTTCGTGCCGCACCAGGAGATCAATGCCTCCGACGACGAGCCGCTGTCGTGCGTGCTTTGTCGTAGCGGGCAGGAGCCGGTGGTGGTCAATCTCGATATCGCGGCGGCCGAGCCGCCGGAGACGGTGCATTGGGTCGACGACATCCATCGGGCTCCAGGGGAGAGACCATGACCAGAGACCTGAACAGCCTGACCGCCAGTAATGCCGCCGCCCTGATTCGTGGCCGCGAGATATCCAGCACGGCGCTGGTCGTGGCCGCGCTGCAACGAGCCGATCAGACCGCCGACCTCAACGCGTTCATCACGCTCGACCGCGATGGCGCCACGGCGGCTGCGGCGCGGGCCGATGCCGAAGGCGGGTCAGGCGCCTTGCACGGGGTGCCGATCGTCATCAAGGACAACATGCATGTCGCCGGGCTACCGTGCACGGCTGGTACCCCGGCGCTGCGCGGCTTCGTCCCGACAGCGCACGCGCCGGTGGTCCAGCGGCTGGTCGATGCCGGGGCCATCGTCATCGGCAAGACCAACATGCATGAACTGGCTTTTGGCGTGAGTGGCTACAACGAGGGCTTTCACGGCGCGCGGATCGGGGTGCGCAATCCGATCGATCCCGCTCGCATCTGCGGCGGCAGTTCCAGTGGCACCGCGGCCGCCATTGCCGCCGGGGTGGTCGCGGCCGGGTTGGGCACGGACACCGGCGCTTCGGTCCGGCTGCCTGCGGCGTACACCAACGGCGCCGCCCTGCGGCCGACCGTGCACCGCTACAGTCAGGTGGGCGTGTGCCCGATATCCCACACCCGGGATACCCCCGGACCCATGGCGCGCACGGTTGGGGATGTCGCCTTGCTCCACAGCGTGATCGGGGGTCGGCCGGTGGCGAAAGCCTGTGCACCGAAAGGCGTGCGCCTCGGCGTCCATCGCCGCTGGTTCTTCGCCGGCCTGGATACCGACACGGCGGCGGTCACCGCGGCGGCGCTGGATCGGCTGCGCGCGGCCGACATGGAGATCATCGAGGTCGACATGCCCGACCTCGGGGCGCTGGAAGCACAGGTGAGTTTCCCGGTCGCAGTGGTCGAAGCTCACGACGATCTCGTGCGCTATCTGCGCGAGTGGTCCACCGGCGTCAGCATCGAACAGGTCGTGGCGCAGATTGCCAGCGCGGACGTGAGAGCGATCTACGAGACCATGGTGCTTCCCGTGCAATTGCTTGGCGCCGCGGGGATGCAGGATGCGCGACCCGCCTACCGGCACGCGCTCGCCGTGGCGCGACCGGCGCTGCGCAAGCTCTATGCGGACACCTTTGCCGGCAACCGCATCGATGCGTTGATCTTTCCGACGGCGCCGGTGGTGGCGATCATGCAGGGGCCGGCCGCGAGTTCCGCCGCGGCCATGGGACGCATGATCCAGAACACCGGCCCTGGCAGCAACGCCGGTATCCCGGGTTTGTCGGTGCCTGCCGGCTTCGGCCGTTCCGGGTTGCCGGTCGGTCTGGAGATCGACGGGCCCGATGACAGCGACGAGCGCCTGCTGGCGATCGGTCTGGCGATGGAGCAGATTCTGGCGCAGCGGTGACTTGGCCGAAGAAAGGGCGGATTCCGCCGGGTTCCCCGAGGAATCTGCGCCGCTCCCGAGGGAGAAGCCGAAGCGCAGCGCAGGCTGGTGGTGGGCGCCGCTCTTCAGTGGATCTCGGGCTCCGGCGTCGGCGCGGTACCTTCCAGGAAATCGAAGTCGCAACCCCGGTTCGCCTGCTGGATATGGCGCGAGAAGATCGCGCCGTAGCCGCGCTGGAACTTCGGCGGCGGGGCGATCCAGGCGGCGCGGCGCTGCGCCATCTCGGCTTCGCTCACCTCCAGGTCGAGTCGCCGTGCGGCGACGTCGAGGGTGATGCGGTCGCCGGTGCGCACCAGCGCGAGCGGTCCGCCGACGAACGATTCGGGCGCGACGTGCAGAATGCAGGTGCCGTAACTGGTGCCGCTCATGCGCGCGTCGGAGATGCGGACCATGTCGCGAACACCCTGCAGCAGCAGTTTCCTGGGGATCGGCAGCATGCCCCATTCCGGCATGCCCGGTCCGCCGAGCGGGCCCGCATTGCGCAGCACCAGCACCGAGTCGGCATCGACATCGAGCGCCGGGTTGTCGATGCGAGCCGCCATGTCGTTGTAGTCGTCGAAGACCATCGCACGGCCGGTGTGCCGAAGCAGGCGAGGATCCGCGGCGGTCGACTTGATCACCGCGCCATCCGGCGCAAGATTGCCGCGCAGGACGATCAAGCCACCTTCGGGCTGCATCGGATCCGCGGGCGTGCGGATCACGTCCGGCTGGTGGATGCGGCTGCCGGCCACGTTGTCACCCAGGGTTCTGCCGGTGCAGGTCATGGCGTCGGTATCGAGCAGGTCACGCATGCCTTCGAGCAGTGCCGACAGGCCACCGGCATACCAGAAGTCTTCCATCAGATACTTGCCCGACGGCCGCATGTTCACCAGATAGGGGGTGCGCTTGCCGATCTCCTCGAAGCGTTCGAGTGCCACGTTGATGCCGGCACGCCCGGCCAGCGCGATCACGTGAATGAGGCCGTTGGTCGAGCCGCCGAGTGCCATGAGCACGCGGATCGCGTTGTCCACCGCCGCGGGCGTCAGGATGTCGCGCGGTTTGAGATCTTCCCAGACCATATCGACGATACGCCGGCCGGAAAGAGAGGCCATGCGTGCGTGATTCGAGTCCGGCGCCGGGATCGATGACGCGTTCGGCAGGCTGAAGCCGAGCGTCTCGATGATGCTGGTCATGGTCGATGCGGTGCCCATGGTCATGCAGGTACCGGGCGAGCGCGAGATGCCCTCCTCAATCTGGGCCCAGTCGCGTTCGGTGATGTTGCCGGCGCGCAGTTCGTCCCAGTATTTCCACGCGTCCGAGCCGGAGCCGAGCGTGCGCCCCTGCCAGTTGCCGCGTAGCATCGCGCCCGCCGGCACGAAGATCGATGGAATGTTCATGCTCAGGGCGCCCATCAGCAGGCCCGGACCAGTCTTGTCGCAGCCGCCCATCAGCACGCAACCGTCGATCGGGTAGGAGCGCAGCAGTTCTTCGGTCTCCATGGCGAGCAGATTGCGGTACATCATCGTGCTCGGTTTCTGGAACACCTCGGCCAGCGAGATAGCGGGTATCTCGAGCGGGAACCCGCCCGCCTGCCAGACGCCGCGTTTGACTTCCTGGGCACGCTCGCGCAGGTGCGAATGGCAATGGTTGATGTCGCTCCAGGTGTTGAGGATGCCGATGACGGGTTTGCCTGCGTAGTCTTCGCGGGCATAGCCCAGTTGCAGCACGCGCGAGCGATGACCGAAGCCGCGCAGGTCCTGGGTGTCGAACCAGCGTCGGCTGCGTAGCTGTTCGGGAGTCTTGCGCTGAGTCATGTCGGGTTCCGATCCGGGTGTTCTGAGGCCGTGACTATAGCGAAAGCGTGCGGCCGCATTCTCGAACAACCGGACCGGCGTCGGTGGAAACGCCGAGGGCGGCTCGTGGCCGCCCTCGCTGTCGTGGTCCGCGCCGCGATCGCGGCGGCGGCTCACTCCGCCGGGACGCCTCCGGGTTCGACCGCGGACGGTGCCTGGCGCCAGTCGTCGTGGTGTTTGACGTCGCCACGAACGCGATGGGCATGGTCTTCCAGTTGGCGTTTGGCTGCCGAAAAGGCATCGCGCAGGGCGACGTAGGCGTCTTCGTGTTGATGGTGATTTACCACCAGTTCCGCCCCGGGGACACGGAGATCGATGCGCACGCAGAACGGTTTGCCTTGCTGTTTGTGACGGTGTGGTTGTTCGACGGTCACGTGGCACGCCATGATGTGGGAGAACACGGCCTCGAGTTTATCGGCCTTTTCCCGGATATGGGCATCGAGCGCATCCGAGTGGGGCATATCGCGAAAGGTGATCTGCAACTGTGTCTGCATGCTACCTCCTGTTGTCGTGCCGCCATGCGGCACCGTCAGGGTCACGGGGCTGCACCGACCCCGAAGTGGCTACTGCCCGTTGCGGCGGGCGGGAGCGGGCTCCTTTTCGTCGTTGGTTCATCATCGATGAAACAAAGCAATGGATGCTCCAGGTAAGGCGTCCGAGGCCGGTTATCTGTCATTGCCGAGCTTCAGAGCCATCGCCACTACCGGCCACTACGTACCGATCATAGTCTTTAGATCGGGCGTCGCGTACCCACGACTCGCACGACATGTGACAAACGGTAATGAGTCATCCGCCGCGGGCGCCGCCGATGCTGCTACCGAAGCGCCTGGACGATGACCGAAATTTCGAGGCCATCCGATCCGGAAGGCAGGGTCACCGCCGCGGTCAGGGTCACCGCCTGCATGATCTTCTCGAAACCGGCCTCCGACTGCGAAACCGTCATCAAGGGTCGTATCGTCAGCGCGCACGGCGGCGAGAAGCGCAATGTCACTGCGCCGCCCAGCACCCGGTCTTCCAGCACGATGTCGGTGACCTGCTGCAGATCGATGGAGGCAGCGAGTCCACCCAGCACCTGATCCCGATGCACGATGCGGCCGAGGAAGCCGTCGCAACTGGGCATCGCGAGATTGATGCCGACGCGAAAGATGCCGGCACCCACGTTGTCGAACGACCAAAGAGCGTCGATGCCGTCCCCGCGCAGCCGATAGCGTTTGGTGACCGCGCCGCCGCTCACCGTGCCGACGAAGCTCGCCTGCTCCGAGCCGTGTCGCTGATAGTTCGGCATCTGCTCGATGCCGTCGGGCGCGATCCAGGTGTCGATGAACAGCCCGCGAGGCCGGGTGTCGGCCTGCAGATCCGCGGCAACGATGTCGTGCTTGAACGTCACCCGGTCGTGCGCCGAGGCGATGCCCTCGGTCGGCGTTTGTTCTTGGGCGTTGGCGGCGACGTTGCGGTAATAGTGCTCGCGGCGCCGTTGCAGGGTGTCGGCGAAGTTATGCGCCAGCGCCATTGCATCGAACTCGGTGAGCGCCGCCTCGCCGTCGTCACGCACGAAGGCGAGGATCGTGGGATTGGCGAGCACGATCTCGTCGTTGCCGTCGAGATCGAGGTCGTCGCACGCGAAGCTCGGTCGCGGGTCGGGCGCGGCCAGGCTCGCTTCGAGCGCGACCATCGCGTTCCACACGGCACGACGCAGGTGCGGCAGATAGATGCCGCCGAACAGGCCATGCCAGTACGCGTCGTTAGCCTGCGCGCGATGCAGCAGGTCGCGCTGTTCGGCGCTGCACCGTTCGGGTGGCAGTCGGTCGAGGCGGGCCGACAGCCCGAGCATGCGCTTGTGCATCCAGTTGGCTTCGGCATACCGGCTCATGAAGTTGCGCCAGATCCCGCCACGGATGAACGGGCGATGGCGATCCGCAGTGCCTTCGCGTTTCGCGCGCTCGATCAGCTCGGCATAAATGTCGGCGCGCGGCGCGTTGAGTGTCCATTCACCCATCTCGGCATAGGAGGTGGTGGGCAGATAGACGACGCCGCGGGTGCGCTCTTCGCGATGAAAGTCGCCGAAGTGGCGCGGCCGGATGAGCGGCGAGGCGAGCACGCCCTCGATGAATTGCTCGAGCCATTTCTTTTCGTAGACCCACTCGTAGGTCTCGGGCCAGATACCGAACTTCTCGATGTCGTCGAAGTAGATCGCGGCCGTGGCGGGACCATCGGCGGCGAGTGACTCGATGTAGCGCACCGCCTCGTCGGCCGGGGCGAAGGGCAGGCGGTAGCGCAGTTGCTCGGAAATCGGAAACAGGTCGAGGCGCCGGCCGTCGTCCTCGGTGCTGAAATAGCCGGTCAGTTCACCGGGCTCGCGGCCGGCACACAGGAAGTGGTAGTCGTCCACCGTCACGTAGTCGAGCTTCGCATCGGCCAGCGAAGCGACCACCGTCGCTTCCCAGACACGCTCCGTCAACCAGGCGCCGCGCGGGCGCTGGCCGAAAGCCTGGTCCAGTCGCTCGCTCAGGGCCTCGAGCTGCCGCCGCCGATCGCGTGCCGGGATCGCCGCGAGCACCGGTTCCATGTCGCCCCCGCCGAAAACCTCGGCCTGCCGCCGCACCACCATTTCCGCCAGCAGCGCCATGTCGTCCGGGAACCGTTCGAGCAGCCGCGCCAGCAGCCAGCCGCTGAAATGGACCGCGAAGCGGAACTCCGGATAGTGGTAGACCGTGCGGATGAAAGGGCCGTACGAACGCGCGTGCGCGTCATCGACCACCTCGATGAAGTTGCCGGCGGGCTGGTGCGCGTGCACGCCGAACAGCAGGGAAACGGTGCGGGTCATGGCGATATCGGGTGGCGGCGAAGCGCGGGTGGATCGGGTGCGGTTACGATGCGCGGCGCATGGCGCCAGTCGATTCGCCGACGGTCCCGCCGCGGCTGACCGGGGTGTCGAGTGACGATGGCGGCTCCAGCTCGAGCAGGCGGTAAAGGTGCGACAGGTTGGCGCGGTAGACCTGGTCCATGGCCATCACCGATGCCGGCGGGTTGTAGTCGCCGAACCACCAGGTCCAGTCGGACCCTTCGCAGACCGCCAGCTGGCGCGTCGCCAGTTCAAGTTCGGCGGCGTCGAGTTGTCCGCTGCGGGTGACCAGATCGAAGCAGCGTTTGGCTTCGCACAACAGATCCCAGGCGGCATTCTTGTCGTGATCGCCGATCCACGTCGAGAGGTTGCCGTAGACCCAGCTGCCGGCAACCACGTGGTCGAGATTCTCGTGCGCCGCCGGGGAGACCGCCGCCAGGTGCTCGCTGTAGGTCATGGTCCTGATCGCGGGATGTGCCGCGAGCGCCGAGTACAGGCCGTCGAGAAAGTAGAAGCCGTTGTACGGGTAATACTCCCAGGCATTCTCGCCGTCGAGGATGACGCTCACCAATGGCGTGGTGGATTCGGGTGCCGCTGCCGCGATCCTTTCCAGCTCGCCGACGAAGGCCGCGGCAGCAGCGTCACCGGTCCATCGCGAATACTCGAAACCGATCAGGTCGGACAGGTGATCGTCGCGGAAGAAGCCGACCAGATCGCTGCCCGACAGGCGGTAGCCGCGATAAAGCCACTCGTTCGCCGGCGGCAGGGGGGCCGATGCTGCCAAGCTGTTGGCCAGCACCGCCGCGCCGGTGGCGGTCCAGCGAATGCCATGCGCCGGCAGCAGGCGCAGAAAGGCGTCGGATACCGCGCCTTCGGCCGGCCACAGGCCCGCGGGTTCGACGCCGAACCGGCGCCGATGCGAGTCGATCGCCGAATGAAGATGATCGGCGAGTCGTTCCGCGCCACCGGGATAGTGGGCGGCGCGCGGCAGGGGCGCATCGGGCTGCGCTTCGCGCGCGGCGCTGAAATCGAGTAGCAAGGGCGCCAGCGGATGGTAGTGGGGCGTGGACGACAGCTCGATCTGTCCGCGTTGCGCCAGCCGTCGCCAGCGCGGTAGCACGTCGCGCACGGTATCGCCGATCACCGCCAGCAGCAGGCGTCGGTCATCCAGGGAAAAGCCCTGGCCTTTCGACATCAATTGCACCACTTCCGGGCGCGACCGGCGGATGGTCTCGCCGGTCCACGCGAGGTGATACCAGGTGAGTAGGTCGGCGTAGTACTGCGACGACAGGTAATCGAGGCTGTCGCCGCCCAGTTCGTCCACAAAGCGAAACAGGTCGAGCAGGCGGCGGTAGGCCGGAAACGGGTCGACCATCTTCTCGTGATGCGCCCGGAAGCAGCGGTCGAGAATCAGCGCCCGTTCCTCAGGCGAGGTCGTGCCGGGCTGATCGCCGGCAAGCGCGCGTAACAGCGGGTCGCGCAGCCGGCCGCTGGCGAACTGGTCGCTGTAGTCCTCGATCTGATCGAGCAGGATGGGCACGAAGTTGACGACGGCGCGTACGGTCGGATGCCGTTCGAGATGCGCCGCCATGTCGGTGTAATCCTTGAGCGCGTGCAGATATACCCAGGGTAGCCGGTAGTCGCCGGTCGCGGCGTCGCGGAAATCCGGCTGATGCATGTGCCAGAGCAGAACGAGGTGCAGCGGCTTGCCTGTGGTCATCGTGGAGCGGGACAGTGGTGCGCGGGGCGGGATTGCGATCAGCGTTGGCGGTAGACCTCCTGCCCGAGCATTTCGGGGGTGATCAGGGTCACGCCCTGTTCGGTGACATGAAACCGCCGACGATCCTCATCCGGGTCGTAGCCGACCGTCAGACCTTCCGGCAGTGTGCAGCTCTTGTCGACGACGCAGCGGCGCAGGCGTACCGAGCGCTCCACCGACACCGACGGCAGCAGCACGGAGTCCTCGACGTTGGCGAAGCTGTTCACGCGGACATTCGAGAACAGCACCGAGCGCGCCACCCGTCCGCCGCTGATGATGCAGCCGCCGGACACCAGGGAATCCACGGCGAAGCCGCGCCGGTTCTCGTCGTCGAACACGAACTTGGCCGGCGGCAATTGCTGCTGGTGGGTCCAGATCGGCCAGTCTTCGTCATACATGTTGAGCTCGGGCTCGATGGTGGCCAGGTCGAGGTTCGCCTCCCAATAGGCGTCGACCGTTCCGACATCGCGCCAGTAGGGCTCGTCGCCGGGGGCGCCGCCGACGCAGCTATCGGCGAAGCGATGGGCGAACACCCGGCAGCGGGGAACCAGGTAGGGGATCACGTCCTTGCCGAAATCATGGCTGGAACTGGGCGTGAGCGTGTCGCGTTCGAGCTGTTCGTAGAGGAAACTGGCGTTGAACACGTAGATGCCCATGCTCGCCAGCGCCAGCCCAGGCTTGCCCGGGATCTGCACCGGCTGTTCAGGCTTCTCGTCGAACTGGTTCACGCGCCACTGGTCGTCGATCCCCATGACACCGAAGGCGGTGGCATCGGCGACCGGCACCTCGAGGCAGGCGACGGTCAGGTCGGCGTCCCGGGCCACGTGATCGGCGATCAGGCGTCCGTAGTCCATCTTGTAGATATGATCGCCGCCCAGGATCAGCACGTGGGTCGGGTTGTTGGCGCGCAGGATGTCGAGATTCTGGTAAACGGCGTCGGCGGTGCCGGCGTACCAGCCTTCGTCCAGCCGCTGTGACGCCGGCAGCACATCGATGAACTCCTCGAAGCGCCCGTCGAGGAAGCTCCAGCCGCGCTGGATGTGACGGATCAGGCTGTGAGCCTTGTATTGCGTCGCAATGCCGATGCGTCGCACGTCGGAATTGACACAGTTGGAGAGGACGAAATCGACGATGCGGAACTTGCCACCGAACGGCACGGCGGGTTTGGCGCGCCAGTCGGTCAGGTTCTTGAGGCGGCTGCCCTTGCCCCCCGCCAGCACCAGCGCATAGGTGCCCTTGGTGAGCCTTGAAATAACGCGAGTCGAAGGTGCGGTGGCCATGTCAGTGCGCGCCGGGTCGGCCAGCGGCCAGAGTCCGCTGGCGTTCGGCAGGCACGGACAGTCCGCAGGGACTGTCCGTGTCCGGACTCACTCCGCAAGCGCACTGGCCCCCTGGCGGGGGAAGGCGCAGCGCAGCGCAGCCTGGGGGTGGAGAACGAAGGGGACATCTGAAGCGGAGGGGCCCCGCCCACAGGGCCCCCCGAGGACGGGGCGCCCCCTTTTGAGGGGGAAGGCGCAGCGCAGCGCAGCCTGGGGGTGGGAGTTTCATCTCGGCGCGGTCCCCTTGGGTCCTGACGCGATTGAGCGGCGCGGATGCGTCCGCTGTTTCCTATAATAGCGCCCCACAGACCGATGGCGAGGCGCCGCTGCGGCGACCTTGATTTCCGTGACCGATTCCCGAGTCGACGCCTTGCTCGACGCCCGCCTGCATGAACCGCATGCCTTGCTCGGCGTGCATGCCGAGACCGCTGGCTTCGTCGCCCGCCATTTCGATCCGCATGCCACCCGCGTGTCGCTGCGGACGACGGCGGCCGTCGAGCCGATGATCCCGGTGGCGAACGGCTTGTTCGAATGGCGCGGTCCGGTTCGACCGCCGGCGCCGCTGACCTTGCGGGTGGAATACGGCGCCAGCACCGTCGTCGAATTACGCAGTCCGTATGCATTCGCGCCCGAGATTTCGGCGGACGATCTGTACCTGTTCAACGAAGGGCATCAGTTGCAGGCCTGGCGTATGCTCGGCGCTCAACCGAAGACACGCGAAGGCTGCGACGGCACGCGCTTCGCGTGCTGGGCGCCGAACGCCGAGCGCGTCAGCGTCGTCGGCGATTTCAATCGCTGGGATGGTCGCTGCCATCCGATGCATGCGCACGGCGCCAGCGGGGTCTGGGAGCTGTTCGTGCCGGGCGTTGTCGCCGGCGCGTTGTACAAGTTCGAGATTCGCAACCGGGCCGGCGCCATACTGGTCAAGGCCGACCCCTATGCGCAGCAGTTCGAGCTGCGGCCCAGTACTGCCGCCCGGGTTGTGGCGCCATCGGCGCACCGATGGGATGATGCTGGCTGGCTTGATGCCCGCGCCGCACACGACTGGTTGCATGCGCCGCTCAATGCCTATGAGGTCCACGCGGGTTCATGGCGCCGCCATCCCGACGGGCGTACCTACAGCTACCGGGAGCTGGCCGATGCCCTGGTGCCGTATCTGGTCGAAATGGGCTACACCCACGTCGAACTCATGCCCTTGTCGGAGCATCCGCTCGACGAGTCCTGGGGATACCAGGCGACCGGCTATTTCGCGCCGACCAGCCGCTTCGGCAAACCGGACGAATTGCGTGTTTTCGTCGATGCCTGCCATGGCGCCGGCATCGGCGTGATCCTCGACTGGGTACCGGGACATTTTCCACAGGATGCCTGGGCGCTTGCGCGCTACGACGGCACGGCGCTGTATGAACACGAAGACCCGCGGCTCGGTGTGCACCAGGACTGGGGCACGCACATCTTCAACTACGGTCGCAGCGAGGTGAAGAGTTTCCTGCTGTCGTCGGCGGCGTACTGGTTGTCCGAGTTCCACATCGACGGGCTGCGGGTCGATGCCGTTGCCTCGATGCTCTACCTCGACTATTCCCGCGCTGCCGGTGAATGGCTCCCGAATCGCTTCGGTGGCCGCGAGAACCTCGATGCGATCGAGTTCCTGCGCGAGCTGAACACCATGGTGCATCGCGATTTCCCGGGCGCGCTGACTTTCGCCGAAGAGTCCACCGCCTGGCCGATGGTATCGCGGCCGATCTATGTCGGCGGCCTGGGTTTCTCGATGAAGTGGAACATGGGCTGGATGAACGACACGCTCGCCTATCTCCAGCACGATCCGGTATTCCGCCGTTTCCATCACGACCAGCTCACCTTCGGGCAGTTGTATGCCTACAGCGAGAACTTTCTGTTGCCGCTGTCGCACGATGAAGTGGTCCACGGCAAGCGCTCGCTGCTCGACAAGATGCCCGGGGATGCCTGGCAGAAGTTCGCCAACCTGCGCCTGCTGCTGGCGCAGCAAGCCACGGCGCCGGGCCGCAAGCTGATGTTCATGGGAGGCGAATTCGGCCAGTGGCGCGAATGGCGTGTCGGCGCTGAACTCGACTGGTTCCTGCTGGAGCGCGACGCCCACGGCGGTATCCAGCGTTGCGCGCGCGACCTCAATCACCTGTACCGGAACACGCCTGCGCTGCACGATCTCGACTTCGAGGGCAGCGGTTTCGACTGGATCGACTGCCACGATGCGGATCAGTCGGTGGTGAGCTATCTGCGGCGCGCGCGCGATGGCCGATTCGTGATCGTGGTGTTCAATTTCACGCCCGTTCCCCGTACCGGCTACCGCATCGGCGTACCGCAAGGCGGAACCTACCGCGAGGCTTTCAACAGCGATTCGCGCCACTACGGCGGCAGCGATCTCGGCAACGGCGAGGGCCTGGACGCGGCGGCCCGGCCGTGGATGGGGCTGGCGTACTCGCTGGTCATGACACTGCCGCCGCTGGCGGCCGTCATCGTCGAACCCGCATGAAGGTGCTGTTTGCAACCTCCGAGGCCGTGCCCCTGGTCAAGACCGGTGGCCTGGCGGACGTGAGCGGTGCCCTGACTACGGCCCTGCGTGCCGCGGGCGTCGATCTGCGCCTGCTCATGCCCGGTTATGGCCCGGTGATCGAATGGATCGAGGGCCGCGCCGAGACCATCGCCGAATTCGGGTTCTCCCCGTTTCCGCGGGCACGATTGCTGTCCGCTGCGATGCCCTCCGGTACCCCGTTGCTGGTGATCGATTGTCCTGAACTCTATGCCCGGGCCGGCGGCCCCTACCATCAGCCCGGCGGCGACGACTGGCCGGACAACGATGTCCGGTTCGGGTTGTTGTCGCGGGTTGCCGCCGCACTCGCACGCGCGGATTCACCGCTCGACTGGCGCCCGGACGTGCTCCACTGCAACGACTGGCAGACCGGTCTCGCGCCGGCCTATCTGGCGCATCAGCCAGGCGCCCATGCACCGGTGCTGCTCACGATCCACAATCTTGCCTACCAAGGCATCTTCCTGCCCGGATCGCTGACGCGGGTCGGGCTGCCTTGGGCGGCGTTCCGGGTCGACGGTGTCGAGTTCTACGGCAAGGTGTCATTCCTGAAAGCGGGTCTGCACTATGCCGATCGCCTGTCGACGGTCAGCCCCACTTATGCCCGCGAGATCCAGCACGAACCGCTCGGTTTCGGCCTGCAGGGGCTGCTGTCGTGGCGGTCGAAACAGCTCACCGGAATTCTCAACGGCATCGACACCGGGATCTGGAACCCCGCCACCGACGAGATGATCCCGCGCCGCTACAAGGCGGCGACCCTGGCGCGCAAAAACGACAACAAGCGTGCCTTGCAGGAGCGCTTCGGTCTGGAGCCCTCGGTATCCACCCCGCTGCTGGGTATGGTCAGCCGCTTCACCTATCAGAAGGGCCAGGACCTCCTGCTCGCGATCGCCGAGCGTGTGCTCGAGCTGCCGGTCCAGTTGGCGTTGCTCGGTGCCGGCGATCCGCAACTGGAGAACGCGTTTCGCGATCTCGCCTTGCGGCATCCCGGTCGTGTCGGCGTGCAGGTCGGATTCGATGAATCGCTGTCGCACCTGATCGAGGCGGGCGCCGATGCGTTTCTCATGCCGTCCCGCTATGAACCTTCGGGGCTGAACCAGATGTACAGCATGCGCTACGGCACGCCGGTGATCGCCCATGCGACCGGTGGACTGGTCGACACCATCACCGATCACTCGCCAGCGGCAGTGGCGTCGGGCACGGCGTCCGGCTTCCTGTTCCACGAACCGGCCGCGGAGGCTTTCTATGGCGCGATCGGTCGCGCCGTCGAGGTTTTCCACAACCGGCGCGTCTGGCGTCAGATGCAGCGCCGCGGGATGGATAGTGATTTCAGCTGGGATGCGGCGGCGGCCGACTATCTGGCGCTGTACCGCGACATGGCGCCGCCCGCCTGAGCGTGGCAAAATTCGGCACTCGGGTGCCGCTACGGAGGAGACGAAGATGATCAATGACAAGATCGAAACCAATATCGCGGGTGGTCTGGACGTGCCGATGCCGCGCATGGTGCATGTGCGCCAGCGCTTCGCGACGCCGCGGATCGTCAATGTCGGCAAGGCAGTCGCCGATCAGTTCCTGCGGCCGGAGGTGCGGGCCACGGTGAAGCCGGGCATGACCATTGCCGTCGGTTGCGGCAGCCGCGGCGTCGCCAACATCGCCGAGTGCGCGAAACAGGTGGTGGCGGAGCTTAAGGCTCTCGGTGCCAGGCCTTTCATCTTTCCGGCGATGGGCAGCCACGGCGGCGCCACCCCGGAAGGCCAGCGCGAAGTGCTCGAAGGCTACGGCATCACCGAAGAGTTCGTCGGCTGTCCGATTCATTCGCAGATGGAGGTCGTCGAACTCGGTCGGCTCGTCAGCGGCATGCCGGTCTACATGGACAAGCTCGCTGCCGCGGCCGATGGCGTGGTGCTGGTATGCCGGGTCAAGCCGCACACCAACTTCCGCGCCCCGATCGAGTCCGGCATCGTCAAGATGCTGACCATCGGCGCCGGCAAGATCATCGGCGCCACTACCCTGCACACCGAGGGCATGGACCGGTTCGGCACCCTGCTGCCCGAGGCGGCGCGCCTCATCATGGCGAAGAAGCAGTTCCTGCTCGGCGTCGCCATGGTCGAGAACGCGGCCGACGAGACCATGCTGATCGAAGCCGTCCCGGGCGATCGCATCTTCGATCGCGAGCCGGCGCTGCAGCAGATCGCGAAAGACAGCATGGCCCGCCTGCAATTCGACGAGATCGACGTGCTGGTGATCGAGAAAATCGGCAAGAACATCTCCGGCGCCGGCATGGACCCCAACATCACCGGGCGCAACTGCCGCCACACGGCGTGGGACATGAAGCCGTTCGTGAAGAAGATCGCGGTGCTGGGCCTGACGCCGGAGACGCATGGCAACGCCACCGGACTCGGGTCCGCCGATGTCATCACCATGCGGCTGTACCAGGACATCGACATCGCCAAGACCTATGCCAACGTGATCACCTCGACCTATCTCGATGGCGCCGCGATCCCGATCATCATGAACACCGACCAGGAAGCGATCCAGCTCGCGGTCAAGACCGTGGTCCGGGTCAAGCCGCAAGACACCAAGATCGTCCGCATCGCCAACACCCTCGAAGTGCTCGACATCCACGTATCGGAGCCGATGTTGCCGTTCGTTCGCGCCAACCCGGCGATGTTCGAGATCGTCGGTGAGCCCGAGGCAATGAAGTTCGACGCCAAGGGCACCCTGTATCCGATGCTCGCCCGCCAGCACGAGCACGCCTCGGCCTAGGGGGAGCCCGCGGTGATGCACATCCATCTCGACGCCGTCGGCGGCGTCGCGGGCGACATGTTCATCGCCGCGGTCGCGGATGCTTTCCCGCGCCTGCGGGAGGGCGTGCTCGACGCCATAAGGGCATCCGGTCTCCCTGCCGATGTCTCGTGCCGATTCGAGGCGCATCAGGACCACGCCCTCACCGGCAGCCGTTTCGTTGTCGAGGAAGGTGAGCGTCGACCCGGGGAGCAAGAACATCGCGACTTCGCCGATATCCGGCGACAGTTGCTCGCGTCTGCGATCTCGCCGGGCGTCGCGCGCCACGCCGTCGGCATTTTCACGCTGCTCGCCGAGGTCGAGGGGCAGGTGCACGGGGTCGAACCCGATGCCGTGTCGTTTCACGAGGTGGGCGCCAGGGATTCCATTGCCGACATCGTCGGCGCGGCGTTCCTGATCGATGCACTGGGCGCGCGATCGTGGAGCATCGGTACGCTCCCGATGGGGTCAGGTTTCGTGCAAACGGCGCATGGCCGCCTGCCGGTGCCTGCGCCAGCCACCGCGTTGCTATTGAGAGGCTTCGCCATGGCCGATGACGGCACCCCCGGTGAGCGCATCACGCCAACCGGCGCGGCGATCATCCGTCACCTTCACTGCTCACAGAAGCGCGACCGCACCGTCCGCAAGCTGGTGGGCACCGGATACGGTTTCGGTACCCGCCGTTTTATCGGCCTTAGCAACACCTTGCGGGTGCTCGCCTTCGAGCCGGTCAGCGGCGAAGTCGATGACCAGGCCGACGACGTGGCCGTGATTTCGTTCGAGGTCGACGACCAGACCGCCGAGGATCTCGCCATCGGCCTCGATCGCCTTCGTGCCCATCCATCGATCTTCGATGTGCTGCAGATGCCGGCGTTCGGCAAGAAGGGGCGGATCGGCGCCCACATCCAGGTATTGGCCGATCCGCACGAGCTCGAACTGGTGTTCGATGCCTGCTTCCTCGAAACCGCGACCATCGGCTTGCGCTACGACATCGTGAAACGACGGGTGCTGCGACGCGACATGAAGGTGGTGCAGGTCGACAGCCGCGCCGTCCGGGTCAAGGTGGCGCAGCGCCCGGGCAGCGTCACGGCCAAGGCCGAAAGCGATGACACCGCGCATGCCGCCGGCCACCGTACCCGCACCGCCATGCGGCGCGCGGCCGAAGACGCCAGCCTCGAAGACGATGCCTGAGCCGCGGATGGATACCCCGGCGTCCCGGTTGGGTGCGGTTGTGACGGCTATGCCCGATGTCGCGATCGCCGTGAGCGGCGGCGTCGACAGCCTGACCCTTGCCACCTTCGTCCATCGCCTCGGGTCGGTGCGGACAACCATGTTTCACGCGACCTCCGCCGCCGTTCCCCCCGAGGCCACTCTGCGCACGCAGATGCTCGCCGACCGCGAAGGCTGGGCGCTTCAGGTCATCGACGCCGGCGAGTTCCTGCAAGCCGAGTATCGGGCCAATCCGGTGAACCGCTGCTTCTTCTGCAAGACCAGCCTGTATGGCGCCATTGTCCCGGCCACCGCCGCCCAGGTCGTTTCCGGCACCAATCTCGATGATCTTGGCGAGTATCGACCCGGACTCGACGCCGCTCGCCAGCATGGCGTGAGGCATCCGTTCGTGGAGGCCGGCATCGCGAAGGCCGACGTCCGGATGATCGCACGCGCCCTCGGGCTGGGCGACATCTCCGACCTGCCGTCCGCCCCCTGCCTGTCGAGCCGCATCGAAACCGGCATCGGCATCGATCCGGCGATGCTTGCGGCGGTGCACGCGGCGGAGAAGCTCGTCGCCGCCACCCTCGAACCCGCCACCGTGCGCTGCCGGGTCCGTGCAGCCGGCGCGGTGATCGAACTCGATCGAGCCGCATTCGACGGGCTCGACTCGCAACGACGCGACGATACCGCCGCCGCGGTGTCGCGCCTGTTCCTGGACAAGGGTTTCGACGTCGCGGTGGGTTTCGCGCCCTACCGCGTCGGCAGCGCCTTCCTGGTGCGTGAATTGAAAGCGACAACCGCGTGAGCATCCATGGCGATGTGAAGCTCGACTTCGATCGGCGCGCCCGCATGGGGCTCGAAGAAGCGATCCTGTGCAGCGGCAAATCGGTCGCGCATCTGGGCGTCATCCTCGACGCGGCGGCCGAGCGCAATGCGCGATTTCTTCTGACCAGGCTCGCACCCGAGCAACTGACCCGATTGCCGGCAGTGCATCGCGAGCGGCTCGACTACGACGACCTGTCGCGCACCGGCTACTTCGGTCTGCCCGAGCCCTTGCAAGCGATTACGCGAACCGCCATCGTTGCCGCCGGCACCTCCGATATCAATGTCGTGCGCGAGATCTCGCGCACGCTGGCCTGGTACGGTGAACCGGCGCTGGAGGTTACAGATGTCGGCGTTGCCGGCATCTGGCGCCTGCTGGAGCGCATCGAGGAAATCCGGCACATGCCGGTGACCATCGTGGTGGCCGGGATGGATGCCGCTTTGCCCACAGTGGTGGGTGGTCTCGTGTCAGGCGTGGTAATCGGCGTGCCGACATCGGTCGGCTATGGCGTCGCCGCTGGCGGACAAACGGCATTGCACGCCATGTTGGCGAGCTGCGCCGCGGGCCTGCTCGTCACCAATATCGACAACGGTTTCGGCGCTGCCTGCGCGGCGTTGCGAGTCCTGGGGGTAAATAGGGATCCGGCGACCCCACCGCTTTTCTCCAGCCTAAAGACGGCTATATAAAGATCCGGCTTTCAAGCTTCGCAGCGCGGTTCCACCGAGTCTTCAATTTCACCTGGCAATGCGGGTTCATGTCAGATACGCGTGTTTGGTACGAAGACTTGCTGGCCGCCGCCAGCGGAAAACGCTATGCCACGGTGCTGGCAGATCCTCCCTGGCAGTTTCAGAACCGGACCGGGAAGATGGCGCCGGAGCATCGGCGACTGGCGCGCTATTCGACACTTTCCCACGCGGATATCAAGGCGCTGCCCCTCACCCAGCTTTGTCTGGCCACCGCGCATCTTTATCTTTGGGTCCCCAACGCCTTGCTGCCAGAAGGCCTCGAGGTGATGCGGTCCTGGGGGTTCCAGTACAAGAGCAACATCGTGTGGCACAAGATCAGAAAGGATGGCGGGCCGGACGGTCGTGGCGTCGGCTTCTACTTTCGTAACGTGACCGAGATTCTGCTGTTCGGCGTTCGCGGCAAGGATGCGAGAACGCTGGCGCCCGGACGCCGGCAGGTCAACATCATCAAGAGCATGAAGCGGGAACATTCCCGAAAACCGGACGAGGCCTACGACGTCATCGAGGCTTGCAGTCCCGGTCCCCGCCTTGAGTTGTTCGCACGCGGAAGGCGGGTTGGCTGGGACGTTTGGGGCAATCAGGCCGACGATTACTTTCCGTCCTGGCCCACCTATCGAAATCACTCGCGCGCCGAACACGATCAAAGCGAGTTGTTGTTGGCCCCCGATTGAGCTACGGGCACTTTCGGTGCCCGAGCTGCCGGATTTGAAATCCCGCCTTCCCCAGGCTTGCGCGATTGTCAGAGCAGGGCGTCGTCGCCGATCGTCTGGAGCGGTGAGTGATCGCGGTTGCAGAACCATTCAGCCCGCTCCAGTCGGGTGGTCGGGTTGTCGCACGAGGCCACGTTGAGATAGGCGATGGTGCGCGCCAATGGCGTGATGTTGCCGACCGATCCGTGCACCAGATTGCAATGCATGAACAGCACCGTGCCTGCCGGTCCGGTCACCGCTTCCACCCCACCCTCCCGCGTCAGCTCCTCGATCAGCGGGCGCGGCAGGTCCATCACCGTGTAGCCGGTCTGGTCGTGGTCGCGCGCAGTGTCGTCGATGTGGCCGAGTTTCTGCGAACCGGGAATGACCATCAGCGGGCCATTGGCGGCCGTCATGTCGTTCAGGAATACGCCGATCATCAGCGCCCGCGGCGACAACATGCCGTCTTCGAAGCGCCAGGTTGCGTAATCCTGGTGCCACCACCAGCCCTGGCCGTCGAAGGCTGCCTTGGGGTTGATGCGAAGCTGGTGGAGGTAGATGTCGCCGCCGAGTAACTGACGGGCGGGCCCGATCCAGCGCGGATGCCGCGACAGGCGCTGCCAGGTGTCGTGGAATCGGTCTGCGCCGTAGACCAGCCGCACCGCATCGTTGGTACGCTCGCGCACGATCTCCGGCCGGTCCGTCATGGCCTTGATCTCGTCCAGGCCCCGGCGAAGCTGTTCGATCTCGGCATGCGCGAACAGCGCCGGGACGGTGAGATAGCCATCCTTCTCGAAGCTCGCGAGCTGTGAAGTGGTGAGACTCATGCTTCGACTGTCCTGCGGTAGACGGCCTGAAGACCATTCAGGCGACGATCATCGGGTGTCGCCGTGCCCAGGCCGCGCGTCATCGCCGCTCAGCCGTGGTGGCCGCCGAGATAGGCGGCGCGAACCTCTTCGTTGTCGAGCAGGTCCTGCGGCGTGCCCTCGACGGTGAGGCTGCCGGTCTCGAGCACATAGCCGCGATCGGCCACCGACAGCGCCATGTTGGCGTTCTGCTCAACTAGCAGGATCGTGGTGCCGAGCGAGCGAATCTCGCGGATGGTGCCGAACAGGTTCTGCACGATGAGCGGCGCCAGCCCGAGCGAAGGTTCGTCGAGCAGCAGCAGCTTGGGTCTGGCCATCAGGCCGCGCGCCACTGCCAGCATCTGTTGCTGACCGCCGGAGAGCGTCCAGCCGAGCGCATTCTCGAATTTCTTGATCTCGGGGAAGATGGCGAACATCTGCTCCACCTCGTCGGCCATCTGCGCGCGCGGCAGCCGACCTCGGGTCGAGGTGCCGAGCATGATGTTCTCGCGCACGGTCAGCCCGGGAAAGATGCGGCGTCCCTCCGGCACATGGCTGATGCCCAGCTTCGCGATGGCTTCGGGGCCCAAGCGATGAATCGGCCGGCCTTCGAACCACACTTCGCCCTGCGCCGGCTGCACCAGGCCTGATATCGTCTTGAGCGTGGTGCTCTTGCCGGCACCGTTGGCCCCGAGCAAGGTCACCAGCTCGCCCTGGTTCACGTGCAGGCTCAGGCCCTTCAGCGCCTGCACGTTGCCGTAGTAGCTGGCCACCCCCTTGAGTTCGAGCAGTGCCATCAGTTCACCTTGCCGGCCGTGCCCAGATAGGCGGCGATCACGTCGGGGTTGCGCAGCACTTCGGCGGGCGTGCCTTCGGCGATCTTGCGACCGAAGTTCAGCACCGTGATGCGGTCGGAGATCTTCTCGACCAGCCCCATGTCGTGATCGATGAGGAAGATGGTGAGGCCGTGTCCGCGCAACCGTTTCAGCAGTTCGACGAACGCCATTTTCTCGGTCTGGTTGAGCCCGGCCGCGGGTTCGTCGAGCAACAGCAGTTTGGGATTGCCGGCCAGGACACGGGCGATTTCGACCAGTCGTTGATGGCCATACGGCAGGTTGCGCACGATCACGTGGGCGCGATCGGCCAGGCCGACGAACTGAAGAGCCGACATGGCGCGCTCACGCAGTGCCCCCTCGCCAGGGGCGATCGGGTTGTTCGATCGCTGGGCCCCGATCATCACGTTTTCCAGTGCCGACAATGCCGCGAACAAGCGGATGTTCTGGAAGGTGCGCCCGATGCCGCGGCTGGCCCGCTGATGCGGTCGCAATCGTGAGACATCCTCGCCCTCGAAGATCACCTTGCCACCGGTGGGTTCGTAGATGCCGCTCATCACATTGAGCGATGTCGTCTTGCCGGAACCATTGGGGCCGATCAGCGCGTGCACGGTGCCGCGCTCAACATCGATCCCGATGCCGTCGACCGCCTTGAGGCCGCCGAAGTGCTTCTGCAGGTTGTCCACGCGCAGTAGCGGTCCGTCGTGACTGCCTGCCGATTCGAGTGTCAGCGCGGGGATGCCGGTCGTATCGGTGGTGGTCTGTTCGGCGAACAGGCGGGTGCGGATCGTCTTCACCAGCCCCCAGATGCCTTCCGACAGGAAAATGATGATCAAGATGACGCCGAGCCCGTAGACGGCAAGGTACACATCCTTGATGAACCGCAGCGACTCTGGCAGGAGCTTGAGCCACTCCGGCAGTTGAACGATCAGCACGGTGCCGATCACACCGCCGAACGGCGATTGGGCACCGCCCAGCAGCGTCGCGGTCAGGAACTCGATCGAGCGCGCAAAGTTGAAATTGTCGGGACTGATGTAGGCGAACCCGCCGGCGTACAGGCCGCCGCCGATGGCGCCCAGTAGCGCCGAGAGCGAGAAGGCCGTGACCTTGGTGCGCAAGGTATGCACACCCACCACCTCGGCCGCCAGCTGGTTCTCGCGCACGGCGCGCATGGCACGGCCGAGGCGGGTGTCGGGCAGCTTCCATACCGCGAACACCAGCACATACAGCACCACCGAGCAGAACAGCAGGTAGGCCTTGTCGTCAGCCAGCGAAATACCGAACAGCGAGGGCCGCGTAATGCCGGCGATGCCGTCCGGACCGTGCGTCACGTCGACCCAGTTCACCAGGACGAGGTCGAAGATCTGCTGGAAACTGATGGTGATCATCGCCAGGTAGTGGCCGCCGAGGCGGATGGTGGTCAGCCCGAGAGCCAGCCCCGCCGCGGTCGCCCCCGCAACGCCCAGCGCCAGGGAAATCCAGAAGTTCAGGCCTCCGGACAACATGCCCAGCGCCACCCCATAGGCGCCGATGCCGAAGAACGCCGCCTGCGCCAGGTTGATCTGACCGGTGTAGCCGAGCACCACCACCATGCCGAGCACCGCGATGGCATAGGTCACCGCCTGCATGAACATCAGTACGACGTAGTTGCTGACCGTCATCTGGTACGGGATCAGCGGGATCGCGATGGCGATGGCCAGGAGCACCACCAAGGCCGGTATCGAGATCCGACCGGCTTGCGAATTGCGGCTCGGCCGCGGCGGTAGAAACGAGCCGGCTGGCCGCGGCGCTGCCATATCCGGGAGAACGGCGCCCGTGCCGACGTGCGGCAGGCGGAAAGGCATCATGCCGAAACTCACGCTTTTTCCGAGACCTTCTCGCCGAAAATGCCCGACGGCCGGAACAGCAGGAAGATGAACAGGGCAAGAAACGCGTAGGCGTCCTTGTAGGGCACCGAGATGTGATACGCCGCCATGCTTTCGATCACCCCGAGCAGCAATCCGCCGACGATGGCGCCGGTTACGTCACCGAAGCCGCCGATGATGGTGGCCGCGAAAGCCTTGAGCGCGATGATCGAGCCCATACCGATCGACACAAACAGGATCGGACCGACCAGGACCCCGGCGATGCCGCCGAGCACCGCGCTGTAGATGAACGTGATCGAGATCATCAGCGCCACCGGGATGCCGAGCAGGCGTGCCATGTCCTTGTCCTGAGAAGTTGCCTGCAACTTCTTGCCCAGCAGGGTGTGCTCGAAGAACAGATACGTGAACAGCACCAGCGCCAGCGTGACGGCGAGAATCACCAGGTACTGGCTGTCGAGAAAAACGCCGCCGATGTTCACGCCGTCGGCAGCCAGCACCTTCTCGAGCGGCCGGGGTTGCGGGCCGAACACCGCCAACACGGTGTTTTGCAGGAAGATCGATGCGCCCAGCGTGCTGATCACGACCGGCAGGAAGGAGCGATGGCGCAAGGGGTAGTAGACGCCGTAATTGAAGATGACCCCGAACACCGCCATGGCGGCGAGCGCGCCGACGAAGGACACCCAATAAGGCCAGCCCAGGCCGGTGAAGAACAGCACCATCGAGTAGGCGCCGAGCATGGCGAAATCGCCCTGCGCGAAGTTGACGACGTTGGTCGCGCGGATGATGAGCACGAAGCCCAGGGCGACGAGCGAATAGATGCTGCCGAGGGCCAGCCCCTGGAACAGAACCTGAAGATTGTCGAACAGGACTTGCAAGAGTGCCGACCCGAGAAAGATCCGGACGCCGCTACATCAGCCGCCGAGGACGGCGACAGGCATCACGCGGAAAGCCGTTCGGGCTATTCCTTGAAGTTGATGTGCTTGATGAAGGCGACCTTGCCTGCGTCGTTCTTGACCACGTTGTAGCCGCGCAGGCCGTCGCCGTTATCGTCGAAGGCATACTCGCCCTCGACACCCTTGTAACCCTTGATGCCGACAATGCCCTTGCGGATGGCATCCGGCGTCGTCGCCTTGGCGTTGCTGATGGCGAGTGCCAACACCTTCATGGCATCGTAGGCCCAGCTCGAATAGACGTCGGGGTCGATCTTGTAGGTGTCTCGATAGCGCTTGGTGTAGGCCTTCGATTCGGCACTCGCGTCGGGCGTGAAGTCGGCGACGCTGTAGATGCCGTGCAGCGCCGGGCCGGCGAGATTCATGGCGGTCACGCTCACGAGCGATGGCGAGCCTATCCACTGGGCGTTCACCCCGAGCTGGCGCAACTGCTTCGCGAAGATGCCCACGTCCGGCGAGTTGGTCATGTAGCTGCCGATGATGTCGGCACCGGATTTCTTGACCGCGAGGACCACCGGGGTGAAGTCTTGAGAGTTGTTGGTGTAGCCCTGCACCAGCACCGGGGTGATGCCGGCGTTCTTGAGAGCCGCGGTGAGCACATTCATGCCGCCGGCGCCGAAGGCATCGGTGGAATGGATGATCGCCCACTTCCTGGACTTGAGTTCGTTGATGCCGAAGTCGGCGATCACGCGTGACGAATACGAATCGTTCGGCCGGCCGCGGAATACCCAACGATTGTTGACCTTGGTCAGGCTCGGATCGGTGCCGCCGATCATGGTCGGGATGCCGGCCTTGGCGATGGTTGGCGAGGCCGCCTGGATCTGGGTGCTGCGGATCGGACCGATGATGGCGACGATGCCGGGTTCGCCCAGCAGCTTGGAGAACGCGAGTACGGTGCCGGGGTTGGTACTCTGGTTGTCTTCGAGCTTCAGCTCGAGCTTGCGGCCGAGCACGCCGCCGGCGGCGTTGATTTCGTCGAGCGCGAGCTTCGCGCCGTTGACCGTGAACACGCCCGCTTCGGCATTGGGACCGGTAGCCTCGTTGACCAGACCGATCTTGATGGTGTCCTCGGCTCGCGCCGGCGCACCGAACACGGCGACGACACCGGCGACGCCACAAACGGCGGTAACAAAGGCTTGACGCAGACGCATGAACTATCCTCCCCTCGGGTTGGGCTTTCACCGGTCGGGCCGTTGGCTCGATCGCCACGCCGGCCACGCCGATGTTGTATTGCAGCGCCCAGACCCACCGACCCTTCCGCCCCTGCGGTGTGGCGCTGCACACAGCCTCGTATGCTATGGTCTGGCTCGGAACAGTGTCAACCAAAACTCTCGCCGCAGCGCGCCAATCCTGGTCATGTAACCCGCCACTGTCCGCTTCGGTGACCGCATCGCCGACTACCGCCGCTCCCGCCGGCTATCCGGCGGAACTGTTCGATGTCCTCGTCCGGCATTGTGGTTTCAGCCATTCCACCGTAGTGGCTGATGTGGGCGCCGGCACCGGATTGCTGACCCGGCTGTTTCTCGATGCCACCCCATTCCTGCGCGGATACGAAGATCTCTTGATTCGCCTGTGTCCCGAGTATCTCCGGGGGGTTCATCGCAAGGTCGGCGAGCGGGCGGTGGGCGCCTTCTTCGCGCCGTGCCCGTTCGATCAGGTGGTTCTGGACAACCGGCAGGTTTTCGACTCGAACGGCCTCGAGTACGACACCCGGATTCATCTCGGTCGTCTCCATTGAGCGCCGCTACGGCCGCGGCGGCCTGCGCCATCGGTGCCGTGCTGCTGGGTGCCTGCGCCGATAGCCGTTTCGGCTATGGCCAGGGAGAGCGGGTACTGGCGTGGACAGCGCAAAGCTATGTGTCGCTGGACGCTCGGCAACAGCAGGCGGTCACGGCGCAATTGGCAGCACTCGGGCAGTGGCACTGTGCCACGCAACCGGGCGGTTATGCCGCATGGGTGCGGCAGGCCGCTGCCGATTTTGCTCCGGGCCTCACGGCTGAGCGGGTTGCCGCCCGTGCCGGCGGGCTCGAATATTTCGCGCGCCTGCTGATTGCCGAGGCGGTGCCACGCATGGCTGTGCTGGTGCAGCGGCTGTCGGATCGCCAGGCGCGCGAACTGGAGCGGAATCTTCATCGTGCCGATCGCGCGTATCGTGCCGGGCTCGCCCAACGCACGCCGCCTGAAGCGCAGAGGCAACGCCGCGACCGGATGCAGCACTATTTAGAGGATTGGATCGGCCCCCTGAGTCCGCCGCAACGGCAGATGGTAACCACCTGGAGTACGACGATCCAGCCGGTCGGTGGTGAGGTGTATGCAAGCTCCACATTGCCCGCCATGGCGTTGCGATCGGCGTTGCGCCTGCGTCGTGATCGGGATGTGCTCGAAACCGAGCTGCGTGCGCTCCTGCTGGCCCCCGACCGCCGGTGGACCCCTGCCGGCGATCCTCGTTTTGCGTCGAATCGGCAAGAGACATGGCAACTGTTTGCACAGATCGCGGCGGCGACCGACGAAACCCAACGCCAGAGATTGACGCACAAGGCGGAGGTGGTTGTCGCTGGTTTCGAGCGGCTCGCGTGTGGTCCGCGGCAAGGCGGGCGCTGAATTGGCATGGCCCGGCGCGCGATGCCACTGACGTTGCTGGCAGCCCTTGGCGGTCTGGTGTCGCAGCAGCACGCGCAAAGCGACACGATCGTGATGAAGAACGGAGAACGGAGAACGTCTCGCCGGCACGGTCGAGCGATTGCACGATGGTCGGCTCGAACTCGAGACGCTCTACGCCGGGACGATCGCCATCAAGAGACGCTGGCGGGTTCGTTACATGCCATGCTTTTCCCGAAGACGCCCCGCCGCCTCGGCCACGGCACACAGTTTCTGCTCGGCGATCGCCGCCGGGCTGACCGGGTTGTCGGCGAAGGTGGCGAAGCCGCAGTCCGGATGCAGCAGCACGCGTTCAGCGCCGAACATCTCGATGGCGGCCTCCGCTTTCGCCATGATCTGCTCGCAGGTCTCGATTCGCGCGTGCTTCTGGTTCACCACGCCGACACCGACCCGCCGGTCGTCCGGCAGCGAGCGCAGCGCCAGTACCTCGCCGGCGCGCGGTGTGCACAGCTCCAGCACACAGGCACCGACCTGCATCTGCGCGAGTGTCGGTGCCAGCGCGGTGTAGTCGCCGGTCAGGCAGGTGCTCTCGTCGGGCGTCCAGTTACCACGACATACGTGCAGCGCGATGCGGTCGAGCGGAAACCCGCTGGTCACCGCATTGACGAGGTCGCGCTCGAACGCCTCGGGGTCGTCGACCAGGGGCAGCAGATCGGTGAGCGGGATCAGTTGGCAATGGTCGAGCCGGCTGGCGACGAAGCTGGCGTAACTGTCGCGTCGTTGCTCGCCATCCGTCACCACATCCACACCGGCGCGCAACTGCGCTGCGACCGCGAGGCGGACGGCGTCGTCGGCGGTCGCGTGAAATTCGGCGTCGGGCAGCCGGCCTTCCATGTGCTCATGCAGGGCCCGCAGCAACCAGCGCGGGCGCGGCCAACTGCCGATGCCCATGACCGACAAGGGCGCAATGACCGGCGCCGGTGCCGACTTTGGCAGCCGTTCCGGAATGGTGACTGAAACGGCCGTCCGCCGCGGGGCGACCGAAACCGGCGGGTTCGAAGCAGGCGCAACCACGCGCTCGGCGAGTGTCCCCTTGCAGACCAGGAAGGAGGTGGCGGCACCGGCCGATGCGATCGAGACCAGTTCGTTCTTCGTGAGGCGGCACCATGCTGGCAGGTCTTCCCGCACCGAGCTTTCGGTGGAGATGATTTTCAGCAGCTGGCCGCGCCGCAGCGGATCGATGCGTTGCCGGATCAGCAGCAGCAGGCCGTTGCCGCAGTCGAGGTCGCCGCCGTCGAAGGCGGCATCCGGGACCTGTGCATGAACCGCAGTCATCCTCAATAGGAAAGGCAGGGCGTGCCGTCGGACAGGAATTCGACCAGCTTGGCGCCACCGACGATAGTGGCGCCCGCGACCAGCGCCTGCTCGTCGAGCTTGCGCTTCTTGAAGCAGGGCGAGCAGACCCAGATCGTGCCACCCGCCTTGACGAAGTTCGCCATCAGGTCAGCCAGCGGCGCAAAGCCCTCCTCGTGGATCGGATCGGCAAAGCCTCTCTGCGCCAGCTTCACGCCTTCGACGGAGAGAAACACGAGCGTGTCCTGCGCCGATGCGACCGCCGCATTGGCAATGACGAAGGCGACGGTCGCCTTGTCGGTGTTGTCGCTCGCATAGCTCAGGGAAACGCAGAATTTGCCGGTTGCGGACATGGATGACTCCTTGATTGGCAGGTGAAGATCAGGCCTCGCGGCGGCTGATCCAGAAAAGGTGATCCTGCGGCTGCCTGTGAACCATGGTGTTGCCGGTCAGGCGACACCACGCCGGCAGGTCGTGGGTCGCACCGGTGTCGGTGGCGCGAACGCGGATGATCTGTCCCGGGAGCATGTCGGCGAACAGGAAGTGCAGTTGCAGAACCAGATCGCCGCAACCGAGGTCGCCGGCGTCCCAGTCACGCTGGTACTCGGGAATCGTCGGACACATGCAGGCAGGCACCAGGAACACCATGCGGGCTCGAAGCGTATCGATCCCCCGTGGCGCGCGCAACCGTCGCGGCAAGCCTTCATCCCGTGGTCGAAACCGACTACGCTCTCGCCGATCCTGTCCGTCGCGAGTCGCCATGAGCCTGATGTTCTACAGCCCGATCGATGATCCCGACCCGTGGCGGGAGGCGCTGGGTGCCGCTCTGCCAGACCTCGAGTTCCGGGTGTGGCCCGACGACGGGCCGCTCGACAACGTGCGGTACACCCTGGTCTGGAAACCGCCGATCGGCTGGCATCGGCAGTTTCCCGATCTGCGCGCGATCCTGTCCCTGGGTGCCGGTGTCGATGCGATCGTCGCCGATCCCGATCTGCCGCCCGAAGTGCCGATCGCCCGGTTGCGCGATGCGGGCATGGCGCAACAGATGGCCGAATACGCGCTGTACGGTGCCTTGCACTTTCACCGGCGTATGGATGAATACGCGCGCCAGCAAGGTGGGTCGGTCTGGCAACCGCTGGCGCCGAAGCTGATCGGCGAACGCGGCGTCGGCGTGATGGGCCTGGGGGTGCTCGGCAGCGCGGCAGCGGCGATGCTCGCACGCACCGGGTTCAAGGTCGCGGGCTGGAGCCGGACCCGTCACCAACTCGACGGGATCGCCTGCTGGTCCGGATTCGAAGACTTAGAGCGGTTCCTGGCGGGCAGCGAGATCCTCATCAACTTCCTGCCATTGACGCCGGATACCCTTGGCATCCTCGATGCTGCCACACTGGTCTTGCTGCCGCGTGGTGCCTGCATCGTGAATTCCGCTCGCGGTGCACATGTGGTGGAAGCCGATCTCCTCGCCGCCCTCGACAACGGCCAGATCCGCGGCGCAATGCTCGATGTCTTCGCCGAAGAGCCGCTGCCGGCTTTGCATCCGTTGTGGCGCCACCCCGGGGTCATCGTCACCCCACACGTCGCGGCCGTGACCATTGCGAGCGAGGCGGCCGGGCAAGTCATCGACAACCTGCGGCGTCTGCGGCGCGGCGAGGCTCCGGTCGGGGTGGTGGATCGGGCTGCCGGCTATTGATGCCGTCGTTCAGTGCGGCACGCTTGCGGTTTGCACGCGCTGGCGACGAAGGTGCCGCCGGCTTCGGCCCGGCGGCTACAGCCAGACCATCATGCCCATTTCGAGCGGGTGCGTGAGCAACTCGTGATGGGGGTAGACGCGCAGTTTGTACTCGAGCTTGCCGCACAGATCCGGGGTCAACTGCAACACGAAGCGATGTTCGCCCGCCGGCGTGAGGGTGCCGTCGGTCTCGAACCGATGCTGCGATGCAGTGCGCTGATCGCCGTTTGCGCTGAGGCGGCCGAAAACCATCTCGACCGCTACGTCCTCGGGCCGCAGACCGTCGAGGTTGACGGCGACCTCGAACTTCAGGTCCGCGCCGAAGGTGATGCGCTTGGACGGCGTATCGAGCCGCCGGATGCGCACCTCGGGCCAGCAAGTGCGCACATGCGCCTTCCAGTCGGCCAGCAGTCGGGCGTTGGCGAAGCCGGTTTCGCTGAACCGCCGCCATTGCCTGGTCGCGGGCAGATAGAACTTGGCGACGTACTCGTTGACCATTCGGGTCGAGTTGAAACGCGGCAGCAGGGTGGCGATCGAGCGCTTGGCCATGCGCACCCAGTCACTCGAATAGCCCATGTCGTTGCGCGAGTAATAGCTCGGAATGACGTGATCCTGCAGCAGTTCATACAGGGTCTTCGATTCTTCCTGGTTGCGCCGGTAATCGTCGAGCGATTCGGCCGCCGGCTTGATCGACCAGCCGTTGCGGCCGTCGTAGCCTTCGTCCCACCAGCCGTCGGCCACCGACAGGTTGAGCACGCCGTTCAGACCGGCCTTCATGCCCGAGGTGCCGCTCGCTTCGAGCGGGTAAACCGGATTGTTGAGCCAGACATCCACGCCCGATACCAGCCGGCGCGCGAGCCGCAGATCATAGTTCTCGACCAGCAGGATGCGGCCTTCGAACGCCGGCATGCGTGCCATCTCGCTGATGCGCCGGATCAGGTCCTGCCCCGGCACATCAGCCGGGTGGGCCTTGCCGGCGAACAGGAACAGTACCGGCCGCTGGTCGTTGCAGACCAGTCGCTCAAGCCAGTCGATGTTCTCGAACAGCAGCGCCGCCCGCTTGTAGGTGGCGAACCGGCGGGCGAAACCGATCGTGAGCACGTTCGGATTGGCCGGATCGGTGAGGGCGAGCAGGCGATCGAGGTGGGCTTCCGACCCGTTGTTGCGGAAATGCTGTTTCGCCACGCGGTCGCGAACCAGCCGCAGCATCGCCGACTTGAGCGTCTGGCGCACACTCCAGAACAAGTGATCGGGAATCTCGTCGAGCCGTTTCCAGTAGTTGGCGTCGGTCGTGTGATTGTTCCACTCGAAGCCGAGGATCTTGTCGAACTGGTCACTCCACTCCTGCGCGAGGAACGTGGGGACGTGGACCCCGTTGGTGACGTACTGCATCGGATTCTCGTCGGCATCGATCTGCGGCCAGAGTGTGGACAGGATGCGCGACGACACGGTGCCATGGATGCGCGAGACGCCGTTCTGGAAGCGCGAGCCGTGGGCGGCGAGCGCGGTCATGTTGAACTCGCGCACGTCGCCCATGCGGCCGAGTTCGAGAAACCGGTCGCGTCCGATCCCGAGCTCGGCATGGAAGCGCTCGAAGTACCGCATGATCAGGTCTTCGGAGAAATGATCGTGCCCCGCCGGCACCGGCGTGTGCGTGGTGAACACGGTGTTGGCCGCCACCGCCTCCAGGGCCGTGGCGAAGTCCAGCCCGTCCGCCACCAGTTCGCGCATGCGCTCGAGCACCATGAACGCCGCGTGCCCTTCGTTGATGTGCCACACCGTCGGCTTCAATCCGAGCGCGCTCAGCGCCTTGGCGCCACCGACACCGAGCACGATTTCCTGTTCCAGGCGATCGGTTCGGTCGCCGCCATAGAGACGGTGAGTGATGTCGCGATCGTGCTCGGCATTGGCCTCGAAGTCGGTGTCCAGGAGGTAGAGGGTGATATGGCCGACGGTGGCCCGCCAGACCTTGACCACCACCTTGCGCCCCGGCAGTTCGACATCGACCAGCACTTCGCCGCCCTCGGCATCCACCACCGGGGTGACCGGGAGATCGTCGAAATCGGAATCGACGTTGGATGCCAGTTGATTGCCGTCGTTGTCGATGGTCTGCTGGAAATAGCCCTGCCGATACAGCAAGCCGACGCCGACGAACGGCAGCCGCATGTCGCTCGCCGCCTTGCAGTGGTCGCCCGCCAGAATGCCGAGGCCACCGGAGTAGATCGGCAGCGATTCGTGGAAGCCAAACTCGGCGCAGAAATACGCGACCAGGTCGTTCTGCTGCAACCACTCGGAGCCGTTCCGGCGCATTGGTTCGTTGTGATACGAGTCGAACGCCGACAGCACCCGGTTGTAGGTGTTGAGGAACACCGGGTCATCGACGGCATCGATCAGGCGCCGCTCGTCGATGCGCTTGAGGAAAGCCTTCGGGTTCTGGCTCACCGCGTCCCATAGGGCGGGGTGCAGACGTGCGAACAGCGAACGGGTCGGCCGGTCCCAGCTGTACCAGAGATTGTTGGCGAGCTCCTCGAGACGCGCTAGGCGCGGCGGGATCTCGGGATTTACCTCAAGCAGGAAGGTGGTTCCGGATTGCATCGATGGTGGCCAGAGCGGGGAGGTGCGAACGATTGTAGCAGCGGGTTTTGGCGCGTAAACGCCATGCGCCGAAGTGGTGCGCGCAGTCGCCGCGGGCTCGCTGGCGCTACAACACGTAGCGCGCCAGATCCTCGGTGGCGGCAAGGCCACCCAGGCGTTCGTCGACATACGCCGCGTCGACCACCAGCACGGTTCCGCTGCGCCGCACGGCATCGAACGAGACCTCCTCGAGCATCCGCTCCATCACCGTGTGCAACCGGCGTGCGCCGATGTTTTCCATGGTTTCGTTCACCTGCCAGGCGATCTCGGCCAGACGCTGGACGCCATCCGGCCTGAAATCCAGGGTGACGCCCTCGGTCGCGAGCAAGGCCGCGTACTGGCGAGTGAGGCATGCGTCGGTACTGGTGAGGATGCGTTCGAAGTCCTGCACCGAGAGCGACTCGAGTTCGACGCGGATCGGGAACCGACCCTGCAGTTCGGGAATCAGGTCGGATGGTTTCGACAGGTGGAAGGCGCCGCTGCCGATGAACAGGATGTGGTCGGTGTGGATAATTCCGTACTTGGTCGTCACGGTCGTGCCCTCGACCAGCGGCAGCAGGTCGCGCTGCACGCCCTGGCGCGAAACGTCGGGCCCATGGGAGTCGGTGCGGCTCGCGATCTTGTCGATCTCGTCGAGAAACACGATGCCGTTGGATTCGACGTTCTCCACGGCGCGTGCCTTGAGCTCCTCGTCGTTCAGCAGCCGCCCGGCCTCCTCCTCCGCCAGCAGCCGCAGCGCTTCGCGTACCTTCAGCTTCCGCTGCCGACGCCTGGCCCCGCCCATGTTCTGGAACATGCCCTGAATCTGTTCGGTGAGATCTTCCATGCCCGGCGGCGCCAGGATCTCCATCTTCGCCGACGGTGTTTGCATCTCGATCTCGATATCCTTGTCGTCGAGCTCGCCTTCGCGCAGTTTCTTGCGCAACTTCTGGCGTGTGGCACTCTCGCGATCGTCCGGATCCGCGGCGTCGGTGCCGAAGCCCACGCCGCGCGCCGACGGCAACAGAGCGTCCAGCACGCGTTCCTCGGCGGCGTCCTCGGCGCGGTGCATCACCTTCTTCATTTCCTGCTCGCGCGTCTGCTTGACGGCGGCTTCGACCAGATCGCGGATGATCGAGTCGACGTCACGGCCGACATAGCCCACCTCGGTGAACTTGGTTGCTTCGACCTTGATGAACGGGGCGTCCGCCAAGCGCGCCAGACGACGGGCGATCTCGGTCTTGCCGACACCGGTCGGCCCGATCATCAGGATGTTCTTGGGCGTGATCTCGTGCCGCAGCGGTTCCTCGACCTGCTGGCGGCGCCAGCGGTTGCGAAGTGCGATGGCGACGGCTTTCTTGGCGGCGTCCTGGCCGACGATGTACTTGTCGAGCTCGTGGACGATTTCCTGCGGAGTCATCGAAGACATGTTTTGGGGGGGGCCGGGATTCGAGATCGTGTTCGACCGCTAGTCGAGGACTTCGATCACGTGCGACTGGTTGGTGTAGATGCAGATGTCACCGGCGATGCTCAGTGCCTTGCTGACCACCTCGGCGGGCGTGAGATCGGTATTCTCGAGTAGTGCACGGGCGGCTGCCTGCGCGTAGGCGCCGCCGCTGCCGATGGCGACGATGCCGTGCTCTGGTTCGAGCACGTCGCCGTTGCCGGTGATGATCAGGGAGGTTTCGCGGTCGGCCACCGCCAGCATCGCCTCGAGGCGCCTGAGGATGCGGTCGGTGCGCCAATCCTTGGCGAGTTCGACCGCCGAACGCACCAGATGCCCCTGGTGCTTGTCGAGCTTGCTTTCGAAGCGCTCGAATAGCGTGAAGGCATCGGCGGTGCCACCGGCAAATCCGGCCAGTATCCGGTCGTGGTGCAGGCGGCGCACCTTGCGCGCGGTCGACTTGACCACGATGTTGCCAAGCGTCACCTGGCCGTCGCCACCGAGGGCGACGCGGTTGCCGCGGCGGGCGGACAGTATGGTGGTGCCGTGAAATTCGGCGCTCATGGGCGGAACCGGAAACTGACAGGACCACGGAGGGTGAAGGCAACCGGCGCCGAATTCAAGCCTTGACACGCCGCGACCGCCGCCGCGGCGTGAAGCTACATCATCAGAACGTCCCGGTCAGGCCGACCATCGCGCTGCGCCCGCCCAGCGGCGCGATGTCCTTGAGCACCGAGGTGTGGTACCGGATATCCTCGTTGAGCAGGTTGTTGAGCCGGATGAACGCTTCGAGCTGACCGAAACTCATCGGTGGCAACGCGTAGCTGACCCTGGCGTTCAGCAACGTGTAACCGTCGGTCGGCAGCTCGTTTGCCGCGATGCGGGTTTGCGGCGACGCCCGGATCACCTCGACTCTGCCGCCCAGCCTTCCCGCCTGCTACACCCCTGCCAGAGAGACACGCAACGGCGAAATGCGCGGCAGCGGATCGTTGGCCGAATCATTCTCGGCACGTGTGTAGTCGGTGCGGAAATCGAGGTGGAAGGTGCGATCGGGAGTGTCGATCACGTGCCAGCGTGCCTCGGCCTCGATGCCCTTCAGGGTGGCTTTCACCCCCTCGAAGCGAAAGATCGGCAGACCCGAGGTGGCATCCGTCAGTCCGGTCGGCAGGAGCGAGATAAAGTTGTCGAACTTGTTGTAGAAAGCGCCGATGCTCGCCGTGATCACCCCGGTACGCTTACGCAGCGAAATGTCCATCGCCGTCGAGCGTTCCAGCTTCTGCGAGCGATCGCCGACCTGGAACTGCCCGGTGGCGGCGTGCGGCCCGTTGGCGAAGACCTCCGCATAGTTGGGTGCCCGCTCGGTGTAGGCGAGATTGGTGGCGATGGCGTAGGCACCCCCGAACGGCAACAAAGCTCCCAGCGATCCGCTCCCGGTGGTGACGCTGCGCGACTCGGCGGGCGCGAAATTGGGCAGGTATTCCGCGGCGGCCAGCTTGACCGAGTCGATGCGTCCGCCGGCCGAGAAGCGCACCGGTCCGACCGGCAGCTCCTCGTACAGGAAGCCGGACAGCATCTTCGTGGTGACAGGTGGAATGAAGGCCTCGTCCCCCAGCGCCTGGAAGCGGGTATTGCTCGCCTGCATGCCGAATGCCCCTTCGACCAGGCCGAACTTGCGATGCCGGAAGTCGAGGCGGGTCTCGTAGCCCTTGTTGGTGAACAGGGTGCCGGGGTCGGTCACGTTGTATTCGGTGTGCTGATAGTCGGTGTAGGTAGCCTTCACCTTGGCGCTTTCGATGAAGCCCAGATCGCGCAGCTCGCCCGACAGGTCGTAGCGGTTCTGCCGCATGCCGATGTTTACCGTCGGCTCCGCCACCGTGCCGTAGACGGTGTTATAGGTCGCCGCGGACATGCCGAGGAAGCCGCGGTCGAAGAACATCGATCCGGCGACCGAACCGCCGACGCTCGAACTCGCGCTGTTGGGCAGTCGTCCGTAGGCCTCCTGTTCGCCCGGGGCCAGGGAGACGGTGTCGCGTATCCGCTGCGAACGTGCGTAGCCGGGGATGCGGAGGTCCCAGGTCTCGCGCTTGAAGGCGTCGACATGCAGGGCGAAACGTTCGTCGCCGCCGTCGAGCTTGGCCACGCCGCCGATCTCCTCGCCGGCGCCGCCGTAGCGCAACTGCGCGCTCCCGCTCACCGGCTTGTCGCCCGCGGTGGTCGGGATGCGGTTGTCGATGGCGTTGATCACGCCGCCGACCGCCGAGGCGCCATACAGCAGCGCGGCCGGCCCGCGCACGATCTCGATACGGTCGACGATGAGCGGCTCGATCGCGGGATTGTGATCCTGGCTGGCGCCGGAGGCATCGAGCACGCCGACACCGTTCTGCAGCAGGCGAACGCGTTCGCCGTCCAGTCCGCGGATGATCGGCCGACTTGCGTTTGGGCCGAAGTAGCTCGAGCTGATGCCGGTTTCGTTGGCGAGCGTCTCGCCCAGGGTCGATTCCATGCGCAACCCCAGTTTTGGTCCCGCCAGGACGCCGGCGGGTTGCACCATGTCGAGCAGCGAGCTCCCGAGCGGATTGGCGGTGACGATCACCGGTGGGGCCTCGGTGATGGTGCCCGGGGCAGGTTGCTGGGCGTTTGCGGTTGCCGACAGCGAGGCCGCCGCGATGAGCAGATGACGTGAGGCGAGTTTCATGAGGATCTTCCACGTGCTGATCTCGGCGAACACGCCGCGACGATGGGGACGCGCGCAATGCCGCCCGGGGCGGCATTGCGCAAGGAGGGCGTCAGTGGAAGACCGGTGGGGCGCGGGAGTAGAAGGCGTTGAGTGGGCGCGATGTGATCGAACGGTGGGCGACATGCGTGACTTCGGCGGGCTGCTCGTCGGCCACGAGCGCAGGAAGCACGGCGGGAGGTGCCGGTTCCACCTGCGCGAATGCCAGGCACTCGTCGCAGGCCTGGGTCGGAACACCCTTGGAGTGGGGATGCGCGCGGCCATGACCGCTGCCATGCGCAACCATGTGCGCCATGCCGACCTGCTGTGCGAACAGCAGGATGACGGCGAGCAGCACACGGACGAGCCAGGGGCGCAAGGAAGAAGGCACGCGATCTCTCGAACAGCATGAGCCCCGGAATCCGTTCCGGGCGCAGACGGTGACGAGTTTAGCGCAACTTGAGTGCAAACGCTAATTGATAGCACATGTCATCTGGTTGCTGGTGAGAGACGGTTCTTTGCTTTAAATCGCCAGTGACAATCGTTCGCATTCGCGTTAAGATTCGTCAAACAACGCGGTTCGGCATGAGTCTTCGCCGATCGTCGCATCGGGTGTGCCGATGCCGCACCGAATGGCCATCACTGCCAGAGCAAAAAAAGCATGAGATCGTGGTCGGGGAATCAATCTGTCGGGGCACACGTGCTGATGTCTGACGTTGCGCTGACGGCAATGTCGGCTCTCGGCGGTTGTGGCGGTGGCGGTTCGTCGCCTGGCGCGGTCGCGCCAAAACAGCTGTCCCCGGCCGCCGAACTGGGCGAAAAAGTCTTCCGCGACGCCAGCCCGGCGGCGGTGATCGACAAATTGAAGCTTGCCACCTACATCGGCACCTTCCGCCAGGCGTTCGGCGCCGACATCCTGTGCAATGTCGCCCTGACCGCCCCCTATTTCCACAACGGGCGCTTTGCCACCTTGCGATTGGCGCTGCAGTTCGATGTTCGCCGCGATACCAATCCCGAAGAGTGGTATCCGCCGGGTTCGGGCGGCGCGCCGCGGAAGTTCGACGACCTGCCGGCGCAATACCACGCGAACGTCAACATCACCGATGCGCCCTACCACCGCGCGCCGGGAGATGCGCCAACGCTGAGCGAGCGCGAGATCGACGATCTGATCGCCTTCCTCGATACGCTGACCGACGGTTTCAGGCCATGAGTTGTCACGCCGGCTTTTCCAACCCCACCCAATTCACGGGGACCTCGCCATGAAACGGTTTTGCTCCGCCTCGATGCTTGCCGGTCTGCTCAGCGCCGCTGCGCCCGGGTTTGCCGAATCCACCGAAGAACTCGCCGCGCGTCTCGATGCGATGAGCGCCGAAATCAAGGAGCTGAGGGCGGAGCTGGCGCGCGTGAAGGCGCAGAAGGGGGGCGCCGTTGCCGAGGCGCCGGTCGTGCCGGCAACGATCGCGGCACCGGCTTCGGCATCGATCGGCGCCGGCCGGGCAGGCGCCGGTACGCCGACGGTGGCACCGATCGCGTCCCAGGCTTCGGTCGATGCGCCGCGTCCCGGCGCCGCGCCTGGCGTCATGACCATCTCCAGTGCCGGTCAGGACAGCGGCAACGAGCAGCAGACCACGATCTTCGGCTACGGCGAGATCAACTACAACCGCCCGCGCAACAACAGCGCCGACACCCAGCTCGATGTGCGCCGCGCGATCATCGGATTCGGGCACCGCTTCGACGAGAGAACCCGGTTTGCGATGGAGCTCGAGTTCGAGCATGCCGTGACATCGGCCACTGACAAGGGCGAGGTTGCCGTCGAACAGGTCTACATCGATCACGCGTTCAAGCCGGGGCTGGGGGTGCAGGCGGGATTGTTCCTGCTCCCGGTCGGCTTCCTCAACCGTCGCCACGAGCCCACCGCCTACTACGGCGTGGAACGCAATTTCGTCGAGACGGCGATCATTCCCAGCACCTGGCGCGAGGGCGGCGCATCGCTGCGAGGCGACACCGAGTCCGGTCTGGTGTGGAGCACCGGCATCACCACGGGGTTCGACCTGAGCAAATGGGATGCTGCCGCCACCGGGGGCCGCGAGTCGCCACTTGCCAGTATCCATCAGGAAGGCCAGTTGGCCCGGGCCAAGAACCTGGCCGGCTTCGGTGCGCTGGAGTACATCGGCATTCCGGGGCTGCTGGTCGGCGGGTTCGCGTTCACCCAGAAGGCCGGGCAAGGCCAGGCCGGCTTCACTGCTTCATCCCCGGGCATCACGGTGTGGGATCTCCACGCGCGCTGGACCCCGGGCAAATGGGATCTGTCCGCCATCTACGCGGCGGGCACAATCACCGGGACCGGCGACCTGAATCTGGTCACGATCGGGAATCCGACGCCCATTCCGAAGGCGTTCTTCGGCTGGTATCTGCAGGGCGCCTACAAGGTGTGGAGCCGCGGCGAGAAATCGCTGTCCCCGTTCGTGCGCTACGAGCGCTACAACACGGCGTCGCAATATGCGGCCTTCCCGCCCGGGCTGGGCATCGACCCGGATCGGACCGAGCGCGTGATTACCGCCGGGGCGTCGTTCTACCTGAATCCGAATGTGGTGTTCAAGGCCGACTACCAGAAGTTCGACATCGATCCCAAGCGTGACCGCTTCAACCTGGGCCTCGGCTACGCGTTCTGACCCCTTTCATGCAGGCCAATCGCTTTCTGATCGCCGCCTTGCCGGTCGCCGCCATTGCGGTGGCGGCCGCGCCGGGCGCTTATGCCGTCGAATACCTCAGCGTCGGAGCGGCGCTGAAGTTGATGTTTCCCGATGCCACCGACTTCGCGCCGGTCAGTCTGGCGCTCACCATCGAGCAGTTGCGCGACCTCGACGCCCGCATTCGCCCGTCCGGCGGCGCGCGGGTACCCCGTGTCATCGAGGTGCGGCGCGATGGCCGGGAAATCGGACGCGTGTATCTCGATGGCGTGATCGGCAAGACCGAACTGATCGATTATGCGACCGCCATCGATGCCGATGGCCGGGTGCGCCAGGTGGAGATCCTGACCTATCGCGAGTCGCACGGCTATGAGGTCCGCAACCCCCGCTGGCGCCAGCAGTTCGTGGGCAAGGGCGTGACCACGCCGCCCGCCCTCGGCGACGGGATCGCCAACATCAGCGGCGCCACCTTGTCGTGTCGTCATCTCACCGATGGCGTGCGCCGCCTGCTGATGTTGCACGCGGCCGATGCCGCCGCTCGCACCTGACACGCATGCGTCGCGCCCAGCCCTGGCTCGGTACCTTCGTCGAGATCGACGTCGATCTCGACGATACCCAGCTCGCGGGCATCGCGATGGGCAGCGCCTTCGAGCGTATCGGGTCGATCCATGCGGCCATGAGCTATCACTCACCGGACAGCGATCTGTCGCGCCTCAACCGCGCCGCGGCCGGTGTTGCCATCCGTGTCGACGCCGATACCTGGACAGTCCTGTGCATGGCCGCAGAGCTTCACGCCGACTCCGATGGGCTGTTCGACTGCGCCATCGCCGGCACGCTGGTGCTTGAAGGGTTACTGCCCGCGTCGGGTGGGGTCGAATCAGGTAGCGGGACTCAAGCCGGCATCGAACTGCCCGAGCCCGGGGTCGTCCGCAAACACTGCTCGTCGCACCTCGACCTGGGTGGTATCGCGAAAGGCTATGCCGTCGACGCGGCGGTGGCGGTCCTTCAGCGGTTCGGCATCACGTCCGGCTCGGTGAATGCGGGTGGCGACATGCGGGTATTCGGTCCGGTGCCGCGGCCCATTCATGTGCGCGACCCCCGTGAACCGTCCCGTCTGTTGCGGCTGGCCGATCTTCAGGACGCGGCCCTGGCCACTTCGGGCGGCTATTTCGTAAGGCGCGACACCGGCACCGCGAAGTCCGCGCTGGTGGACCCCTTCCGACGGCAATGCGTCGCTACCGACGCCAGCGTTTCCGTTCTGGCGCCGACGTGCCTGCTGGCCGATGCGCTCACCAAGGTCGTCGCGCTCAGTGGTGATGTGTACCATCCGCTCCTTGCCGCCCGCGGCGCGCAGGCACTCTGGCTTGGCGCGGAAACCACAGTTCGGCACCAGGGCCGGCAAGCGCGGATCGCGGGATAGCGAACTGCCCTCTTGGGGCGGGGCGACCGAAGGGGCCCCGCCCGCAGGGTTCCCCGAGGAACGGGGCGCCCCCTCGGGGGGAAGGCGAAGCGCAGCGCAGCCTGGAGGTGCCGAACGAAGGAACTTCAGAAGCGAAGGGGCCCCCGTCCGCAGGGTTCCCCGAGGAACGGGGCGCCCCCTCGGGGGGAAGGCGAAGCGCAGCGCAGCCTGGGGGGGGCGTCGTCCTCTCACACGTCGTCGATACTGTCGCGCAGGCCGAGGTGCGAGACGTCGCCCCAGTCGACCAGCGCCCACATCGAGCCGCCGACGGAAAAGGTGTTGAGGCTGGCATTGAGCAACGTGTAGGTGCGATGGCCATCCAGCGCCAAGCCGGTGGCGTGGCGCCGCAGGCAGTCGAGCACCCCGCCGTGGGTCACCACCAGTATCGTGCCGCCAGCGTGAGGGGCCGCCAGCGCTTCGACCGCCGCCACGACGCGTGTCGAGAACTGCCGCAGGCTCTCGCCCGATTCGAGCGTGTGCTCCGGGTCCCGCGAGCGGAAGCGGCGCCAGTGGTCTGGGTACAGGTCGGAGGCTTCGTCGCCGGTCAGCCCCTGGAAGATGCCCAGATGCCGCTCGCGCAGGCGGGCATCGGGAACCAGTGCATGGCCGGTGTGAGCAGCGATCCTCCGTGCGGTTTCGAGCGTACGCCCGAGGTCGCTGACGTAGAGCGCCTCGATCGATGCCGCTGCCAGGCGCACGCCGAGTGCGTCGGCCTGCGCCAGCCCGCTCGCATCGAGAGGGCTGTCGAGATAGCCCTGCATGCGACCGGCGACATTCCATAGTGTTTCGCCATGCCGCACCGCCAGCACGCGGGCTGTGGAAGTCATCGGCCCATCCCATCTTCGAAGCGAAGGGGCCCCGCCCAGGGGCCCCCGAGGAACGGGGCGCCCCCTGGGGGGGAAGGCGCAGCGCAGCGCAGCCTGGGGGTGGACCTCACGCTCATCCCGTCTGGCACATGAGTCCCTTCAGGTATTCGCTCTCCGGAAACGCGAGCATGACCGGATGATCCGCGGCGGCGCTCATGTGATGCAGCACGCGCACCTCGACATCGGCATCGACCGCCGCGCCGGCAACGATCTTCTGGAACAGGTCGCGATGGACGCCGCCGGAGCATGAGAACGTGAACAGGATGCCCCCGGGGCGCAACAGCTTGAAAGCCCAGAGGTTGATGTCCTTGTAGGCGCGCGCCGCCTTCTCGGCATGCGACGCGGTGGGCGCGAACTTGGGCGGATCGAGCACGATGACGTCGAACTGCCGTGCCTGGTCGCGGAACTTGCGCAACTGGGCGAACACGTCGGCTTCGATCAAGTCGACGCGCGCCTCCGGGAAATCGTTGAGGCGCACGTGGCGGCGCGCTGCTGCCAGCGCATCGCCGGAACTGTCGATCGCGGTCACGAAAGCGGCGCCACCCGCGAGGGCGTTGAGCGTGAAACCGCCGGTATAGCAGAAGCAGTCGAGTACTTCACGCCCCGACGAAAGATCACGCACCAGCGCACGGTTGTCGCGTTGATCGAGGTAGAAACCGGTCTTGTGTCCGCGCGCGATGTCGGCCTCGAACCGCACACCGTTCTCTTCGATGGCGATCGGCGCCGACGGCGCATCGCCGCTCACCGGTTCGACCCGCGGCGTCAGCCCCTCGAGCATCATCACGTCGGCATCCGAGCGTTCGAACACATGCCGGGCGCCGGTGATGTCGGCCGCGAGCGTCGCGATCTCGTCGCGCCAGCGCCAGGCCCCGGCGCTCGACAACTGCAACACCAGCCAGTCACCGAAGCGGTCGATCACCACCCCGGGCAGGCCGTCGGCTTCGCCATGCACCAGCCGCATCGCGCCCGACGCGGCGGTGGCGTCGGCGAGGAGGGTCCGGCGAGCGAGTGCCTTGCGCAAGCGTCCGGCGAAGAACTCGGTGTCGATGCGGGCACCTTCGTGGAAGTCCCAGATGCGGGCACTGATCTGCGATTTCGGGCTGTAGGCACCCCAGCCGAGGAATCCGCCCTGCGACGAGCGAATCTCGACCGTCGCGCCGGATTCGGGCTCACCCTCGACGCGCGCGACCGCGCCGGAGAACACCCAGGGATGGCGCCGCTGGAGGGATTTCTCGCGGCCGGGCTTGAGAACGATTCGGGACATGTTGGAGACCGGGCTGGACCGCATGATGCCGCAAGAAGCGGCAACGGAACTCCGTGCAGACGGAGACGAGACTGGTGACGACGAAGCGATGGTCGGCGGGGACCGCACGTTTTACCCCGACGATGGACGGTACTTCGGTCAGGACTTCTTCAGGGCGCGCGGGTGCGCAGCGTCGTATACCTTGGACAGATGCTGGAAGTCCAGATGCGTGTAGACCTGGGTGGTCGAGATGCTGGCGTGCCCGAGCAGTTCCTGCACCGCTCGCAGGTCGCCGCTCGATTGCAGAAGATGCGACGCGAACGAGTGCCGCAGCACGTGCGGGTGCACGCCAACGGCGAGGCCGCGATCGGCCGCGAGCCGTCGCAGGCGCAGCTGGATGGTGCGGGCACCGATGCGGCCGCCACGCCGATTGAGAAACAGTGCCGCTTCGCCGGACCGGGCCAAGGTGGTTCGCAGCGGCAACCACGCGGCGATCGCATCGGCCGCCGCTCGACCGACCGGCACCACCCGGACCTTCGAGCCCTTGCCAATGACGCGAACCAGACCGGCTCGAAGGTCGACATCGCCCGGATCGAGTGCCACCACCTCGGCCAGCCGCAGGCCGGACGAGTAGATGAGTTCGAAGATCGCCTTGTCGCGTTCGGGTTCCGGTGAGCCGGTTTCGCCGTCGAGCAGCCGGGTCGCTTCATCCGGTGTCAGGCTGGTGGGCAATCGTTTCGGGGAGCGTGGCGGCCGCAGGCCCGCGACCGGATTGGTGCCCAGGCCGCAGTCGCGGACGAGGTAGCCGTAGAATCCGCGCCACGCTGAAAGCTTGCGAGCCAAACTGCGGCCGCCCAGCCCGCCGCTGTGCAGGCGCGCAACGTAGCGCCGGACATCGTGCACGGTGATGTCGCCGAGCGGCGTTTCAGCAACCAGTTGCAGGAAGACGCGCACGTCGCGCGCATAGGCTTCCACGGTGTGCGCCGCCAGTCGGCGCTCGACACGCAGATGCGACACATAGCCGTCGAAGGCCGCGATCGATACCGCCGGCAAGGGCTCGGTCGTCACCTCGACCAGTTCGCTACCCGGCATCAGCCAAGCAACCGGGCAAGGGTATGGCCCACCAGTTCGCCGAGCCGTTTGAGGTAGACCGTTCCCATGTCGGGGTAGAAGCGTTGCGCATCCGGACTCGCGAGCGCGAGCAGCCCGAGGCCCTTCCGGCCTCGCAGCGGCACGTAGGCAAACGAGTTCAGGCCTGTCGCCGGTTCTCCGAACCAAGTGGCCGTCTCGAACATGGGCTGGGCGCTGCAATAGGGGTTCGAGAGGCTTTCGGCGAACACGTGCACTTCCTCGCTGGCGATATGGAACTCGGGCTGGTGCCACTCCCCTTCGGCCCACAGCCGCATGCCGACCTGCGGCACCGCGAAATCGCCGCGCAGATTGGCGTAGGTGGCCGCGAGCGCCGCATCCAGATCGACCGCGGCGAGCAGGCTGAGCGCTATCCGGTGCAAGCGCTCGATGATGGCGTCGTTCTGTTGGCCGAACTCGACCAGTTCGTGCAACTTGCGTTCGAGCGCCTTGTTCTTCTCGCGCAGGGTGACCATCTGCCGCTCGGCGATGGGGATCGCCCGCCCGCCGTGCGGATGCGGAACGTAGATGGTCGCGAGCATCTCCGCGTATTGCTCGAAGAAACCGGGGTTGTCCTCAAGGTAGCGCGCTACGTCGTCGGCGGCGAATGGCATGTGGTTTCCCGGATACATCAGGTGAAAACAACGGTTGCGTCCACGGCCGTTGTCGCCAGGGACTGCGGGGGATCCGGAAGCTCGATCACGCCTTCGAACACGGTGTGGGCGGGACCGGTCATGCGCACGCCGGTGGTGCCACCAGCCCAGGAGATCGCCAGCACGCCGCCGCGTGTGTGCACCCGCACCGGGCTTGTCAGCAGGCCGCGGTCGATGCCCGAGACCACGGCTGCGCAGGCACCCGTGCCGCAAGAAAGTGTTTCACCCGCACCACGTTCGTATACGCGCAGGCGGATCTCGTGCGGATTCACGATCTGCATGAAACCGGCGTTGACCCGCTCCGGGAAGCGGACGTGCCGCTCGATCAGCGGGCCTTCACTGGCGACCGGCGCGCGTTCGACATCGACGACGACCTGCACGGCGTGCGGATTGCCCATCGATACCGCGCCGATCGCGCGCGTGGTGCCATCGACGTCGAGCGGATAGGACGTCGCACGGGCTGGCGCGGTGAATGGAATGACGGTCGGCTCGAACAATGGCGCCCCCATGTCGACGCTGACATTGCCATCGGCTTCCAGCCGCGGCGCGATCACGCCGCACATCGTGCCGACCCGAATCTCGCGCCTGGTGGTCAGGCTTCGCGAGTGCACGAACACCACGAAGCAGCGCGCGCCGTTGCCGCATTGCTGCACTTCGCCGCCGTCGTTGTTGAAGATGCGGTAGTGAAAGTCGGTCCCCGGAAGCCGGGCCGGTTCGACCACGAGCACCTGGTCGCAGCCGACGCCGAAGTGCCGGTCGCAAAGCAGCCGCAGTTGATCACGATCGAGCGCGAACGGTTCACGGGTGGCGTCGATCACCACAAAGTCGTTGCCCGCGCCCTGCATCTTGGTGAACTCCAGCCTCATGCCGGCGCACCGGGTACCCGGGCCATGATGTAGTCGTCCATCACGAAACCGTTGCCGATATCGAACGTGGCCGATTCGACGATCTCGAACCCGCTCTTGCGGTAGGCGCCGATCGCCGACGCATTGTGCTTGTTCACCTGCAGATACAGGCGTTGCATGCCCATGTCGATTGCCCGCCGTTCGATGTGCCGCAGCAGCGCCGCACCCAGGCCGCAACCTCGCAGCCGGTAGCTCACGTACAGCTTGTCGATCTTGATCTCGCCCTCCTGCGTCCCGGTTTCGGTCGCGGCGAAGGCGGCAAGACCCGCCTCGGTCACGAGCTGGTCCCACCACATCCCGGCCCGGCCCAGTTGCGCGCGAATGACATCGGGGTGGTAGCGCTCGGCCAGCATGTATTCTATCTGTGCGGTCGAGATGATGGCGGGATAGTGGCGATGCCAGGTGTCGTGCGCGAGCACCACCAGGGCCGGAATGTCGGCGTGGGTGACAGGCCGTATCTCATGAGTGGTGATCAATAGATTCGCTCCCCGCCTTCTTCGGGCCGGGTCTTGAAGCGCTTGTGTAGCCAGTAGTACTGGGCGGGCATTTCTAGGACACGTTCTTCGATGAACGCATTCATGCGGCGGGTGTCGGCCTCGATGCTGTCCCCCGGATAGTGCTCCCATGCCGGGTACATGCGCATCACATAGCCGGCGGCGCCGGGGAGTTGGCGTACCACCACCGGCACTACGGCGGCGCCGGTCAGGCGTGCCAACCGTGACAGTGCCGTCACGGTGGCGGCCTCGACCCCGAAGAACGGGACGAACAGCGAATCGCGCGCACCGAGATCGAGGTCGGGCGAGAGTTGCAGGCCGAGACCGTCACGGAATCCGCGCAGCAGCGTCTTGACCCCCTCTTGCCGGGCGACCATGCGGGTTCCAGGAAAGCGGCTGCGCGCCCGCACCAGGAACTCGTCGAACACCCGGTTCTTCTGGTGGCTGTAGACGGCCATGCCCTGGTAGTCCATCGACATGCGCAGGCCCTCGAGTTCGATGCCGGCGAAGTGCGGCACCAGGAAGATCACCCGCCGGTCGCCCAGTGCCCGCGCGTGTTCCTCGCCCTCGATCCTGACCAGCCGGCGCACTCGGCGTTCCGACCCCCACCAGCCGATGGTGCCCTCCAGCAGGCCGCGTGCAACGGCAACGAAATGCGCCCGCAACACCGCTTCGCGGCGGGCTTCGTCCCAGTCGGGAAAGCACAGCCGCAGATTGGTCGCCGCCACCATGCGGCGCTCTCGCGCCAGGAGGCGCAAAGCTGTTCCGGCGAACGCACCGACGAGGGCGAGCACCGGCAGCGGCAGCCAATGAAGCAGCCACAGAACGCCGATCGCGAGACGGGTGAACATCAGCGCCCGCCGGGCCGCCCCCAAGGGCGCTGGCCCCCTTGAGGGGGAAGGCGCAGCGCAGCGCAGCCTGGGGGTGGACAGACGTCCTGCCGCTCTGGCGGCGGCGGTGCCCCGGCTGGCGTCTTGTAACGGTTGTAGCTCCACAGGTACTGCTCGGGACAGGTGCGGACCAGCGCCTCGATCGCCTGGTTCAATCGTCTCGGACCGCCCGACCCGTGAAGGTCGTCTTCCAGGGGTGTGATGTCGAGGACGAAGCCGCGGCCGTCCGGCAGGCGGCGGGCGAATGCCAGCAGCACCACGCACCCGGTCGATTGCTGGAGCCGGCCGGCCAGCGTCATGGTGTAGGCGGCACGACCGAAGAACGTGGTCCATTCGCCCTCGCCGGTGCCGGGCACATGATCCGGCAACATGCCGACCGCTTCGCCCGAGCGCAACGCACGCAGGAGTTGCCGGACGCCACCGAGCGTCGTCGGCGCGATCCGGCCGTGGGCGCGTTCGCGGCCGGATCGCATGATCGGATCGAGCCAGCGCAGTTTCGGCGGACGATAAAGCACGGTGATCGGTATCCTGACCGCGGCATACAGTGCCGCTACGTCGAAACATCCGAGGTGTGGTGTCAGGAACAGGATGCCCCGTCCTGCGGCGCGCGCAGCTTCGGCATGGTGCCAGCCGCTCGCCTCGACGATGGTGGCCACCGCCGTCTCGGTGGGACGGAACCAGATGAACAACAACTCGAACAGGCCCTTGCCGGTTTCGCGGACGCACGACCGGCAAAGCCGCTCGAGCACGGCGGGGTCGTCGGCAAGGCCGCTCGCGGCCAGGTTGTCGGTGAGCCTTGCCGCATAGCGTGGCGACAGGCGGTAGGCGGCGCGCCCCACCAACTCGCCGAGCCGATGCAGCGCTGGCAGAGGCAGTTTTCCGAGCAACCGGAGACAGGCTTCGATCATCATCGGCGGCGGGTGCTGGAACGCAATCTGCTATCCTCAACCAATCTGACTTTTTTTGCCGAGGAGCTTCGAGGATGAGTGAATTTCTATTTACATCGGAGTCGGTGTCCGAGGGACACCCCGACAAGGTGGCCGATCAGATTTCCGACGCCATTCTCGACGCGATCCTGGCGCAGGACAAGATGGCGCGGGTTGCCGCCGAAACGCTGTGCAATACCGGCCTGGTGGTGCTGGCCGGTGAGATCACCACCAACGCCAACATCGATTACATCGGCGTGGCGCGCGAAACCATCAAGCGCATCGGCTACGACAACTCCGAGTATGGCATCGACTACAAGGGTTGCGCGGTGCTGGTCGCCTACGACAAGCAGTCCCCGGACATCGCCCAGGGCGTCGACGAAGGCAAGGGCATCGATCTCGACCAGGGCGCTGGCGATCAGGGCCTGATGTTCGGCTATGCCTGCGACGAAACTTCATCGCTCATGCCGATGCCGATCTACCTGGCGCACCGCCTGGTCGAACGGCAGTCCGAGTTGCGCAAAGACGGCCGTCTGCCGTGGTTGCGCCCCGACGCGAAGTCGCAGGTCACCATTCGCTACGTCAACGGCAAGCCCGACTCGATCGACACGGTCGTGCTTTCGACACAGCATGCGCCGGAGATGACCCACAAGCAGATCGAGGAAGCGGTCATCGAGCAGATCATCAAGCCGGTGCTGCCCAAGCACATGATCAAGGGCAACATCCGCTACCTGGTCAACCCCACCGGGCGATTCGTCGTCGGCGGTCCCCAGGGCGACTGCGGCCTGACCGGTCGCAAGATCATCGTCGACACCTACGGCGGTGCCGCGCCGCACGGTGGCGGTGCTTTCTCCGGCAAGGATCCGACCAAGGTCGATCGCTCGGCAGCCTACGCCGCACGCTACGTCGCCAAGAATGTCGTGGGTGCCGGACTGGCCAGCAAGTGCCTGGTGCAGGTGTCGTATGCGATCGGAGTGGCTAAGCCCACCAGCGTCATGGTGACCACCTCAGGCACCGGCAAGATCAGCGACGAGAAGTTGGCCGAGCTGGTGAAGAATCATTTCGATCTTCGCCCCAAGGGCATCGTCCAGATGCTCGACCTGCTGCGGCCCATCTATGGCAAAACCGCGGCGTATGGCCACTTCGGCCGCGATGAACCGGAGTTCACCTGGGAAGCGCTGGACAAGGTCGAGGCGCTCAAGGCCGCCGCCGGCGTCAAGGCAACCGCTACCGTCTGATCCGGCGGTACCGCCAACAAAAAAGCCACCCTCGGGTGGCTTTTTTGTTTCAGGCCATTGCCGCCCCCTTATTGAGGATTGCGAACCAAGGCGCTGCGCCCCCTGGGGGAAGGCGTAGCGCAGCGCAGTCTGGGGGCGGGCGTCACCTCAAGGGCGACGAGCCCGCCGGGGCGCGTCGGAGAAGTCGCGCCGGGCGGGAGCGCCATGGCGCACCGTTGTGCCCGACGGACGGGCACGCTCGGAACCGCTGCGAGCGCCATGTGGTCTGGTCGGCCTGCCTGTTGCATTGGCTGGGCGCGCTTTCGGTTCCAGGCCTTCGAGCGTCGACACCGGAATCTGCTGCGTCGTGAAGCGTTCGATCGAACGAATCTTGTGCGCGTCGCCGTACTCGGCGAGCGTGATCGCGAGCCCGGTCCGGCCGGCGCGCCCGGTCCGGCCGATGCGGTGAACGTAGTCCTCGGCGGTGATCGGCAGCCCGTAGTTGATCACATGGCTGATGGTCGGCACGTCGATGCCGCGCGCGGCCACATCGGTTGCCACCAGGATGCGAAGCTTGCGGCGCCGCAGGCCCAGCAGCGTGTGATTGCGCCGGCCCTGCGGCATTCCACCGTGCAAGGCCGCCACCGCATGACCGAGCGCTTCGAGGCTGACCGCAACCCGTTCCGCGTCGATCTGCGTCGAGGTGAAGACGATTGCCTGGTCGATCTCGGGATCGGTCAGCAGGCGTTCCAGCAGACGGTCCTTGTGGCCACGCCCATCGGCCCAGTGCAGCCGCTGGGTGATGAAGGTGTTGGTGTCGGTGTGCGAGTGGGTTTCGATACGTTGTGGTGAGCGCATGAGCTTGCCCGCCAGCTTTGCGACGTTGCCGGCGAGCGTGGCCGAGAACAGAAGGGTCTGGCGAGTCGCCGGTGTCGCCGCCGCGATGGCTTCGATGTCCTCGATGAACCCCATGTCGAGCATGCGATCCGCTTCGTCGAGAACCAGCACTTCGACCCGCGACAAATTAAGGTTGCCGCTGTTGAGGTGGTCCAGCAGTCGTCCCGGCGTCGCCACGAGAACGTCGAGAGGGCTCTTGATGGCTCTGAGTTGCGCGCCGTAGGGAACACCGCCCACGACCGTTGCGGTCCGCAACCAGCGCAATTGATTGCCATAGGTGTCGCATGCCTGCGACACCTGGATGGTCAGTTCCCGCGTCGGGGTAAGCACCAGCACCCGGGGACCCACTGCGCCCCTTTGCGACTTCAACTCGGAGGTCGCGAGGCGATGCAGGGCGGGAAGCACGAACGCGGCGGTCTTGCCGCTGCCGGTCGCGGCAGTGACCGCGAGGTCGACCCCCGTGATCGCCGCGGGGATGGCTGCCGCCTGTACCGCGGTCGGCTCGGTGTAGCCCGAGAGCTGCACGGCCTTCAGCAAAGCGGGATGAAGCCCGAGGAGATCGAAGCCGGTCGCGGGCTGATCAGTCGTGCTTTCGGGATTGCCGTCGTTGGTGATGACGGCAACGTTGTCCAGCGTGATATCGATATCGCTCAAAACATTCTCCAAAACAGTCGCGCACGTCTCGCGAGGAGCGAGACGGTGGTGGGTCGCATGGTCGCGACGGCATCGCCGCCAACCAGGTAGACCCGCGCGCGAAGCCGGGAATGGAAAGTCAGAGTCGATGTGATTGCGCTGATACGGCTCATGCAAGACAGCTACTGAAGCCGCATCGACAACGCAGGGGCCGGAGGATACGCATCTTTGTGCGGCGCGGCAAAAGAAATCGCGACGGTGTGGCAGAAAGCCAGTGTAATCGCGACCGACCCGGCAACCGAGGCAGTGCTCGGCAAGGGACAGCCGTTCTACGTACGTGTCACCTTCGAGCCCGGTCTCGGGCATCTGGGCTCGCCCCTTTGCCAGCGGAAAACCGGTGAAGCGCTACTTTTCGAACGCGTCGGCGAGCCCTGTCGGGGCCGGCGAGACGCTTGGGGTTTCGTGGTGCTGCGGATCATGGTCGGCACCAGCTACGACCCGACGTCGCACAACCTCTGGCCGTTCGAGATTCTGAGCAGCGGCATCGTGACACTGACATTCGGCACGATGTTCGCTAGACTGCGCGGTTCCTGAGGAGCGCTGCAACGGGGTGGAGTCTGTCCCCTGCCAGGCTCAGGTTTTGCAACTGCGCTCGTTGACTCGTGACTGGCTCACGGGTGACGAGTGCGGAACCTCAAGCCCCATCGCCATCCGTTCGCCTGTCCCTCAACCAGGAGAAACAGATGTCTTCCGTTACCCAGATCAAGCCCGTTGCCGATTACGCCATCGCCAATCTTTCGCTCGCCGATTGGGGTCGCAAGGAAATTCGTATCGCCGAGACCGAAATGCCGGGTCTCATGATGATTCGCCGGGAGTTCGCTTCGCAGCAGCCGCTGCGCGGCGCCCGCATCAGCGGCTCGTTGCACATGACGATTCAGACCGCCGTGCTGATCGAGACCCTCGAGGCGCTCGGCGCCGAGGTCCGTTGGGCTTCGTGCAACATCTTCTCGACCCAGGATCACGCCGCCGCGGCCATCGCCGCCACCGGCACCCCGGTGTTCGCCTACAAGGGCGAGACCCTCGAAGAGTACTGGGATTACACCCATCGCATCTTCGAGTGGCCCACCGGTCAGTACTCCAACATGATTCTCGATGATGGCGGCGATGCGACCATGCTGCTGCACCTGGGAACGCGCGCAGAATCCGACGCTTCGATCCTCAATCATCCCGGCAGCGAAGAAGAAACCTTCCTGTTCGCGGCGATCAGGGCCAAGCTCGCCGTCAGCGCCAAGTGGTACTCGACCCGCCTCGCGCAGGTCAAGGGCGTGACCGAGGAAACCACCACCGGCGTGCATCGCCTCTACCAGATGGCGAAAGAAGGCATGCTCCAGTTCCCTGCCATCAACGTCAACGACTCGGTCACCAAGTCGAAGTTCGACAATCTGTATGGCTGCCGCGAATCGCTGGTCGACGCCATCAAGCGCGCCACCGACGTGATGATCGCGGGCAAGGTCGCGGTGGTTGCCGGCTACGGCGACGTGGGCAAGGGCTCGGCTCAGGCGCTGCGGGCTCTGTCGGCCCAGGTCTGGGTCACCGAAGTCGATCCGATCTGCGCCCTCCAGGCCGCGATGGAAGGCTACCGCGTCGTCACCATGGAGTACGCCGCCGACAAGGCCGACATCTTCGTCACCGCGACCGGCAACTTCAATGTGATTACGCACGAGCACATGAAGGCCATGAAAGACCAGGCCATCGTCTGCAACATCGGCCACTTCGACAACGAAATCGACGTCGCTTCGCTGAGCAAATACCAGTGGGACGAGATCAAGCCGCAGGTCGATCACGTCATCTTCCCCGATGGCAAGCGCATCATCCTGCTCGCCAAGGGTCGGCTGGTGAACCTCGGTTGCGGCACCGGTCATCCGTCCTACGTGATGAGCTCGTCGTTCGCCAACCAGACCATCGCGCAGATCGAGCTGTTCACCAACACCGAGAAGTATCCGGTGGGCGTGTATACGCTGCCGAAGCATCTCGACGAAAAGGTCGCACGCCTGCAACTCCAGAAGCTCAATGCGCAATTGAGCGAGCTTTCCGACACCCAGGCGCGCTATATCGGTGTCGAGAAGTCGGGCCCGTTCAAGCCCGAGCACTACCGCTACTGATGCCGGTTCGCGGCAGCCTCCGGGGTGCCGCACCGCATTGCCGCCCGGGGCGGATCGATCGTCCCGTACGGCTGACCGCAACGATGCAGACGCCGGTAGCGATACCGGCGTTTTCACATCCGGACCGAAGCCATGGCCGCACGATCGTTTTCATTCGAGCTGTTTCCGCCGCAGACGCCCGAGGGGCTGGAAAAGCTGCGCGTCACGCGCAGCCAGCTCATCCAGCTCAATCCCGAGTTCTTTTCGGTCACCTTCGGTGCCGGCGGTTCGACCCGCGAGCGCACCCACGGCGTGGTGATGGAACTCAAGCAGGAGGGGCACGACGTCGCACCCCACCTGTCGTGCGTCGGCGCGACCCGGCAAACCACCACCGAGATCCTCGACGGCTATCGCGCCGCCGGCATCCGGCGCCTCGTCGCCCTCCGTGGCGATCTGCCGTCGGGCATGGTCGAGCTGGGCGAGTTTCGCTATGCAGCCGATCTCGTGCGGTTCGTGCGTGAACAGTACGGACGAGACTTTCATATCGAAGTCGGGGCCTATCCTGAAGTGCATCCACAGGCGCGATCCGCGGCAGACGACCTGAACCATTTTCGCGAGAAGGTCGAGGCGGGCGCCGACTCGGCGATCACGCAGTACTTTTTCAACGCAGATGCCTACTATCACTTCCGTGACCAATGCGAAGCGATGGGGGTCACCATCCCGATCGTCCCGGGCATCATGCCGATCACGCGATTCCACCAGCTCGCACGGTTCTCCGATGCGTGCGGCGCCGAGATTCCGCGCTGGATCCGCCGCAAGCTGGAAGGCTTCGGCGACGACTCGGCGTCGATCCGCGCCTTCGGGCTGGATGTGGTGACCCGGCTGTGCGATGACCTGATACGCAATGATGCACCCGGCCTGCACTTCTACACGCTGAACCAGGCCGGTGCCGTCACTACCATCTGGCAGCGGCTCGGCCTGTAACAGTACGCCGGGCATCTCGCCCCGCCGCGTTGGCGGCGCCTGAAGCGATGCCTTAGACTCCGGCGCGTGCTTTCGCCACGCGCCCGTTTCCTGCTGCTCCTGTTCGCGCTGTTCGTCGGCCTCGTGGTCGCCGAAGCGCGCTTCCTGCATCTCACCGAAGCGTTCTCCAACCGGGTCACCGATTTCTTCCTGCGCCAGCAGGCCAGGTCGCTCGCCGCCGATCCGGACATCGTGATCGTCGCGATCGACGAGGCGAGTGTCACCGGCATGGCCGACTATGCCGGGCGCTGGCCGTGGCCGCGATCGGTGCACGGCGAGGTGGTGGAAGGCATCGCCGCGCAAAAGCCGAAGGCGATCGTCTTCGACGTGATGTTCGGCGAACCGGACGTGTTCAGGCCCGAGTCCGACGCCGCGTTCAACGAGACCGTCGCCCCATTGGGCAACGTCTATTTCCCGTCGGCGCGGCACGACCCGGCCGGCGATGCCTACGGCGTCCCGATCGTTGACCTCGCCCCCGGTTTCGGTGCGGTACGCAGCTTGCGCAGCGACCCGAAGGCCAGGATCGACGTGTTGCTACCGCTCGCGCTGAAGCCGGAAAACTGGCGGCTGGGCCTGATCAACTTTCTGCAGGATCGCGATGGCGTCGGGCGTCGTTATCTCATCTTCGAGAACGCCTATGGTTGGCGACTGCCGTCGTTGCCCGCGCGCCTCGCGATCGATCTGGGCTGGCCGCTGCCGAGCCAGGACGATTTCCTGATCGGCTGGCGCGGCGGCGTCGCAGCCCACAAGCAGATACCGTTTGCGGCCGTGTGGGCGGATATCAACAGCGAAAAGAAGACCCGCGCGCGGGACGAGTTCCGCGACAAGGTGGTGGTGATCGGTGCCACGGCCACCGGTCTGCACGACATCCGCGTCACGCCCATCAGCACGGCACATCCGGGTGTCGAAATTCTCGCCGCCGCTATCGACAATCTCAAGAACCGGCACTGGCTCGTCGCGGCGCCCGTCTGGGTGTCACCGGCGTTGTCGGTCGCGTTACTGGCGATTCTCACGGCGCTGCTGTGGCTGCAGGCCGGCGTCATTCGCATCGGCCTCGGCCTGGCGGCCGCGCTCGCGCTGCTGCTCGGCGGCAGCTGGGTTGCCGTGGGCGAGGGATTGTGGCTGCCGGTGATGACGCCGCTGTTGTTCGTCACCGCGTTTTTCGTACTGTGCGCCCTGCACGACTACCGCGACGAAAAGCGCTTGCGCGAAAACGCCATTCGCGAATTCAGTCGCTTCGTCAATCCGCATGTCGTGCGCGAGCTGATCGCCAAGGGCGGGTTGTCGCGCGCCGGCGAGAGTCGCGAAGTGACCATCCTGTTCTCCGACATCCGCGGCTTCACGACCCTGGCCGAGACGCGCACGCCGGGCGAAGTCGTCGACCTGCTCAATCGCTATTTCTCGCGTCAGGTGGAGGTGATCTTTCGTCACGGCGGCACGCTCGACAAGTTCATCGGCGACGCCATCATGGCGTGCTGGGGCGCGCCCATCGACGACGCCGACCAGGCGCAGCATGCGGTTGCAGCCGCGCTCGAAATGGCCTCCACCCTGGAGGCGTTTCGCGCCGAACTGGGAGCGGCGGACGCCGACTTCGACGTCGGTATCGGCATCCACTCGGGGCCGGCGGTCGTGGGCTTGATCGGCTCCGACGCCCGCCGCGAATACACCGCCATCGGCGACACGGTCAACCTCGCCAGCCGCATCGAGGGCCTGACCAAGGGCGTGGCCCGCATCCTGGTGTCGGAAGACACCGCACGCAAATGCCGGGGCGCCTTTGACTTCACCGGGCGCGGACACTATAAGGTCAAGGGCAGGACAGCCGAGGTGCAGCTGTTCGAACCGCGGGAGAAACGTCGATGATCGATCGCATGCGTCGGCTATGTTGGCTGGTGGCGTCGGTTGCCGCAGTGCTGGCAGCGCCGGCCTGGGCCCAGGAAACCGGGTTCACGTTGCGCGCGACCGACGTCAAGGCCAAGCCGTTTCTCGACGCCGAACTGCTGGCGAAGCTCCCGGAGAAAACGCCGGTGACAGTTCTGGTGCGGCAGGGCGGATGGATGCAGATCAAGGTGGGCGAGACCCAGGGCTGGGTACGCATGCTGAGCCTGCGCCTTGGCAACCCCGACCCGAAGCAGAACGACACCTCGTTGCTCGCGGCGATCACGCGTTCCTCGCGACCGTCGGCCAATCCCACGGTCACGACCGGTGTGCGCGGCTTCTCCGAAGAAGACCTGAAGGCCGCCAAGCCCAGCCCCGAGGAGGTCGCGAAGATGGAGAGCTTCGCGGTGCCCCCGGCCGGCGCTGCCCAGTTTGCCGTTGCCGGCAAGCTGGTGGCGCAGCGGGTCGCCTTCGTCAAGGCCGACGGCAAGCCCGAGAAGGAGAAGAAATGAACGCCCGTTTCGCAGTCGCGGCAATGCTCGCCGCTTGCTGCCTGCTGGCTGGTTGCGCCCCGGAGCAGACCGCGGCGTTCATGAAGAACGTGGGTGGTGTCGAGGGCCTGGTCCGCAATATCAAGGACGCGAGCGGCACCATCGACGAGCCGCGCGAGATCGAACTCGGGCACGGCATGATGGAGACGCTGCTCGGCGCGCGCCCGCTTGTCCCCGACGCCGAGGTTCAGCGTTACGTGAACTTCGTCGGTGCCTGGGTTGCAGCGCAATCCGATCGACCCGGATTGCCGTGGCGGTTCGCCGTGAACGACAGCGACCACGTGAATGCCTTCGCGGCGCCGGGCGGCTATGTCATCGTCACCAAGGGCATGATCAACACCCTGCACTCCGAGGCCGAACTGGCCGGTGTGCTCGGGCACGAGATCGGTCATGTGATCCGGAAGCACCACCTCGCCGCGTTGCGCAAGGGCGCCTTCATGAACCTGCTCGGCGCCGGCGCCGCGGCGGGTGCCGCCGGAAAGTCCAGCGGCGAACTGGTGCAGGCGCTGGTCGGCCCGACCAAGGATCTTTACTCGCGCGGCCTCGACAAGGACGACGAGTTCGAGGCCGATCGGGTCGGCATCGTGCTGGCCGCCCGGGCTGGCTACGACCCCTACGGCCTACCCGCCGCGCTGCAGACGCTCGCGAAGATCAAGGCCGACGACCCCTATCTCGCGTTGCTGTTCAAGACGCATCCCAACCCCGGCGCCCGTCTCGATCAACTGGCTCTGGCCATGGGCGCCGGCTTCGACCGGTTCCAGGGCAGTCCTCAGAACGCCGACCGCTTCCGGTACGCAACGCGCAACCTGCGGCCGCCGCAATGACCGGCGACATTCCCATCCGACCGTGAGCAACGACCCCACCGATCGCACGGCGCTACTGGCCGGTGCGACCGGGCCGCTCATGATCGGGGCGATGCGACGGTATCGCGCGATTCACGCGGAGACCGTCGCGGCGGCCATGCTCGCACTGGCTGCGAGCGATCGGTCTTCCGGCCCGGTAGAGTCCGACGAATTGGCGCGCCTGGGCCGATGAGAACGACCCGAGGCGTCCTTCGCCCGGTGGCGGCCCTTGCGCCCACACACAAACGACAACGCCCGCCGAAGCGGGCGTTGTCGCATTCGATTGCGGTCGATCAGGCCGCGCGTTTCTTCTGCTGCGCGGCGACCGAGTGCATCTGGGCGTAGGCGTGGTGGGCGGCAGCTTCCGCATCGCCCACGTGCACGTCGTGCCCCATGTCCTGCAACACTGAACCCAGCGCCGACAGACACAACATCACGTTGTCCGGACGGCACGAGTAACCCATGGTGCCGAAGCGCCAGATCTTGCCGGCCAGCGGACCCAGGCCGGCACCGATCTCGAGGCTGAACTCGTTCAGCAGGCGCTTGCGCACCTCGGCCTCGTTGACGCCTTCGGGCACCATCGCCGCGTTCATCTGCGGAATCTGGTACCCCTCCTTGACCAGAAACTTCAGACCCATGGCCTCGAGGCCGGCCTTCAGCGCCAGATGATGGCGGCGGTGGCGGGCCCAGCAGGCTTCCAGGGTTTCCTCCCGGATCAGCACCAGCGCTTCATGCAGCGCGAACAGGGAGTTGGTGGGGGCCGTATGGTGGTACGTGCGGTTGGTCGCGCCCCAGTAGCCGAGTAGCAGGTTCATGTCCATGAACCAGCTCTGGATCTTGTCCTTGCGGCCCTTGACGTGATCGACCACTCGCTCGGAGAACGAGACCGGTGAAAGACCTGGGGTGCACGACAGGCACTTCTGGCTGCCGGAATAGATGGCGTCGATGTTCCATTCGTCTACCAGCACCGGCACCCCGCCGAGCGAGGTCACGGCATCGACGATGGTCAAGGCGCCGTACCGATGGGCAACCTCCACGAGAGTTTTCGCGTCCGACAGGCAGCCGGTCGAGGTTTCGGCGTGGACGAACGCCACGACCTTGGTGTCGGGATGCGCCTTGAGGGTGTCTTCGAGCCGCTGCGGGTCGCATGGTGTGCCCCACTCGTGGTCGATCACCACCGGCACGCCGCCGCAGCGCTCGACATTCTCGAGCATGCGGCCGCCGAACACGCCGTTGCGCATCACGATGACCTTGTCGCCGGGTACCACCAGGTTGACGAAGCAGTACTCCATGCCGACCGAGCCAGGCCCGGAGACCGGAAAGGTGAGCGGATTCTTCGTCTGGTACACATACCGCAGCAAGCTCTTCATCTCTTCCATCATCTCCACGAAGACCGGATCGAGGTAGCCGATGGCGGGCTGACTCATGGTAGTGAGCACTCGCGGGTGGATCTCCGTCGGGCCCGGCCCCATGAGCGTGCGCTGGGGGGGATGGAAGGACTGGATGCGTTTCGCGGGAAGAAAGGGGTTCATGGTGTCGCTCCGTGAGATGACAGACTCGAAGAGGTTCTCGTCCTCGCCGCGAGACTTCACCCTGACAGGGCGGCGATGGTTGGCCTCGTTCAGTATCTCGAGGGCCGACACCGCGCCCTCGGTTACCGCTTCGATTTCCATGGCCCAGCGCGCCGGCACATAGCCGGACTTGACCCAGTTGCTGACCACCGCACGGTCCAGCTTGAGGCGGCGGGCGACGTCAGCCTGGGTTCCGAAATGAGCGACAAGGCGCTCGGCGCAATTCATGGCAATCCCGAAATTCGAAGCAGACCGGGGAGATTGCCTTATCAAACTGAATTTGACAACTGGGGTGATCACCGCCTCAGCCGGGTGCAGCACCACCGGGTCCCTGCTGGAAGGGGAAGCCGTGGCGCAGCGCGCAGACTGGGGGTGGGCGTCTCTCAGCGGGCGGCGAGCTTCACGCTGGTGATGGAGATCGGCGCCGTCGATGCGACTGGTTCATCGTCGAACGCGATGTCGCCACCGGCCACCGGGCCTGGCTGCGCCTCGACGGCGGCAAAGTCGAACAGCGCCCGATCGGCCAGATGCGAAGGCACCACGTTCTGCAAGGCGCGGAACATGTTGTCGAGACGCCCCGGATACTGTTTCTCCCACGATTGCAGCATCTGTTTCACCTGCTTGCGCTGCAGCGTGTCCTGCGAACCGCAGAGATCGCACGGGATGATCGGAAACTGGCGCAGTTCCGCATAGGCCTCGAGGTCGCTCTCCTTGCAGTAGGCGAGCGGCCGGATCACCACATGCGCACCGTCGTCGGACACGAGCTTGGGCGACATCGCCTTCAGCTTCGAGCCGAAGAACATGTTGAGCAGCAGGGTTTCGAGGATGTCGTCGCGATGGTGGCCGAGCGCAATGCGGGTTGCCCCCCGCTCGCGAGCGACGCGATACAGCACGCCGCGCCGCAGGCGCGAGCACAGCGAGCACATGGTCTTGCCTTCGGGGATCAGTCGCTTGACCGTGCTGTAGGTGTCCTGCACGGCGATGTGATATTCAATGCCGAGCCCGTCGAGATAGCGCGGTAGCACGTCGGCCGGATATCCCGGGTGGCGCTGGTCGAGATTGACCGCGAACAGTTCAAACCGGACCGGCGAATGACGCCGCAGACTCATCAGCACATCGAGCAGGCCGTAGCTGTCTTTGCCACCCGACAGGCACACCATCACGCGGTCGCCATCCCGGATCATGTCGTAGTCGGTGATGGCGTTACCGACCTGGCCGCGCAAGCGCTTGGCGAGCTTGTTGTCCTCGAGCGTCTGCTTCTGATTGCGGAGCGTGGTGTCCATGATGGGCTTGCGGGCGCGCGCCTACCTTCGGCGGGTCCGCGCTTCCATCGCGGCGACGATGTCCGGCCGCAGATACTCGACCCCCGAGTACATCGGCGGCACATCTGGCGCATCCTGCCGCAGTCGCACCACGACGCCGTCGCGCGACCACGCCTTGGTGATGACCGGCGCCAGCACTTCCGGGTCGGTCTTGCGCATGGCCTCGGCGGCGGGAAGAGCGTCGAATCGCTGGTCGAGAAACTGCTCAAGCTCCCAGTGCAGGTTCGGCGAGTAACGGAAGTTCACCACCATCGCGGCCAGCACGTTGGTGTCGGGCGCGAAGAAATGCATGGTCCCCAGCCCGGGTTTGCCGAAGCCGGGGCACAGCGGGGCGCCCTTGACGAAGATGCCGCGGCCGGTGCCGGTCTCATGGTCGGCCGGGACCTGCTGAAACTTGACGCCCGCGGCCTGGAGCTTGCCGGCGACGTCGGCATAGGTCGTCACACCGACCCTGATGTCGGGACATTCGCGCTCCTGCGCCCAGGCCTGCGCTGCCACCATCGAGCCGAGCAATCCGGCAAACCCGGCAAACCAAAGGGCTGTTTTCATAAATGTACGCTCCTGCCGCCGTCCACGTTGATGATCTGCCCGGTCACATAGGGCGCGTCGTTCACCAGGAAGCGCACCGCGCGGGCGATGTCTTCCGGCTCACCACCGCGCTTGAGCAGCGTTGTGTTGATGATGCGCTGGCGGGCGAGCTCGTCCGACCAGGCTTCGTCCTCGGGCCAGAGAATCGGGCCGGGGGCGATGCCATTGACGCGCACTTCGGGCCCCAGTTCCCGCGCGAGCGACCGCGTCAGCGAGACCAGGCCCCCCTTGGCTGCGTTGTAGGCCACATAACTCTTCATGGGCCGTTCGGCGTGGATGTCGACGATGTTCACGATGCAGCCTTCGGCCTTGCGCAGATGCGGCGCCGCCGCCTGACAAAGGAATAGCGGGGTCTTGAGATTGGTGCCGATCAGGTCGTCCCAATCCGACTCCTTGATCTCGCCCACCGGGGTCGGAAAAAAGCTCGATGCATTGTTGACCACGACATCGAGCCGGCCGAAGCGCTGCACGGTCTCGTGCACCAGCGTCGGCAGGTTGGCGATGTTGAGCAGATCGGCCTGCACCAGCGCCACCGAATCCGTACGCAGGGTGTTCAGGTCGGCTTGCAGCGCCCGCGCCTCGGTGGCCGAGGTGCGGTAATGCACCATCAGGTCGGCCCCGTCCGCGTGCAGGAAGCGGCAGATGGCCGCGCCGACGCGCTTCGCACCGCCGGTGATGAGCACCACCTTCTTCTGCATGGGCCGCACCCTCGTTGATAGACTCGGAGTTTACCTCACGCTCCCGCCCGCGATGCCTGTTGCCATCCCGAGTCCACCGCTCCCGGCCGCCGCCGCTGCGCACAGTGCGCGGCTGGTCGCCGACATTGCCGCGGCGATCGATGCCGCCGGGGGCTGGATCGGGTTCGATCGGTTCATGGACATGGCCTTGTACCAGCCGGGTCTGGGTTATTACCAGGGCGGCGCCATCAAGTTCGGTGCCGATGGCGATTTCGTCACCGCGCCGGCGATCTCGCCCCTGTTCGGCCGCACCTTGGCGCGACAGGTGGCCGAAGTGCTGGCCGAAACCGGCGGCGACATCCTCGAACTCGGTCCCGGCACCGGTCGTCTCGCGGCCGGCGTGTTGTGCGAACTTGACCGGCTCGGCGTTGCGCCGGCCCGCTACCAATTGCTCGACCTGAGTCCCGAACTGCGCGCCCGCCAGCGCGACTGCATCGAGACGGCGGCACCAGGGCTGGCCCATTGCGCCTATTGGCTCGATGCGTTGCCGGACCGCATTCACGGCGTCGTCATCGCCAACGAGGTGTTCGACGCCCTGCCGGTGCAACTGGTCGCGTGGCGCGACGATGGCGTGTTCGAACGCGGGGTCATTCGCAACGGCGAGGGCTTCGCGTGGGATGACCGGCCGATCGGCGATCCGAACCTGGCGGCGTTGGTCGCCACGTTGCCGGTGCAAGCGCCCTACCTGTCGGAGATCAACCTGCGCGCGCAGGCGTTGATGGTCGCGCTCGCGCAACGCCTGGTGGCCGGCGCCCTGGTGTGCATCGACTACGGCTTCGGCCGCGCCGAGTTCTTCCATCCCCAACGCCTGCGCGGCACGCTCATGTGCCACCATCGTCACACCGCGCATGATGACCCGTTCTACTTGCCGGGCCTGCAAGACATCACCGCGCACGTCGACTTCACCGCCCTGGCCGACGCCGGTGTCGGCTGTGGTCTGCAACTGGGCGGCTACGCGACGCAGGCGCGATTCCTGATCGACCTCGGCATCACCGATCTCCTGGCCGAGACCGATGCCGCCGATGCCGTGCGTTATGCGCCTCAGGTCGCACAAGTGCACACGCTGCTCAGCCCGGCCGAGATGGGCGAGCTGTTCAAGGTACTGGTGCTGACCCGTGGCATCGACCGTACGCTGTCGGGGTTTTCCAGCAGCGATCTGTCGCGAATGCTGTGACCGATACCGCTTTCTCGAAGGAGGTTGCATGCCCGAGCGACTGATCCAGCACAGCGTGCGCGACCTCGCGGCGGCGCTGCGCGACGGGCGGATTTCCGCCGGCGCGATCGCCGAGTCGGTCATCGCCGCCTTCGATCGCTTCGAGCCGGTACTCGGCGCCTACCGCAGCTTCGATCCCGACCTGCTGCGGCGTCAGGCCGCCGCGGCGGATGCGCTGTTCAAGGCAAACGTCGACCTCGGGCCGTTCCAGGGACTGCCGGTCTCGGTCAAGGATCTGTATGGCCTGGCCGGCTTTCACACTTGGGCGGGCACGCCAAGACGCCTGCCGGATATCCACGATCGCGAGGGCCCGGTGGTGGGTTCATTCCGCCGCCAGTCCGCGCTGCTGGCCGGCAAGACCCACACCGTGGAGTTCGCGTTCGGCGGGCTCGGCACCAATCGCCACTACGGCGCGCCGCGCAATCCCTGGGATGCACAGTCGCACCGCGTCAGCGGCGGCTCCAGTTCCGGCGCCGGTGTCAGCCTCTGGCAGGGCACTGCCGTGCTGGCGCTGGGCTCGGACACCACCGGGTCGGTCCGCATGCCGGCGAGCTGGACCGGCACGGTCGGGCTCAAGGTGAGCCGGGGCCGCTGGTCGTGCGACGGGTTGCTGGCGCAGAGCGAGACGCTCGATACGCCGGGGTTGCTGGCGCGCAGCGTCGAAGATGCCGCGCTCGCGTTCGCCGCGATCGACGGCGTGCGCGAAGAACCGTTCGCGTGGCTCGACGCCCTCGGCCCGCGCGACCTCGCGCAATTGCGCGTCGGCGTGGTTCGTCGCCCGTTCTTCGAGTCGTGCTCGCCGGGGGTAGTCGATGCGGTGGAGCGCGCGCTGTCCGAAATCGAGCAGGCCGGTGCCACGCTCGTCGACCTCGATCTTCCGGAAGCCACGCCCGCCTACGAGCTGTGGCGTAACGGCCACCTCTCGGCGCCGGAGGCCTATGCGACCCTGACCAGCAGCTTTCCGGCGTGGCTGGACACGATCGATCCGAACATCTGGGCGCGGATGCGTCAGTTCGGCGAGATGCCCGCGGCCGAGTACATCAATCGGCGCCGGCGCGTGCTCGGCTGGATGGAATCGGTGGATCGGCGGCTGGCCGATGTCGATGCGTTCATCACACCCACGATCCCCATCACGGCGCCGCGGCTGGCCGATGTCGAGAATTTTGACGGCTATCGGCATCACAACACCACGGCGTCGCGCAACGCTGCGATCCTCAGCCTGCTCGATGTCTGCGCCCTCACGGTGCCGGTCGGGCTCGATGCCGTCGGCATCCCGGTCGGCCTGCAGGTCGCGGCGCGCCGCGGCACCGAGCCACGCCTGCTGGCGATCGGCCTGGCGATCGAGCGCTGCCTCGGCACGGCGCCGCAACGCCTCGGTCTGCCGCCGATGGTCGCCGTGGACCCGTGGCATCCGCCGCTGCCGGTCGGGCTTCGCAAGCGGCGATCCGTCACGCACACTTCGCCCATGACCGCCGCGTTGCGCACCCCCGACGAACGCTTCGAATCGCTCCCCGGCTATCCGTTCGCGCCCCACTACGCCGAGCTTCCCGGCTTTGCCGGGTTACGCATGCACCACCTCGATGAAGGCCCGGCGCGGGCCGCCGACGTGTTTCTCTGCCTGCACGGTGAACCTACGTGGAGCTATCTCTACCGGCGCATGATTCCGGTGTTCGCCGCTGCCGGTGCGCGCGTCGTGGCGCCCGACCTGTTCGGGTTCGGCCGATCCGACAAGCCGGTCGACGATGGCTGGTATTCGTTCGAGACCCATCGCGCTACGCTGCTGGCGCTGATCGACACCCTCGACCTGAACAACATCACCCTGGTGTGCCAGGACTGGGGCGGCCTGCTCGGACTCACCCTGCCGATGGACCGTCCCGGCCGCTTCACCCGGGCGCTGGTCATGAACACCACCATCGGCACCGGTGATCAGCCCCTGTCGGAAGGCTTCCTTGCCTGGCGCGCCTGGGCTGCCGCGCACCCCGACATGGACGTGGGCAAGCTCATGGCGCGCACTTGCCGCCACCTGTCCGGCGCAGAAGTCGCCGCGTACGACGCGCCATTTCCCGATGCCCGACACAAGGCCGGCGTGCGCCGCTTCCCGCAACTGGTGCCCGACCATGCCGGCGCGCCCGGCGCGGCGCTGTCGCGGCGTGCCCGCGACTGGTGGTCACAACAGTGGCGCGGCCAGACCTTCATGGCGATCGGCATGACCGATCCGGTGCTCGGTCCCGCGGTGATGCAGTCGCTCCGATCGGTCATCCACGGTTGCCCGCCGGCGATGGAAGTGGGCAACGCCGGACATTTCACGCCAGAATGGGGCGAAACGATCGCGGTCCGGGCACTGGCGGCCTTCGCCGCCGACCACGCCGCCGGCGCCTGACTCGCTTTCGCGCCTCCACGTCAGTTCCCGTTCCCGACACCCCGACGCGACCGCCCCGCTCCATGCATCTTCACATCCTCGGTATCTGCGGCACCTTCATGGGCGGTCTGGCCGCCATTGCCAAACAGGCCGGGCACACGGTCACCGGTTGCGATGCGAACGTGTATCCGCCGATGAGCACCCAGCTAGAGGCCCAGGGCATCCAGCTGATCGAAGGCTTCAGCCCCGACCAGCTCAAGCTCGACCCCGATCTGTTCGTGATCGGCAACGTCGTCACGCGTGGCAATCCGCTGATGGAAGCCATTCTCGACACTGGCGCCGGGTACGTGTCCGGTCCGCAGTGGCTCGCCGAGAACGCGTTGCGGGGCAAATGGGTGATGGCGGTCGCGGGCACTCACGGCAAGACCACCACGGCATCGATGCTCGCGTGGATCCTCGAGGAGGCGAAGCTGTTTCCGGGCTTCCTGATCGGCGGCGTGCCGGTCGACTTCGAGGTCTCGGCGCGGGTGACCGACTCGCCGTTCTTCGTGATCGAGGCCGATGAATACGACACCGCGTTCTTCGACAAGCGCTCGAAGTTCATCCACTACCGGCCCACCACGGTCATCCTCAACAATCTCGAGTTCGACCACGCCGATATCTTTCCCGATATCGGCGCCATCGAGACCCAGTTCCACCATCTGGTGCGCGCCGTGCCGCGTATCGGACTGCTGGTCGTCAACAGCTGCTCCGAAAGCCTGGACCGGGTGCTCGCCCGCGGTTGCTGGACACCGGTGGAGCCGTTCGGCACCGATCTGGGCTGGCAGGCGCGAAACACCGACGCCGCCAACGCGTTCGACGTGTTCTTCGGCGGCCAGTGGCAGGGGCGCGTCGAGTGGGGGCTGCTCGGACATCACAACCGGCTCAATGCGCTGGCCGCGATCGCGGCGGCGCGCAACGCCGGGGTGCCGCCGGACGTGGCCACCGAAGCCCTGGGACGCTTCCAGGGCGTCAAGCGGCGCATGGAGCTTCGGGGCAGCGTAGGTGGCGTGAATGTCTACGACGACTTCGCGCACCATCCCACCGCCATCGACACCACCATCGCGGGTCTGCGCGCGCAGGTGGGTGATGCGCGCATCCTTGCGGTCATCGAGCCGCGCTCCAACACCATGAAGCTCGGTGCGATGAAGGCGCTGTTGCCCGGCAGCCTCGCCGGGGCCGATCGCGTGTTCTGCTACGGTGGTGGACTCGGCTGGGATGCCGTGGCGGCGCTCGCGCCGCTCGGCCACAAGGCCACCGTGCACGACGACCTCGGCAACCTGGTCGACGCCATCGTGGCCGAGGCCCGGTCAGGCGACCAGGTGCTGGTCATGAGCAACGGCGGCTTCGGCGGAATCCACGCCAGGTTGCTGAATCGGCTGGGCCGGTAGACGCCCACCCCCAGGCTGCGCTGCGCTGCGCCTTCCCCCTCGAGGGGGCGCCCCGTCCTCGGGAGACCCTGTGGGCGGGAATGAATTGACGCGCGGTCCGTTGCCATGCGCCACAATCGCGGTCCGAACGCCAGCTTGCTGCCCCATGTATCTCTATATTCACGGCTTCAACAGCGCACCGGCATCGACCAAGGCATGCCAGCTTCAGGCACGCCTGGCCGCACTGGGCCGCAGCGCAGGGTTCTCCTGCCCGGCGCTGTCGCACTGGCCCGAGACCGCCATGCGGCAGCTCGAGGCCGAGGTGGCCCGGGCGCCGGCGTCCGGGATCACCCTGGTCGGCAGCTCGCTCGGCGGCTTCTACGCCACCTTTCTCGCCGAACGCCACGGCTGCCGGGCGGTGCTGGTCAATCCCGCGGTCGGCGCGCACATCGGACTCGAGAGCTACCTCGGCCCGCAACAAAATCTCTACACCGCCGAGCGCTACGAACTGACCCGCGAGCATCTGGCGTGGTGGGACAAGTTCAGCGTCGAGCAGCCGACCACGATCGAGCGCTATTTTCTGATGGTGACCACCGGCGACGAGGTGCTCGACTATCGCGCCGCCGTCGATCGGTTCAGGGGCGCCAAGCAACTGGTGGTTGCCGGCTCCGACCACGGCTTCGCCGAGTTCGGCGACTACCTCGATCAGGTGCTGGCATTCGGCGACGCACAGCTATAATCCGCCGCCCTTTCGCAGGCTGTTCCGGCCTGCGGCAGCGCCCGGTGTCGCCGGGCACATTTCCGGTTCCCACGGCGTGAACGTTTTTTACGAAGAAGACGGCGGTTTCAAGGTCGGTTCGGTGCTGGCCGACAACGTCACCTCGCTGCAGGTCGAGGCCGCCCACGGCAAACGCAGCAAGATCAAGGCAAACGCGGTGATGCTGCGTTTCGACCAGCCCGCGCTCGCGACCTTCATGGCGGCCGCCGAGGTCGTCGGCGACGGGCTCGATCTCGACTTCCTGTGGGAGGTCGCGCCGCAGGACGAGTTCGACTACGCGGCGCTCGGCAAAGACTACTTCGGTCACGCGCCGTCGCCGGTCGAAGCCGCGGGCCTGCTGTTGCGGCTGCACGGGTCGCCGATGCATTTCTACAAGAAGGGCAAGGGCCGCTACCGGCCCGCGCCGCCGGAAGCGCTGAAAGCGGCGCTGGCCGGCGCCGAGCGCAAGCGGCTCCAGGCCCAGGCGCAAGTCGGGTTCACCGCCGCCCTGGTGCGCTTCGAGTTGCCCGATGCCCTGCGCGACAAGCTCGACATGCTGTTGTACGAGCCCGACAAGGGCGCCATCGAGTTCAAGGCGCTCGAGGCAGCCAGCGCCATCACCGGCCTGTCGGCCGTGCATCTGTTGAACCGCTGCGGCGCCTTCGCGTCGTCGCACGACTATCACTTCAACCGCTTCCTGCGCGAGCACTTCCCGTCGGGAACCGGCTGGCGCGACGTGCCCGAGACACCGGAACCCGAGGGGTTGCCGCTGGCCCCGGTGCGCGCCTTCAGCATCGATGACGTCACCACCACCGAAATCGACGATGCGCTGTCGGTCACGCCGCTCGCGTCTGGCGGCTGGCGCATCGGCATCCATATTGCCGCGCCCGCACTGGGCATCGAACCCGGCTCTCCGCTCGATCTGAAGGCATCGCGCCGACTGTCCACGGTATACATGCCCGGCTCGAAGATCACCATGCTGCCCGACGAGGTGATCGATCGCTTCACGCTGCGCGAGGGACTGGTGCGACCGGTGGTCTCGCTGTATGCCCTGGTCGACGCCGATCTCGCGCCGATCGGCTTCGAGACCCGCGTCGAGCGGGTGGCGATCGCCGCCAATCTGCGCATCGACGACCTCGACGTGCTGTTCAACCCCGAGACCATCGCCGCCGGCAGGACGGATTTTCCCTTCGGCCCCGAACTGCACCTGCTGTGGCGCCTGGCCGTGCGTCTCGAGGCGGCACGCGGCAAGGCCGACGGGCCGGCCGATCGCCAGGACTACAGCTTCTACGTCGAGGACGACCGCATCCGCATCGTCGAGCGCAAGCGCGGTTCGCCGGTCGACAAGCTCGTGGCCGAAATGATGATCCTCGCCAATTCCGAGTGGGGGCGACAGCTTGCCGCGGTCGATGCCGCCGCCATCTACCGGGTGCAGGGCCACGGCAAGACCCGCATGTCGACGGCGCCGGGTCCGCACGAGGGGCTGGGCGTGGCGCAGTACGCCTGGAGCAGTTCGCCGCTGCGCCGCTATGTCGACATGGTGAACCAGCGGCAGATCGTGGCGCTCGCGCGGGGCGAGGAGCTGCCCTATCCGCGCGCCGCCGAGCAGGTGACCATCGCCATGCGCGACTTCGAGCTCGCCTATGACGCCTATGCGGAATTCCAGCGCGGCATGGAAAAATACTGGTGCCTACGCTGGGTGCAGCAGGAGTCGGCGTTCGAGCTGCCGGCCACGGTGATCCGCGAGAGCCTGGTGCGCACCGGGCGCATTCCCCTGGTGGCGCGCTGTCCGTCGCTGTCGGCGGAGCTCGGTCCGGGCACGCCGATCAACGTCGAGCTTGGCGGCATCGACCTGCTCACGCTCGATTTCGACTGCGTGTTCCGCGGCAAGCGTGACCCTGCGCCGGCGCTCGCATAGAATCGGTGGCGTGCTGCCTCCCTTCGAACTGCGCCTGTGTCGGCCGATACCGCAACGGCATTTGCGCCTGCCGCACTGAGCCTCGCCCTGGCGACGCGGCCGCGCTCCGCCAGCAATCGCATCCTGGCGGTCGCGCTCGGGATATCGGTGCTGTTCCACGCCGTGGTCTTCACCATCAAGTTCGTGCCGCCGGTGAACCGGTTCCTCGAGAACCTCGCCCCGCCGCTGGAGGTGGTGCTGGTCAACAGCAAGTCCGCGCGCAAGCCGCTCAAAGCCGACGCTCTCGCACAGGCGACGCTGGATGGCGGCGGTAACACCGAGCAGGACCGGCGCGCCAAGACCCACCTGCCGGCCATTGCCGACAGCACCACCACCGACACCGTGACGGTGGCGTCGCAGCGGGTGCAGCAACTGGAGCAGCAGGTGCAGGCCATGCTGACCCAGCTCAAGGCCGATCATCTGGTGGATGCCTCGAAGCAGCCGTCGCGGCGCCCGCAGGACCAGGCCGACGGCCGCGACCCCTCCGAAGTGGATCAGCAGAAACTCGCGATCGAACGCCTGCAGGCCCAGATTGCGCGCCAGGTCGATCGCTATCAGAAGCTGCCCAAGCGCAAGTTCATCGGCGCGCGCACCGACAGCGTGATCTACGCCCAGTATGTCGACGACTGGCGACAGCGCATCGAGCGTGTGGGCACGCGCAACTTTCCGCAGGAGGCCAAGCGCGCGGGCATCTTCGGCACCCTGCTGCTGACGGTATCGATCAAGGCCGACGGCAGCGTCGAGAAGGTCGAGGTCGAGCGCTCCAGCGGCTTTCCGATCCTCGACAAGGCGGCACGCCGCATCGTCGATCTCGCCGGTCCGTTCGCGCCGTTCCCGCCCGCCATCAAGAAGGAGTTCGACATCCTGAGCATCACCCGCAGTTGGCAATTCACCCGCGAAGAGGAGATGGTCGGTGAATAGCGCCCGTTACGCTGTCGTCGGCAATCCGATCGCGCACAGCAAGTCGCCGGCGATCCACGCGGCGTTCGCCCGCCAGACCGGGCATGACCTCACCTATGAGCGCCTGCTGGCCCCGCTCGACGGCTTTCGCGCCACCGTCGACGCCTTCAGGGCTGCCGGTGGTCAGGGGGTGAACGTGACCCTGCCGTTCAAGCTCGAGGCCTTCGCCTATGCCGTGCGCCGCAGCGAGCGTGCGACGGCTGCCGGCGCCATCAACGCGTTGCGCTTCGATGCCGTGGGCGTGTTCGGCGACAACACCGACGGCGCCGGGCTGGTGCGCGATCTCGAAGCCAATCTCGGGGTCGACCTGCGGGGTGCCGAAGTGCTGCTGCTGGGCGCCGGCGGCGCGGCTCGCGGCGTGATGCTGCCGCTGCTCGGTGCGGGCGTGGGCCGGCTCATCATCGCCAATCGCACCGTCGAAAGAGCCGAGCAACTGGCGGCGCGCTTCACGCACGATGGCCGGGTCGGGGCATCGAGCTTCGATACCGTGCCGGGAGCATTCGACATCGTGATCAATGCCACCTCTGCCACGCTCGGTGGCGAAGTGCCGCCGCTCGCGCCGTCGGTCTATGCCCACTGCGTGCTGGCCTACGAGATGATGTACGGCCAAGGTGAAACACCGTTCCTGCGCACCGCGCGCGAAGCCGGCAGTGCCCGCCAGGCCGACGGGCTCGGCATGCTGGTCGAGCAGGCCGCCGAGTCGTTTCTGCTATGGCGCGGCGTGCGGCCCGACACGGCACCGGTCTTGCGCCTGCTTCGCGACGCCGCCTGAACCGTCATGTTCAGGCTCATATGGCGCCAGGTCTGGCGCGTCGGTCTGTTCCTGCTTGCGCTGCTGGTGGTCTACCAGTTGTGGATGTTCTCGTGCATCGTGTGGTGGGTGTGGTTCAACCCGTCGACCTCGCAGTTCATGGAAGATCGTCTCGAGGTCATGCAGCAAAAGAACCCCGATGCCGAACTCAAACACCAGTGGGTGCCCTACTCGCGCATCTCGGCGCACCTCAAGCGCGCGCTGGTGGCCTCGGAAGACGCCAAGTTTCTCGGCCACGAGGGCTTCGACTGGGAGGCGTTGCAGAAGGCCTACGAGAAGAATCTCAAGAAGGGCCGCATCGTGGCCGGTGGCTCCACCATCAGCCAACAGCTCGCCAAGAACCTGTTCCTGTCGTCGAAACGCACGCCCTGGCGCAAGGCGCAGGAAGCGGTCATTACCGTCATGCTCGAAGTGGTGCTGACCAAACGGCGCATCTTCGAGATCTATCTGAACGTCATCGAATGGGGCAATGGTGTGTTCGGCGCCGAAGCGGCGGCGCGCCATTATTACAAGACCAGCGCCGCCAACCTCGGGCCGGCCCAGGCCGCCCGGCTCGCGGCCATGGTGCCCAACCCGCGTTTCTACGACACCCACCGCGGATCCGCCTGGCTGGAGCGCAAGACCGGCATCATCCTCGGCCGCATGGGAGCGTCCGAGATTCCCTGACCGCGACCGCCCTGCGCGCCTTGCCGAGCAGGGCGGTCGCGATGGTCGCTTATACTTCGGCGCGCTTTTCCTCCCTCGACCCATGTTCATCCATCCCCAATTCAATCCCATCGCCATCGAGCTCGGCCCGGTGGCCGTACGCTGGTACGGCCTCATGTACCTGGTGGGGTTCGTCGCCGGCCTCACGCTCGGCCGCTACCGGGTGCGCCGGCAGCCGCAATCGGGCTGGACCTACAAGGACATCGACGACCTGCTGTTCTATTGCGTGATCGGGGTCGTGGCCGGCGGGCGCATCGGCTATGTGCTGTTCTACAAGTTTGCCGACTACCTCCAGGACCCGTTGCACGTGTTCTACGTGTGGGAAGGCGGCATGTCGTTTCACGGCGGGTTCCTCGGCGTGATCACGGCCATGGCCCTGTTTGCCTGGCGTCACCGGAAACCGTGGATGGGCGTGACCGACTTCATCGCGCCGCTGTGTCCCCTGGGTCTGGGCCTGGGCCGCATCGGCAATTTCATCAATGCCGAGCTGTGGGGCCGTCCCACCGATGTGCCCTGGGCGGTGGTGTTCCCCAATGTCGACAACCTTCCGCGCCACCCCTCGCAGCTTTACGAATTCGCGCTCGAAGGCGTGGTCCTGTTCGTCCTGGTGTGGTGGTTCTCACGCAAACCACGGCCGCTGGCGGCGGTGTCCGGCGTATTCCTGATCGGTTACGGCAGCCTGCGTTTCCTGGCGGAGTTCACCCGCGAGCCCGACAACTTCCTCGGTTTCCTGGCGTTCGGGCTGACCATGGGCCAGTGGCTGTCGCTGCCGATGGCGCTGGCCGGGGTCGTCATGCTGGTGGTCGCCTACCGCCGGGCAGGCCGCACTGCCGGCGCCTGAGAGGCGACGCCCACCCCCAGGCTGCGCTCCGCCTTCCCCCTCGAGGGGGCGCCCCGTTCCTCGGGAGACCCTGTGGACGGTGACCATCCCGCAGGCTGGTTGTCCGGTCGGGGGAGTTTGGCTACACTCTCGCCCCTGCCGGTCTAGTGTCGGCCGTGGGGACGTAGCTCAGCTGGGAGAGCGTCGCGTTCGCAATGCGAAGGTCGGGAGTTCGATCCTCCCCGTCTCCACCAATATCCCATCCCGGACGTCGCGCTGCTGGCGTCGATGTCCCGAAAGCCCCGGCTAGCTGATATCCGGGGGTTTTTTTGTTTCGGCCGTCACAAGCTTTCGAGCAACTCACGCCGCCACCGCCTCGTTGGCCTGCCTCGCCGTCGCGCCGGCAAGCGCACGGAACTCGTCCACCGTTATCACGTGCGCCGTCGAGAATGCCAGGATCGTGAGCGTGGCCTTGTGGACGTCGGCCGCGTGTATGCCACCACCCACCAACGCCCCATCGACCGCTTCCGGGGCGAACGCAACCACCTGTCGGCGACCGGTAACTACCCGCGTCGTTTACGTCACTGCCCGGGTGTGCAGCGCGAAGCGCAGCGGCTGGTCGGCGAAATGCGGCTTCCAGTGGCGCGGGGTGTAGGCATGTCCACCGGCCGGCCGTACAGGGGCACTCACCTCGGGGCAGAACATCAGCGCCGCACCAGGTGCAGGCTCAGGCCACGCCAGCGGTAGAAGCTCGCCGTGCTCACCGCCTCGCGGTCACAGAACGCCAAGCTATTCATCGAACATTATTCGAAATTGCCGTCACGCCCCGGGAGTATTACACTCGATTATGCCGTAATACAAAAGGAGCCATCAAATGGCAACCACACTCACCAGCAAGGGGCAGGTAACCATTCCGAAACAGATCCGCGATGCGCTGAATCTGGCGCCAGGATCATCGGTGGAATTCGACGTCAATCGCGAAGGCGAAGTCGTGATTCACAGGGTAGGTGCGCGACCGAGCCGCGAGCGTGATCGCTTCGAGGCCGCACGGGGCAAGGCCGACGTCAAATGGCGCACCGATGATCTGATGACCTTGTTGCGCGGTGAGGATTGATGCTCCTCGTCGACGCCAATGTGCTGGTCGACGTTCTGGAGGACGACCCGGAGTGGGCGGACTGGTCTATCGGCCAATTGCGGGCACAGTCGCAGATTCATCGGCTGGCCATCAACCCGATCATCTACTCGGAACTCTCGCTGACCTTCTCCACCGTTGAGGCACTGGATCGCACAGTCGACGACCTGGGTCTGACAATGATGGAGATTCCCAAGCCCGCTCTGTTTCTGGCCGGAAAAGCGTTCGTCCGTTATCGGCGACAAGGAGGGCAGAAACAGAATGTGTTGGCTGACTTCTTTATTGGCGCGCATGCGGCTGTTTCACGTTATCCGCTGCTGACCCGCGATACCCGCCGCTACAGTTCATATTTCGCCGATGTAAAGCTGATCGCGCCAAGCGTTTCCCCATGAACAAATTCAAAACCGTCGAGATAGGTGGCGCTGAGGGCTCAAACAAGGGCCCCAGACTACGTTGCATTACTCGGGTCTGCTACCAGCTTTTTGGGTAAGCGCACCAAATGGAAATTCATGCGGTCATAGACTTCGAAACAACCGGCCTTTCTCCGGCCCTTGGTGCGCGGCCGACAGAAGTCGCGATTGTTCTCATTGCCGAGAGCAAGATCATCGATCGTTTTCAGAGTTTGATGAATCCAGGCGTCTCGATTCCCGATGACATACAAGTCTTGACCGGTATAACCAATGAAATGGTTCGCAAGGCTCCCAAGGTCGAAGCAGTGATGCGTGATGCTGTGCAATTTGTAGGCACCCATCCAATCGTTGCGCACAACGCAGCTTTCGACAGCAAGTTCTGGGACGCTGAGCTACGCCGAATTAATGGAAGACGCAAACAGGCATTTGCTTGTTCCATGCTCCTGGCCCGACGTATCTTCCCGGAAGCACCGAATCACAAATTGGGCACTCTCGTGCGGACGCTGGGCCTGCCAGCAACAGGCCGTTACCATCGTGCACTGGCCGATGCTGAAGCCACCGCCTATCTGTTGCTGCACATTCAGCAAGAACTTCAGAGGCGCTTTCACCTTTCAGCAGTAAGCCACGAATTGCTGGTAGCCATCCAAACCGCGAGCCGCAGCCAACTCGATGCTTGCATTCGTCGCTACCGGAGTATCGAAAGGTGATTTACAAAAAAAGCAAGGCGCGATCTATTCGTTTGGCTTAAAAAGCAGCCGTCCCTGCGATGGGCATGGGTCGTGTAGATGACGCGGATGCGGTAAATCCGGGACCAACGCCCCAGCCCCGTTCGCATGCGACACAACTTGTCGCACCATTGCGGAAAATGCTCTTCCTCAGCCACGAGGAGATCGCCATGCCAATTCGTCGCCGCCAGTTTGCTAGCTCAAATACGCCCGCGGAGACCGCGCCGATCGTTCGGCTGTGGCTGCTGCGCCTGCTGGTTTCCCTAGGGGCGCAGCGGCAGTTCGTGAGTTCGGTCAACTTCAGCGACGATGCGCTGGCCGACATGCTGGGGCTGGGCCACTGGATCGAGTCGGACGAGTTCGAGTTTGACCAGAAAGCGGTGCGAACGGAGCTGCGTCGGCTGCACCGCGCTGCGGAACGCGAGCTCGGTGGCGTCAAGGCGCCGGTACGCCTGGGTGCCAATGTCGCTCGCCTGGCGAAGCTGGTCGGACTGTCCGACACCGACTGCCGCATCCTCGAGTTCGCGGTCATGATTCGCACCGAGCGTCTGCTTGATGAGACGGCCGATCTGCTGGGCGTGATGTCTTCGGTGGGCGTGCTCCGGGTCTTGTCGGTGGTGCTGGAACTGCCCGAGCCCGACGTTCGATCGGCGCTGGGGGCGCACGGCATCCTGGCACGCTCCGGGCTGGTGGTGATGGATCGCAATGGCGTCTTCACGCTGAGCGGCAAGATCGAGCTGCTGTCGGATCAGTTCGCCGATCACATCTTCTCGTCCGATGCCGATCCGGTCAGCCTGCTTCGGGATACCGTGGCACCGGGCTCACCGGCGCAGCTCGCACTCGACGACTACTCGCACATTGCCCCCGTGCTGTCGGTGTTGCAGCCGTATCTGAACCACGCGGTCACGACCGGCCGCAAGGGCGTCAACATCTTCGTGCATGGCGACCCCGGCACCGGCAAGAGCCAGTTGGCCAAGGCACTGGCGAAAGCACTCGACCGCAAACTCTTTGAAGTGTCGAACGAGGACGCGCAAGGCGACCCCGTCAACGGCGAACGCCGCCTGCGCGTTTTCCGCGCCGCCCAACACTTTTTTGCGCATCGCAAGGTGCTCATCGTCTTCGACGAGGCCGAAGACGTCTTCAACGGGGGCGACGGCTTCTTTGCCTCCAAGAGCACGGCCCAGTCCCACAAGGGCTGGATCAATCGGGCGCTCGAAGAAAACGCGGTGCCGACGCTGTGGCTGTCGAATGCCGTCAGCGGTTTGGACCCGGCGTTCGTGCGCCGCTTCGACATCGTCTTCGAGCTGCCCGTGCCGCCCCGGAAGCAGCGCGAACGCATCATCGGCGCGGCTTGCGCGGACCTGCTCGATACCAACGGCGTGGCGCGCATTGCGGCGTCCGAAGCACTGACCCCTGCCGTTGTCACGAGGGCGGCCGGCGTCGTGCGCGCGATTCGCGATGAACTCGGCGACGTTGGCGCGGCCAACGCAGTGGAACTCCTGATCGGCAACACTCTGGAGGCGCAAGGGCTTGCCCGAATTCGACCAGACGATCCCAACCGGCTCCCCGACGTCTACGATCCGTGCTTCATCCACGCTGACACCGACCTGGCGCGGATCGCGACGGGGCTTGCGCGATCCAGGTCCGGACGGCTCTGCCTGTACGGCCCGCCGGGAACCGGCAAGACCGCCTACGGGCGCTGGCTGGCCGAACAACTCGGCGTGCCGCTGCTGCTGAAGCGCGCGTCCGATCTTCTGTCGAAGTGGGTGGGCGAGAACGAGAAGAATATTGCCCGTGCCTTTCGCGAGGCGGAACAGGAGGGCGCCTTGCTGCTCATCGACGAGGTCGACAGCTTTCTGCAGGATCGTCGCGGTGCCCAGCGCGGATGGGAGGTGAGCCAGGTCAACGAGATGCTCACGCAGATGGAGTCGTTCCCGGGCGTCTTCATCGCGTCGACCAACCTCATGGAAGGGCTCGACCAGGCGGCGCTGCGCCGCTTCGATCTCAAGGTGAAGTTCGACTTCCTCCGGCCCGACCAATCCCGCGCCTTGTTGCGGCGGCACTGCACAAAGCTCGCTCTTCCGGCGCCCCAGTCGGCGGTGCTCGCGCGGTTGCAGCAGCTACGGAAACTGACGCCGGGAGACTTCGCGGCGGTGGTGCGGCAGCATCGGTTCTACCCGATCAAATCAGCCGCCGCCTTCGTCGCGGCGCTCGAAGCCGAGTGCGCCTTGAAGGATGGCGCCAAGGCCGCCATCGGCTTCTTGCAATAGACCGTTCAGCGGGAGAATGCAGATGCCAGCCAGAAAGGAGCAAGCCGTGCGCACGCTTTCCAAATCGAAGCTCATGAATTATCGGCAGTGCCCGAAGCGGTTGTGGCTGGAGATCCATCGGCCGGAACTGAAGGAGGAGTCTGCCGACACCGAAGCACGGTTCGCCGCTGGCCATCAGGTGGGCGAAATTGCGCGGCAGCTATACGACCCGGAAGGCAAAGGGCAGTTGATCGACGCCCGGCAGGAAGGCTTCGATACCGCATTCGCGCGGAGCGCAGCGTTGCTGAATGGAGCCCAACCGATCTTCGAAGCCGGGTTCAAGACCGGCGGTGTACTGGCCTTCGCCGATGTGCTGCTGCCGATCAGGAAGAACGGCAAAGGAGTCTGGCGGATGGTCGAGGTCAAATCATCGACGAGCGTCAAGGACTACCACCATGACGACACCGCCATCCAGGCGTTCATCGCCCGGAATGCCGGCGTGCCGCTGGCCTCCATCGCGCTGTCGCATATCGACAGCAAGTGGGTCTATCCCGGGAGCGGCGACTATCGGGGCCTGCTGGTCGAAGTTGATCTGACCGAGAAGGCTTTCGGCCGAGAGGCCGAAGTGAAGGCTTGGATCGAAGGCGCCCAGGCGGTAGCCGGCATGGCTTCCGAGCCACCCATCAGAACCGGTCGGCAATGCTCAGAGCCCTACGACTGCGGGTTCCTCGGCCACTGCCGGGGTCAGGAGCCGCAAGCGGAATATCCCGTCCACTGGCTGCCGCGGGTACAGACCAAGGCGCTGAAAGCACTGATCGACGACGAGGGCGCGACGGATCTGCGCGAAGTTCCTGACGACCTTCTCAACGAAACCCAGCTTCGGGTGAAGACCCACTCGCTTTCGGGCCATGCGTACTTCAACGCGGCCAGTGCCGCCGCAGCGCTGGCCAGCCATAAGCTGCCTGCGATGTTCCTCGACTTCGAGACCATCAACTTTGCCGTGCCGATCTGGAAAGGCACGAGGTCCTACCAGCAGATCCCCTATCAGTTCAGCGTGCATCGCCTGTCGCGAACGGGCAAGCTCGATCACCAGTCATTCCTCGACCTCTCCGGCAACGATCCATCGAAGGCTTTTGCCGAAGCGCTCATCGCCGCATGCGGCGAGCGAGGGCCGGTGTTCGTCTACAACGCTGCATTCGAGCGGGGGCGAATCACGGATCTGGCGACTCGGTTTTCGAAGCTGAAGCGGTCCCTCCTCGCCATCAATGATCGCGTGGTCGACCTCTGGCCATTGGCCAAGGAACACTACTACCATCCAAGCCAGGAGTGCAGCTGGAGCATCAAGAAGGTGCTGCCTGCCGTTGCGCCCGACCTCAGCTACGACGCCCTCGAGGAGGTGCAGGATCAATCCACCCAAGTTAGTGCCTGACCGAAAAGCAGTATTTACTATACATATCAATCGATTGCATCTAAAATGCAGACACGAAGATTCGGCGCTTTGTGAGTCTGTTTGATTGTGCAAATGTGGCACGAGAAGCTGATTTCATAGGGGAGTTCGTA